>JAKPQT010000143.1 GCA_029555885.1 Chloroflexota bacterium | reverse complement strand
GCCCGTCGCCTGCGACGAGTAGGCCAGCACGGGCAGGCCCGTCTGCTGATGATACGCATAGGTCGGCGCGTCCATGTAGAGCATCCCCGCGACCGGCGCCGTGCCGGTGTTCGCGGCGGCCAGGCTCCAGCCGATCTGGTTGGCCTGGAAGCCGGTCAGACCGTGCTCGCGCGCATACTCGTTCGCCTCGACCAGGCGGGCGAGCGACCAGTTGGACGCGCCGATGGCGCGCACGCGGCCCGCGGCCAGGTGCTCGTTGAGCGCGGCCAGGATCTCACCGACCGGCACGGCCGGGTCATCGCGGTGCAGCCAGTAGACGTCGATGACATCCGTCTGGAGCGCATCGAGGCTGGCCCGGATGTCCGCCGCGAGGTCCGCCGGCCCGATGCGGCTGATGTGCATGGTGGACAGGTCAGGGTGTGCGCCCTTGGTGGAGATGACGAACCGGTGGCGCGCCCCCGTGCGCTTGAGCCAGGCGCCGAGGGTCTTCTCGCTGGCGCCGTCGCCGCCGGGCGCCCACGCGCCGTAGATGCGTGCGGTGTCGAGGAAGTTGCCGCCCTGCTCGGCGTACGCGTCCAGCAGCGCGAAGGCCTGCTCAGTCGGGATGTTCGTGCCGTAGCCGCCAGTGCCGAGGCAGATGACGGAGGGGGCCAGGGGCAGGCCGGGGAAGGGACGGTACTGCATGTTTACCTCAACGCTAAAATAGAACGCTGATGACGCAGATTGGACAGATTCACGCTGATCCCGTTGTGATCTATATAATGGAAAAAATCAGCGTCAATCAGTCGCATCAACGTCATCAGCGTTCTATTCTCCCTTACACCGCGGCGATGCGCGGGTCGTCCAGCGTCACGCGGCAGCCCTCGCGCGTGGAGACGTAGGTCGCGAGCACCATGCGCAGCGAGGTGCGCCCCTCTTCTGCGGTGGCGAGCGGCGCGCGCCGGCCGTGGAAGAACTCGGCCAGCGGGCCGGACAGCCCCGCGATGCGCGCGCCGTGCTGGGCCGGGCTGGGGATGTCGCTGTAGGTCCAGCTCTTGGTGTCCTGGCTGTACCACTTCAGCCCCAGGTCGCCGGCGGGCCGCGGTGCAGCGCAGCCTGGCACATCCCCGAAGCTCTGGATAATGCTGCCCCGCTCGCAGTAGATTTCGGTGGTGTTCTCCGCGGCCACGCAGGTGAACGAGCAGTCGACCTGCACCAGCGGGCCGCCTGCATAGCGGAACAGCGCGACGCCGTTGTCCATCGGTGCGCGCGGGTCACGCAGGCTCATCACCTCGGCGGTGACAGATTCAGGCACGCCGAGCAGCCAGTGGATGAAGTCGATCGGGTGCGCGGAGTCGTCGGCCCAGATGTCGCGGTTGAGCGCGGGGTCGAAGTGCCACATGGTCGCGATGTCCCAGAGCTGCGAGGGCAGGCCGTGGCGTCGGCGCACCATGTAGACCTTGCCGAGCGTCTCCTGCTGCACCATCTCCTTCATGGCGATGTTCTGCGGGTCGACGCGCATCTGCCAGGCGAGGGTGAAGGGCACGCCCGCCCGCTCGACCGCGGCAACCATGCGGTCGGCCTCCGGCAGCGTGAGTGCCATGGGCTTCTGCAGGGCAATCATCTTGCCTGCCTCAGCCGCCTGCACGACCAGGTCGGCGTGCAGCGAGGTTTCCGCGGCAACTACCACGCCCTGGATGTCCGGGCGGGCCAGGAGCTCCGCAACGCTGGCACAGCCGTCGAAGCCGAACTGCTCGACGCCCTTCGCCAGCCGTGTCGCGTTGTGGTCCCAAGCCGCGACCGCGGCGATGTCATGGCCGGCGTTCTGCTGCCACTGGGCCAGGTACGAGTTGACATGGCCGTGCGCCAGGCCGAGGATACCGATGTTGATTGTCATGCGATGTGACCCTTTCTGGTTCCAGGTTGAAGGTTGTGCGGAGCTTTGCTCCGCCCAGGTTACAGGTTGCTGCCGCAATCATTTCACTGAATCCCGTAACCTTCAACCTGAACCTTCCAACTTGTAACTTACTTCTCGACCCCCGTGACGACGACGCCCTGGATGAACAGTTGCTGCGCGAAGAGGAAGAGCAGCACGCACGGCAGCAGGGCCATGACCGAGGCGGCCATCAGCAGGGGCATCTCAACCACACCCATGTTGGCGGTCTGGAACATGCGCAGGCCGAGGCTGACCGGGAACTTGAGCTGCGACTGAAGGTAGACCAGCGGGTAGACCAGGTCATTCCAATAGTAATAGAAGGCAAAGATGGCGACCGTCGCGATGACCGGCTTGGACAGCGGCAGGAAGAGCTGCGCGAAGATGCGCAGGTTCGAGGCGCCATCGATGCGCGCGGCGTCTTCCAGCTCGCGCGGGATGCCCAGGAACGCCTGGCGGAACAGGAAGATGTGGAACGCGTTGCCGAAGAACGCGGGCACGATGATCGGCTTGTACGAGTCGAGCCAGCCGACGTAGCTGAACATCATGAAGTGGGGCACGATGACGACCCAGGCGGGCAGCATCAGGGTGGTCAGGTTGATGAAGAAGAGCAGGTCGCGGCCGGGGAAGCGCAGCCGGGCGAAGCCGAACCCCGCAAGCGAGCTGCCGACCAGGGTGCCGATGATGCCTCCGCCGGAGATAATCAGGCTGTTCAGCAGGTAGCGGGCGAAGGGTGTGCGCTCAAAGACAGTTGGGTAGTTGGACCACAGGAACTGGCTCGGAATCCAGACAATCGGCCATGTCTGCACCTCAGCCAGACTCTTCAGGCTGGTCGAGGCCATCCAGAAGAACGGAACCATGAGCAGCGTGGCGCCCATGAAGAGAACGAGATAGACCAGGAATTTTTCGATGCGCCGCATGCGCCGAGTACCCAGTCCGTGGTAGTCGATCCCGCCTGAGGCGCCGCTGAGGTATTGTTGTCCGATAGCCATGCGCGTCTCCTTATGCCTCTTCGTCCCGCGCACCCGCGTAGAAGACCCAGCGCCGCGACGTGCTGAACACGAAGATCGTCAGCGCGACGATGATGGCGAACAACATCCAGGCGAGTGTGGACGCATAGCCGAAGCGCAGCGACCGGAACGCCGTGAAGTAGATGTTCAGTCCGAAGAAATACGTGGCGTAGCGCGGGCCGCCGCCGGTCATCACGTACGCGCTCTCGAAGATCTGGAACGCTCCGATCAGGCCCGTGACGAGGTTGAAGAAGATGGTCGGGCTGAGCATGGGCAGGGTGATGTGCCAGAACTGCCGCGTCCGGCCGGCGCCGTCGATGGACGCAGATTCGTACAATTCGGTAGGTATGGATTGGAGGCCGGACAGGTAGATGATCATGCTGCCGCCGACGCCCCACAGGGACATGATGACGAATGCGACCATGACCCAGTCCGGGTCAACCAACCAGCCGATGTTCTGGATGCCGAAGAACGACAGGATCGCGTTGAGGATGCCCCACTGTTTGTGAAAGACAAACTGCCACAGCAGCGCAACGCCCACGCCCGAAGTGACGGAGGGCAGGTAGTAGATCGCGCGGAAGGTCAGAATCCCCCGCACGCGCTGGTTCATGAGCAGCGCAATCGCCAGGCCCACGATCAGGTTGAGCGGCAGAAAGCCCACGACAAATGCCAGCGTGGAGCGCACCGAATCCATGAAACGCGGATCCCGGGTGAACATATAGATGTAATTCTCTAAGCCGATGAATTTCGGCGCGCCCGAGCCCGAGAAATCCGTGAAGCTGAGGTAAAGAGAGTAAAGCAGGGGACCCAGACGGAACAGCAGGTAGCCGATGGCCCACGGCAGGATAAACAGGAAGCCGTCACGGGCTTCCAGCCGTGCGAGGCGCGACTTGGGCATGTAGAATTTGGGTAATCGGAGCATAAGCACCCCCGGCGGTGAAGAGGTGACAAGGTGACAGGGTGACAAGGTGACAGGGTGACAAGGTGACAGGGTGACAAGGTGACAGGGTGACAAGGTGACTGGGTGAAGAGGTGCGCCGCTGGAGTCGAGGCGTTAGCCGGTAACATAGTGAACGCTGGTTCACTGCCAAACCGGCTAAAGCCTCGAATCCATTAGCCTTTTCATCCCGGCGCTTTCTCACTCTGGCGCCTGTTCACCTCTTCACCTTGTCACCCAGTCACCTTGTCACCTCTTCACCCGTTCACCTGTTCACGTATCAGCCCAGGCTGGCCTGGTTCTGGTCGATGATGCGGGTCACTTCTTCGCTGAACGCCTTCAGGGTCTCCGCTGGGTCCTCGTCCACGGTGCCGTTGAGGGTTGGGACGATGATGTTGGTCCACGCGTTGGCATAGTCGCGCCAGTACGGCGGGTAGGGCGCAGCATGCGCACCTTCCATCTGCCTGGCGAAGACTTCCACATTCTCCGGCGGCAGGCCACCCTGCGCGGCGGTCTCATTCCACTTCGGCACGGAGGATTTGCGGCCCGGGATGCTGCGCAGCGGCTCGGAGATCAGGATGTTGGTGCCTTCCGTGCTGGTCAGATACTTGTTGAACTTCCAGGACGCTTCGAGGTCCTTCGTGTTCTTCGCGATGCCCCACGCGCCGCCTGCCGCGTTGATGCAGGGCGCACCGGACGGGGACTTCGGCATCGCCAGGCAGTCGAAGTCGAACTTGTCCGCGATGTTGGCGCGAAGCTGGACCGTGGCCCAGGAGCCCTGGAAGGCCATCGGCACCACCGCGCCCGAGAATGGATCGACGCCCTGCGGCGCGGCGCCGGCCTCGGGGTAGAGGCCCTGCTCGCGGGCTGACACGAACCACTGCATCGCTGCCAAGTTTTCGGGGCTATCGATCAGGACTTCCTTGAAATCATCGCTGAAGACTTTGCCGCCCCAGCCGTACAGGAGGCCCATGAACACCCAGTCCCACAGGTACATATCCAGCGCCCAGGTCTTGAACTCGTTGCCTTCCTTCTGAACGAAATTCAGGCCGGTCTGCAGCAGGTCGTCCCACTTCCACTCGTCGTTCGCGGGATAGGCAACGCCTGCCTGATCGAACCAGTCCTTGTTGTAGTAGATGCCGATGTTGGAGAAATCGTAGGGCAGGGCGAACAGCTCGCCCTTCCACTGCATCTGCGCCAGCTCGGCGGGCCAGAAGTCATCCACGTTGACCTCGGCCGCATCGCGCTCGGCAAGCGGCTGCAGGCTCACGGTCCAGCCTTTGCTGGCATAGACGGGTACATCGAACGTGCGGGTGTACCACACATCCGGCAGTTGGCCGCCCGCGCCCTGCGTGTTGATGGAGTTGTAGAACTCCTCGCCCGCGATGTCGAGGCGCTCGATGGTGATGTCGGGGTTGGCGGCCATGAAGTTTTCGACGACCTTGACGAACAGCGGCTCGTCCGCTGCGCCGTGGTTGGTGATGAAGCGCAGGTTGACCTTGCCGGCCGCGGCCGGTGCAGCGGTGGCTTCGGCGGCCGGCTGCTGGCCGGCGGGAGCCTGAGCCGGTGCGGTAGTGGGTGCGCACGCGCCGAGTGCGAAGCTCGCACTGGCGCCTGCCCCAGCTAAGAGCGCACCGTTGAGGAACTTGCGGCGGCTCAGCTTCTTGGAATCGTTGACTGACATTTGCTCTTCTCCTTTGAACAGATGGAAATGACGTGAGGGCCACGGAAGCTGCGAAAATCTGGTGATTTATGTTAGTATATCAATTCTGGCAGGCACAATCCAGACGCCATGTGCCAGGCTGTGCCATATTTGGTCATCGTGCAGAGTGCCATGCTTACCCGCGAAGCTTTCAACCGCCAGGTGGCGGACCTATACCAGCATCTCTACGACCAGGTGTACCTGCGCACGCACCCGCTCGCCGCGGCGCTGGCGCCAGGCGCAGCCGCGGGCCGCGACGCGGGCCGGAAGGAGCGGGCGTGGCAGCTCTATGACCTGCTGCTCAGGGCGATCGACGAACTGGACCCCGGCCCGCTGGCCCCGCCCTTCTCCCGTGAGTGGCGGCGGCACCGGCTGGTCGTGCGGCGGTACGTGGACGGGCTGGAGGCCGGCGCCATCGCGCACGAGATCGGCATCAGCCGACGCCAGTTCTACCGGGAGCACGAGGCCGCGCTCGCGGCCCTGGCCGACATCCTGTGGGAGCACTACCAGGCCGCCGCGGACGCGGGCGATACGGCGGCTGTGCCGCCCGCCGATGACCATTATTCCCGCGGGGATGCGCCGGACCTGGCCCTGCTGCGCCTGGAGGCCGCGCGGCTCGCGCAGGCCGGGCGGCACGTCAGCCTGGGCGAGCTGCTGGACGGCATCCATTCGCTGCTGGAAGACCGGTTGCGCCAGCGCGCGTTGACGCTGTCCATCGACGTCCCGCCGCCGCTGGCCCGGCTGCCGGTGGAGAAGAGCCTGCTCCGTCAACTGCTGCTGGGGATGCTGGGCTTCCTGGTCGAACACGCGCAGGCGGCCGCGCTCACGCTGCGCGAGTACGCCGGCGTCGTGACCCGCTCCGAGGGCGAGGGCGTCTTCCGCCGCGTCTGCATCATCCCGAAGAGCGCCGAGGCCACCGACAACACGTCGGTCCAGGACGACCACTCGGGCGAGTGACGCCGGGGATGACCCTTCGCGAGGCGAAGTGGGAGGCCGCTCGCGAGGGTTCAGCCGCAAGGA
>JAKPQT010000140.1 GCA_029555885.1 Chloroflexota bacterium | reverse complement strand
GCACTCGTCCATGACCAGGTAGGTCGCACCCTTCGACCGCGCATAGGCCAGCACGTCATCCCAAGGCGCCGCGGGCGTCGGGGCCCAGCGCGTCCCTGCGTGGAAGGCGATGGCCGGGTAGCGCGTCAGCACCACGTCCGCTGCCGACGCGCCCGCCGCGTGCAGCGCGGCCGCCGCGTCGAGGTGCGCGGGCTGGTACGCGCCCGTCACGTTCAGGGTCTCCCGCAGCGCAGGACCGCGCCACAGCAGGAACAGCGTGAGTGCTACAACCGGCGCGGCCAGCAGCAAGCCGCGGCCAACTGCGCTCACCGCGCGGCCAGGCCGGAGGTTCTGCCAGGATTCGTGCAGCCAGCCGCCCAGGTGCGCTGCGCCGAGGCCGCACCAGGCCAGTACCGGCAGGAGGATGCCCGCCATGTAGCGATCCTGCACGAAGAACGGGACATAGCTCAACGGCGCGAGCAGCGAGCCGAACAGCGCCAGCTCGCCCCACAGCCGGTCGGCAGACCACGGCCGGGCAAAAAGGCCGAGCGCGGCCAGGACCACCACGAGCACGGGCACCAGCCGGATGCCGGTCAGCAGTTCCAATAGGTCGTAGAGATTCCCGTACAGCCGGCGCAGGAATGCGACCGGGTTGGCGATGACGGCGGAGAGCAGCCCTTCCTCCTCGCTCGCAGGCGCAAACAGGTACACCTCGCCGCTGGCCGGGTCCAGGCCCCAGGTGGACGCATCGAAGGAACCCACATTGCCGCTGGACAGCCCTTCCATGCTGACATAGGCCATGCCCGCGGCCCCGGTCAGCCGCCATTCGCCGGTTCGGTCATGGAGGTAGATGATGAAAGGCAGCGCGACCAGGAAGAACACGACTGCACCCGCGGCCAGACCAGCCAGCGCGGCCGGCCAGCGCGCGGCGCGTTGCTCCCGCGTACGCCACACCTGCGTCCCAGCCAGCAGACCAAACATCACCGGCACGAGGACCAGCGCCTCCGTGCGCACGAGGTAAGCCAGTCCCAGCAGCCCGCCGAGCAGCAGACAATCGCGCAGCCGCACGCCCAACGCAGCATCCGTCAGGCGGCGGACGAGCAGGTCCAGCGCCAGCGCCACGACCAGCAGATACAGCGGTTCGGTCATCGTGCCCCAGTACGGCACGCCCCACGTCAGCGCAGGGTAGGCCGCAGTCGCCATCGCCGCAGCCCAGCCAGCGTGCGCACCGCCCAAGCGCCTGGCGATGCTCCAAAGCGGCAGCACCAGCAGTACGCCGGCGAGGATGTACACCCACTCGCTCGCCTCTTGCAGCCCCCCAACCAGATAGGCCAGACCGCCCGCGATGGCCGGAAACAACGGTGGCATGTGGGCCCCAGAGAATCCGAAAAAATGATATCCCTGGCCGGCCCACAGGCTCTGTCCCAGCCACAGGTAGAACGGCTCATCGCCCCACACGATGCGCGGGATGCCCGCCACATGGACGCGCACGGCAAAGGCCAGCGCGAGGCTGACGGCCAGCCCGATGGTCTCCCACCGCACGCGATCACCGGCAAGCACTTGGGAACGTACCGCGACCGTCAAGCTCCCTCCTCCACGGCAAAATGGACGATGTCCTGGCGGGGCATCGTCGGGATAGGTGTGACTTCGACCACATGGATGTCGGAAAGTTGGCTTAGACGCTCGATCTCGTCCGCGCTGACGCCCATCAGCACCCGGCCGCCCGGCTTGAGCCGGTCGCGGGCGGCGCTCAGCACGCTCGCGAGAAACTCATACCGCCCGCGCTCGAAGCGGTGACCGACGAGGTGCATGAGCCAGGCGCTGATGCGCGGGCTGCGGCGCAGCAGGCTCGTTACGATCCGGCTGAACTCCGTTTCATCTGGCCGCATCGGCGGATTGAACAGGATCAGGTCGAACGTGCCCTCCACCCGGTCGAACAGGTCCGACTGGTACACGCGGACCGCTGCGCCGTTGGCCGCGGCGTTGCGCCGCGCCAGCTCGACCGCGCGCGGGCTGACATCGGTCGCGTCGACCTCCCAGCCGTGCAGCGCGAGATAGATGCCGATATAGCCGGTGCCCGTCCCCATGTCCAATGCGCGGCCCGGCCCGGGAAACTGCGCAGCCGCCTCAGCCAGTGCGCGCGTGTCGTCGCGCACGCCGCACACCCCGACGCTGTCTTCGATCTGAATGCAGCCTGCGGCGATGTCCTCTTTTACTATCATCCCCCTGTCTGTTCCTCGTTTCGTTCGGTTTGGGGCGCTCGTTCGCTGCGCAGCGCGTCCACCTGCGCGGCCAGGCGCTCAACCTCGTGGCGCAGCAGCCCCAACTCCTGCGTGAGCACCTTCAGATGATCGCTGTTGTGCGAGATGGTCAGTGAAAGCTGGAAGATAATCAGCAGCAGGCCGACCACGGCCAGCATGAGCAACAGCGCAGGCGGGTAGGCGAAACCGAGCGCGTAGGCGAACGCGTCGATCTGGTGGATGAAGACCGGCGCCAGCGTCAGCCCGACGCCGGCTAGCAGCCACAGCAACGCATAGCGTTCCTGCAGCTTGCGCGTGCGCACCAGGTTGAGCACGAAGGCCAGCACGGCCAGCCCCAACACGAACATATAGACGCGTGTGCGCGGATCGATCATGCTGCCACCCTTCGGGCGCCCTGGTGGGTCAACTGGCGCCACAACACCATCGTGATCGCCAGCCCCATCTTGCCCACATAGTAGACCGGCTTCCAACCGCTGTGCATGGACACCCCGGCGATGCGCTCGCGCATGGTGACAGGCACTTCCACGACGCGGAACCCGGCATAGTGCAGCACGAGCAGCGTATCAGCATCGGGATAGTCCACCGGGTAGTTGTCATACGCGAAAAAACAGAGCGCGTCCCGGTTGAGCGCCTGGAACCCGGAAGTCGGGTCCGTGACCTCCCGGCCCGTGACGCGCGAGACGACCCACGCGAAGACCGCCATGCCCACCCGCTTGAGCCACGGCTGATGATACTGCATCTGCCCGCGAAAGCGCGAGCCGACGGCCACATCCGCGTCACAGCAGGCGACTGCCTCTGCCAGCAACGGGATGCCCGCCGGGTCGTGCTGCCCGTCCGCGTCGATGACCACCGCGAGGCCGTAGCCGTGGCGCACGGCATAGCGAAAACCGGTCTGCACGGCCCCGCCGTAGCCGAGATTCGCGGGCAGGCTGACCACCGCTGCGCCGTGCGCAGCCGCGAGCGCGGCGGTCGCGTCGCGGCTGCCGTCGTCCACCACGACGATGTCATACTCCGGCGCAGCCGCGCGAATCTCCGGCAGCACGCGCGGCAGGTTTGCGGCTTCGTTGTAGGCCGGAATGATGATGAGACGGCGCTCGTTCATGGCCGTACGCATACAAACTCCCGGGTCGGTATAAGTTGATAGGCGCTGCTCAGGCGGGCGAGCATATGCTCGTAAAGCGGGCGGCGTTCGTCCCACGGCTGCACCAGGAAGCGGTAGGAGGCCAGGGCCGGGTCGGCCACTGCGTCCACCACATCCCCGGCGTGGAGCAGGTAGTTGATGGGTACCCTGCGCGCCCACGCCAGCCCCAGCCCCATGTCGAACAGCCACCGGCCCGCGCTCAACACGAACGTGCTGTGCATCGGCAGCCGCAGCAGCGGCATCGTCGTGACCGGCGCCTCCCAGACGGATTGAAGATTGAAGATTGAAGATGTGCGAAGCTCCGCTTCGCCAAGATTGGAATCCGTAATCTGCAATCTGTAATCTGCAATCTGCAATCGATACGGTCGCAACGCTCGGAACCCATACACCCACCGTCCGTAGTGCGTCGGGTCGACATGCCCGCCGGAGAGCACGCGCTGGAGCAGTCGGAGCAGCGGTGCATGGTAGGTAGGCAGGATGGACGAGTCGTACAGGTAGCCCAGCTCCGCCAGCACTTCAGGCAGGTGCCCGTTGAAGCTGAAGCCGGGCGCCTTGAACCCCACTGGCGGCCGGCCTGTCGCCGCGGCAATGCGTTCGTGCGCCGTCAGGACATCCGCGTGCAACTCCGTACGGCTGAGCCGGGCATACCCGTTGCGGTGCGCGGCAGAATGGTTGGCGACTTCGTGCCCCCGGCGCACCATCTCGGCCAGCACAGAGGCTTGGGCCGGCAGATCGCGGCCGCAGACAAAGAAGGTCGCCCGCGCGCCGTAGCGGTCGAACAGGTCGAGCAGCCGCGGGATGCCCTGCGTGAACGCTGCAGGGGGCGCAGCGGGCGGCGTTGTGCGGCCGATGCTCTCATAGTACACCCACAGGTCATCCACATCGACCTGGAGCGTGCCGAGCGGCCTAGCCATCGCGCCTCGCGCGGGCCGGGGTGGTGAAGTCGATGGTCGGCGCCTCGTCCATCTGTAGCCGGATGGGCAGCTCGACGTGGAAGCGGCTGCCGCGACCCGGCACGCCCTCGCTTTCGACCCAGATGCGCCCATTGTGCCGTTCGACGATGTGGCGGCAGATGCTCAGCCCCAGGCCCGCGCCGCGGTATGCGCGACGCTCGCTGCCGTCCACCTGGTAGAAGCGGTCGAACACCTTCTCCTGCTCGTCCGGTGGGATGCCGATGCCCGAATCCGCCACGGTCAGCCGCACGCGGTCATCCACCCGCTCACCGGAGATGACGACTTCACCCCCGCCCGGCGTGAACTTGATCGCGTTTTCCACGAGGTTCGTCAACACCTGCTCCAGCCGCGTGCGGTCGCCGTCAATCTCCGGCAGGTCATCCGGCAGGTCCTGGGTCAGGCGCAGCCCGCCCTCCTCGGCCAGCGGCGCGAGCTTGGCGTTGACGCTGCGCGCCATCGCGGGCAGCGACACCTCGGCCAGGTGCAGCCGTACGCGGCCCGCCTCCATGCGCGAGAATTCCAGCAAGTCGTCGATCATGCGCTGGAGCACCAGGGTCTGCGTCCGCACGGTCTTGAGGAAATCCTCTTGCAACTCGCTGACCGGGCCGGTCTTGCCCATCAGGATAATCTCGACGAAGCCCTTGATCGAGTGCAGCGGCGTGCGCAGCTCGTGGCTGACCACGGAGAGGAAGTT
>JAKPQT010000465.1 GCA_029555885.1 Chloroflexota bacterium | reverse complement strand
CTCGCAGCGCGCGGGCCGCCTTCTCGTAGCTCACCGGGTTGCCGATACGGATGGCGGACGCGGCCGTCGCGCCCGCGGTGACCGGCTCCAGCCGGTCAAACCCGCGGCAGTAGGCCAGGTACAACGGGTTCGCCCGCTGCGCCTGCGCGGCAACCAGCCGGGGCAGACGGTCGATGACCCCCAGCTCCCGCGCCAGCGCCAGCCCCTTCGCCAGCGCGGAGATGTTCCCCAGGTTGCCGGAAGGCAGGATGATCCAATCCGGGACCGTCCACCCAAGCTGCTGGACAATCTCGATGCCAACGGTCTTCTGCCCTTCCACGCGGAGCGAGTTCATCGAGTTGGCGAGATAGATGGAGTTGTCGCGCGTCACTTCCTGCACGATGCGCATACAGCCGTCGAAGTCGGTGTCCAGCGCCAGCACGCGCGCGCCGTTGGCGATCGGCTGGATGAGCTGCGCAGTCGTGATCTTGCCCTTCGGCAGGAAGACCAGCGCGGGGATGCCTGCGTTCGCCGCATACGCGGCCAGTGCGGCGGAAGTGTCGCCGGTCGACGCGCACGCGACCGCACGCACCGGACAGCCATTCTGCGCCATCATCTGCTTCACCGCACTGACAAGGACCGTCATGCCCAGGTCCTTGAACGACCCGGTGTGGCTGACCCCGCACTGCTTGACCCAGAGGTCCGGCCCGACGCCCAACTCCCGGCCCAGCCGCGAAACGGGCAGCAGCGGCGTGTAGCCCTCGCCCAACGTAACGATGTGCTCCGGGCTGACCTGCGGCAGCACCCACTCGTGCTTCGCCCAAACGCCGGAATGCACGTGGCCGCTCCCGATGGCCGAGCGCGCGGTGAACCGGTCGCGCCACGCCGCGCCGGACCCGGCTGCGACGAGCGCCTGCGTGTCATGCACGACTTCCAGCAGACCATCACACGCCGGGCAGCGATAGATCACGTCCAGAACGTCATAGCGACCAGGACAGCCGCGAACACACTGATACCAGGCGGAGTAACTCACAGACACCTCACAGGGCGGGGTCGAACGTGCGGCAGTGTATCATCGCGCGCCCATTTGGGCAAAGGCGCGACTGAATGAAACCGTGGAACACGCGGAGTACGCGGAAGTGAATAGACTCTTGTACTTCCGTGTGCTCCGCGTATTCTGTGGTTCCTTCGGTGTGCCGTGCCTTTGCAGCGGGTGACGGAGTAGCGTAAAATCAGAGCAGGAGGGACGTATGGCAGAACACATCCGGTCAGTCGTAACGACAATCATTCCGCAGACGGTCATGGAAGGCGCGGGCGTGCGCTTGAAGCGCAGCTTCCCCTCGCGCATCCTCGATTTCCCCGACCCGTTCCTGCTGTTCGACCACTTCGGGTCGGACAATCCCGCAGATTACCTCGCCGGGTTCCCGATGCACCCGCACCGGGGCATCGAGACGGTCACGTACATGCTCGCCGGCGCGGTGGACCACAAGGACAGCCTGGGCAATGCAGGGACCATCTATACCGGCGATGTCCAGTGGATGAGCGCGGGCGGCGGCATCCTGCACGAGGAGATGCCCCAGCGCGGGGAGAACGACCGGATGGAAGGCTTCCAGCTCTGGGTGAACCTGCCCGCAGCCCTGAAGATGTCGCCCCCACGCTACCGGGAGATTACTGCCCGGATGATCCCCATCGTCGCCGGTCCCGGCGGGATCACCGTCCGGGTCATCGCGGGCGAGTACACCGGCACGCGCGGCCCGGCCACCGAGATTGCGGCTGACCCGACCTATCTCGACGTCACCGTGCCCGCGGGCGTCACCTTCACGGAACCCGTCGCCGCAGGGCAGACTGCGCTGGCCTACATCTTCGAGGGTGCAGGCAGCTTCGGGGGCAGTGCACCGCTGGCCGCCTATCGGTTCCTCGTGTTGAGCGACGGCGACACGGTGCAGGTGCAGGCAGGCGCGGAGGGCGTGCGCTTCCTGCTGATGACGGGCCAGCCGACCGGCGACCCCATCGTGCGCTACGGCCCGTTCGTGATGAACACGCGCGAGGAAATCCTGCAGGCGCTGGCGGACCTGCACGACGGGACGTTCGTGCGCAGTTGAAAAGCGAACAGACCTTCAAGGTCTCAGGCCAAGCTTCGCTTGGCACGATCTCGAAGGTCTCACCCCTCGGAGCATACATGACCCAACCCGCACCTTTGACCCCGTCCGACCTGGCCGTCCACATCCGGGAGGCAGGCATCGCCGCAGAAATCGTCCCGATGACGGTAGAGACCCCGACCGTGCCGGCGGCAGCCGCTGCGTTAGGCGTCACCGCCGCACAGATCATCAAGTCGCTGCTGTTCATCGTGCGCGACGCGCCGGTGTTGGTCATCGCCTCAGGTGACGCGATCGTGGACCGCCGCGTGCTGGCCGAGCGGCATGGGGTCGGTAAGAAACAGGTCAAGCTGGCTGACGCGGCGACCGTGCTCGCGCTGACCGGCTATCCGGTTGGCGGGGTGCCGCCGTTCGGCCACCGCCAGCCCGTGCCGGCGCTGCTCGATGCGGCCATCCGCGGCTGGGAGGTCATCTACGGCGGCGGCGGCGACGACCGTACGCTGTTGCGTGTGACGCCGCACGAACTCGCGCGGGTGACGGGCGGGGAGTGGATTACGTTGTGAGGACCTCGTGGAGACTGCGGGACTCGTCTTCGGGCTGACGGCCTTCTTGAGCATCTGGCTCGGCCATGTGGCCGTGCGCAAACTGGAGTACCGGCTGGCGTGGCTGCCCTGGCCGCTATTCCTCAGCGCGGGGCTGGCTGTGCTGGCCGCGTCGTTCGCCGTGGATGCGCGCCTGCTCAGCGGCAGCCTCGGCATCTTCGGCATCACGCTTCTGTGGGATGCGCTGGAATGCGTGCGCCAGCAGCGCCGCGTCGTGCGCGGCCACGCGCCCGCCAACCCGCAGAATGCCCGTCACCGGCGGTTGCTCAAATCGCACACTGTAGGGATGCCATGAACTTCACCGGATTGCTTGCCGGCCTCGCCACGCTCGTCCTGATTGGCCTGGGCTTCGCGTGGGTCATCCGCGTGGAGCGTCATCTCGGCTGGCAGTGGTGGCCCTACGTGATGGCAGCCGGCGCGCTCCTGCTGGTCATCTCGCTGTTCATCGGGAGCTTCTGGGGTTGCGCGCTGACCGGCATCCTGGGCGCATCGCTGGTTTGGGGCAGCACCGAACTGCCGGAGCAGGCCGAGCGCGTGCGCAAGGGCTGGTTCAAGGCCAGTGCCATCCCCAAGCGTCTGCCCCCGCTCGCAGACCGGATCGAACGCTGGCCGCGGCCCAAGCTATAAACATGGTCACCGGCTGTCTGATCGACATCAAAACTCGCCCTGCATGCTCTGGGCGTACCCCGTCAGTTCCACATACCCATACCCGCTCACCGCCAGATCCCCGCGTACGCCTTCCACGCGCACCGCACCCTCCCAGTAGCGGTACGAGATGTCCATCTCCTGGTCGGCCAGCAGCGGCGTGACCTCTAACGTTAGCTCGGCAGACGGCACGGCAACCGTCCAGGCTGCGGGATAGATGCCGCCGCTGCGCGGGCTGCGCCACTCCCCTGCCGGGGTGATGGTAAAGTCTGCCGGACCGAGGGTGCGGGTCGCGCTGTCCACTGCAATGAGCGTGCCGCTCGAGAAGGCATCCACGCTGCCGTCCGCGCGGCGCAACTGGAAGACCATCAGCTCGGTCTGGTCGTCGAGCTGGATGCTGAACCAGTCCCAGCCGACCTGCTCCGGGCCAAGCGCGCTCGTGCTGAACTCGTGGTCCATCCACGCCAGCCCCGTCACAGCGAACGTCTGCCCGCGCACGGTCACCGTGCCCTCCGCGGCAATGCGCGTCAGGCTGTAGTAGTACGAGGCGTTGCCCGGCTCCGGCCCCTTGCGGCTGTAGCCTCGGTCGCCCTGCAAGGCCGGCGGCTTCTGGTTGACCAGGGTCAGTTGCAATGCGACATCCTCTGCGTCCGCAGTCAAGGCCACGGGACCGCCCGAGCCCGTGGCTCCCTCGACCGACCAGTCCTCCAGCCACACGCGGTAGGGCTCCGCCTGCGCGCCCGCAATGCCGGCCGCGCCGCGGGCCAGCTTCTCGAACGAGTGATGTGTCCGCCCCGCGACATCGGTGAGTGCGAAGTGTGCCATGTAGACCTGCTCGGTGCCCCAATCGGACTCCCGCGCCGATCGCTCCGCCGGGGGCAACAGTGCGCGGCGGAAGAAGGTAAGCTGGAAGCCGAAGTGCTCGCCCGTCTCCCCGGTCAGGTTGCCCGTGTAGTACCACCACTCGGTCTGGAAGTCATCGTGCGGGCCGTGGTCAGCGGGAAAGACCAGGTCGCGCGGTCCCTCGGCGCGCGCAAAGCCGGTCGTGTCCGCGGGCGGCGCGGCAGCCACCAGGCTCGCCCGCAGCGGCGCGGCCGTCCGCGGCCAGAAGAGCCAGGCTCCTATGACGACAGCTGCGACCACCAGTCCGAAGAGCAGCGTAATCTTCAATCTTCCATCTTCAATCTTCAATCGTCACTCTCCGCGCAGCGCCTCGGCCGCGGCCATCCGGCCCATGCGGATCGCGGGATAGACGCCCGCGAGTAGCGCCGCGACGACGGCCAGCGCCAGCGCCTGGATGAACACCAGCGGGTCGGCATAGAGCTGCATGGTCCAGCCGAACGAGCGACGGTTGATGATGAAAATCAGTACGACCGCCAGCGCAAACCCGGTCGGCATCGCCAGCAGCCCGGCGACCGCACCCATCAGCCCCGTCTCCATGAGCACCAGCCCGCGGAACTGGCGCACGGTCAGCCCGACCGCTCGCAGCACGCCGAACTCGCGCGCCCGCTCCAGTTGGAGCGAGAGCAGCGCGCTGAGCACGCCGATGAAGGCCACGATGGCGGCCAACATTTGCAGCGCGCCGGTGATGGCGAACGCGCGGTCGAACACAGCCAGCGCCTCTGCGCGCAGCCCCGCATTGGGCCGCACCACAACTCCCTGAACATCGCTCAGCGCGTCGCGCAGGCCTGCCACCACCGCGTCCACATCCGCGCCCGGCTCCACGACCAGCAAGGCCGCAGTCACGGTCGCATCGTTCCAGTGCTGCCGGTAGAGGTCCAGCGTCATCATAACCGCGCCTTGGCTGCTGGAGTAGTCGCGGTAGATGCCCGCGACCGGGAAGACCCTCGGCCCGGCGTCCGTGTAAAGCGTGACCGTCGCCCCGCGCGGCGGTAGGCCGAGCCGGTTGGCGAGCGGCTCGCTGGCCAGCACCGCGCCCGCCTTGACCGCCGCGGCAACTTCCGCCCGGCTCCCGTCAGTGGAGACGAACAGCCGCGGCCCGGTGAGGTCCTCGTCGGAGACCGCCGACACCAGGATCGCGCCGTCCGGCGAACCCACATCGACCGAACGCAGGACATCCCAACGTGCAACGCCAGGCCACCGGCTGGCAATCTCGATCACGCGCGGGTCCAGCGGTGCGGCGGAACGCGTGGCTGTAATCTGCGGCGCGGAGATGTACACATCGCCCCACAGCGTCTGCCCCAGCCACGCGACCACGGTGCTGCGGAAGCTGTCCACCATCAGGCCGACGCCGATGGTCACGGAGACGGCCACCATCAGTGCGGCGATAGCAACCGTGGTCCGGCTGAGCGCGCCCGCGACGCTGCGGGGGGCCATGCGGCCCAGCACCCCCGCGAGCCGGCTGCCCACCGGCACGGCCACGTGCATCACCGCCCACGTGAACGCGGGCGCGAGCAGCGCAAAACCGATGGTCAACAGGAAGATGCCCGCAAAGCTTATCACCAGGTCGCGCGTCGGGACGGCGAGCAGGCCCGTGCCGCCCAGGATGCCCGCTAGCCCCACCGCGGTGATGGCTGGCAGCGCGCGGCGCGCCTTGTCCTCCAGCCCGGAGCGGGTGAGCGCCAGCCGCGGCGAGACCGTGGCGGCCTCCCACGCGGGCAGGGCGGTCGATGCGACGGTCGCAGCCACGCCGAGCAGAAAGCCCTTGAGCAGGCTCCCTGCGTCGATGGCCAGGCCGCGCACGGTGACGACGAAATAGAGGTCGTTGATGGTCTGCGTGACCAACCGCACCGCGCCCTGGCCGAGCAGCACGCCCAGCCCCAGCCCCAAAAGCGACCCCAGCGTGCCGATCACCAGCGCCTCGCTGAGCACGAGCCGGCCCACTTCGCCCTGCGTGACGCCAAGGCAGCGCAGCGTGCCAAACAGCGGCCGGCGCTGCACGACCGAGAAGGTCATGCTGTTGTAGATGAGAAACATGCCGACGACGAGCGCGAGCAGGCTCAACGCGGTCAGGTTCGTCCGGAACGCGGCGGTCATCTGCTCGACCGCGCCGGAACGTGCGCTCACGCGCATGAGCTGGACGCCCTGGGGCAGTCGCTCTGCCAGCGCAGCAACCGCCGTCTCGTCCGGCAGGATGGCATCGATATGGCTGAGCCAGCCGGTCCGACCGAGCACCTCCTGCGCAGTCGCCACATCGGCCAGCACCGTGCCGTCCAGGGCGCGCCGCGCCAGCCCGTCCTCGGGCCGCAGCAGCCCGGCGATGAAGCCTGTTGAATCCCGACCGGACGCGTTGATCCGCACTGTGTCGCCCAGCGCCAGCCCGTAGTCGCCGGCCAGGTCCTCGGAGATGAGCAGCGCGCCCGGCTGCGTCAGGAACGCGACAAGCTGTCCGATATCGGCCGGGTCACCCACCGAGGCCGCCTGTGTCGGAGAAGTGACGAGATACGAACGGAACGGCGCTTCAGCAAACGGGTCCACGCCGAGCAGTTGCAGCGGACGGTCGCCCAGGTCCGGTGAGGCGATGTAATCCGTCACGACCGGTGCGAGCGGCACGCGCGTCCCGGCCTTGAGCTGCGCATAGGCCGCCTCGTCCACGCCCTCCGGCCCGCCAATAATCTGGTGCGTGGCACGGCCCGCGATGGTGTCGGTGCTCAGGTCGAACGCGCGCGACGCCGCAGCGTTGGCGAGGTCGATTGCGACCATGACCGAGACGCCGAGCGCGATGCCTAGGATCATCAGGATGGACTGCCACGGGTGGCGCGCAAGGTAACGCCAGCCGACGTTGTAGAGCGTGCGGTTCATCGGTGCGCCACGTTCTGAAGGGCTGGCTCGTGGCCGTTGCCGCTCACTGCGGCGGGCACGGCCGCGACCGGCTCCAGCTTACCGTGGTGCAATTGCAGCACCCGGTCGGCCCAGCCTGCGGATTCCGGGCTGTGCGTCACCATGAGCAGGTTCTTGCCCGCCTGCCGCGTCAACCGGTCCAGCAGCGCCAGCACCGCCTGGCCGGTCGTCTCATCCAGGTTGCCGGTCGGCTCGTCGGCCAGCACAAGCAGGGGATCGTGCACCAGGGCACGCGCAATCGCGACGCGCTGCTGCTCGCCGCCGGAGAGCTTGTCGGGGTAAGTGTCGGCCCGGTCAAGCAGGCCGACCGCATCGAGCAGCGGCTCGGCGGCCTTGCGCGCCTGCCGCGGCGACGCGCCGCCCAGTTCCTCGGGCAGCGTGACGTTCTCCATGACCGTGAGCGTAGGAATCAGGTTGAAGAACTGGAAGATGAAGCCGATATGGCGGCGGCGAAAGAGGGTTCGCTCCCGTTCGCTCAGCGCGGTCAACTCCCGCCCGTCAACCCAAATCTCCCCTGCATCCGCCCGGTCGATGCCGCTGACGAGGTTGAGCAGGGTGCTCTTGCCGCTGCCGCTGCGGCCCAACAGCGCGACGAACTGGCCGCGGTCGAACTCGGCCGAGGCATTCTCCAGGACGACGCGGCGGCGGTCGCCTTCCTGGTAAGCTTTCGAGAGATTGACCAGGCGGATGAACGCCCCGACGGTTGCATCTGGCAGTGGCATCACGTAGGTCCCCTTATGAAAGTAAGTATGCTGAAGTCTACCACGGGGGAGTGAGTGGGGCAGTAAGCGAGGCCACAGGATTATACAAAGGTTGGACAGCCAGAATGTTTACGAGGTTGGGCGAACCGAAGGTTCGCCCAACCTCGTAAACATAGAATACTGAATGTCAGTCAACCGCGCGGCCGGCCATGAACGCGGCGCGGTTGATCTCGGCGTAACGCGCCGGCACGCGGCCCGTGATGACCTCCAGCCATACCTGCGTCGTAAGCGCCGGGATCGCCAACCCCTCCCGCTCGATCAGCGCGGAGAGCGCGCCGAGCAGCACCATGTTCGCCGCGCGCACGTTGCCGAGCTGCTCCGCGATGGCTGCGCCGTCTACGTAGACGGCCCGGCCCGTCACTTGCGCGACACCGGCGCGGAGCCGGTCGTCGTCCGGGTACGGCTGGCCGCCGGAGGTCACGGTGACCGGCTCGATGGCTTGCATATTGACGACCACCAGCGCATCGCGGCGGAGCTGGTTCAGGTTGCGCAGCGCCTCGGCCTTCTCGAATGCCAGGTAGACATCCACCTCGCCCGCGCCGACGAGGGGCGAGTAAATGACCCGGCCCCAGCGCACGTGGCTGGTCACGCTGCCCCCGCGCTGCGACATGCCGTGGACCTCGGCCTGCTTGGCCTGATAGCCCGCAGCCAGTCCCACGTTGACCAGGACATCGCTCGCCAAAATGGTGCCCTGGCCGCCGACGCCCGCCAGGAGGAAGTTGATGGTGTCTTTCATGCGACTGCCTCCCGGAACGAAATGGCCTCGCGCGGGCACAACTGCGCACACACCTCGCAGCCGGTGCAGAGGGATGCATCGATGAGCGCCTTCGGGCGGCCCGTGCGCTCGTCCAGCTCGTCGCTCTTCGCCAGCGCGGGACAGCCGATGCGGAAGCAGAGGGTGCAGCCGTTGCATTTGTCCGGATCCACGACGAGCGGCTGCCAGCGCTTGCGCGCCGACGGCAGCAGCGCACATTCCTCCCGCGTGATGAGAACGCACGGCTCGTCGAGCTTGACGTAACGCTTCAGCGTGGCCTCGATGGCGTCCACATCGTACGCAGGAACCGTGACCACCTGTTGCACGCCCAGCGCGCGTACGACGGCCTCGATATCGACGACCGGCGCCGCCTGCCCCTGGAGTGTGTGGCCCGTGCCCGGGTTCTCCTGGTGGCCGGTCATGCCCGTCACACGGTTGTCCATGATGATGGTGATGATGGGCGCCCGGTTATACACCGCATTGACCAGCGCGGGGATGCCCGTGTGGAAGAACGTTGAGTCGCCCAGCACGGCCACCATGCGCTCGGGGCTGCCCGCCTTCGCCGCACCGTGCGCCACGCCGATGCTCGCGCCCATGCAGCCGCACGAGTGGAGCGCGCTGAGCGGCGGGGTGAGCCCGAGGGTGTAGCAGCCGATGTCGCCCGCGACGGGCAGCTTGAGCTTGTTCAGCTCGTAGAATGCGCCGCGGTGCGGACACCCCGGACACAGCACCGGCGGCCGCGCGGGCAGCGGGCCCGTCTCGACTTCGAGCAGCGGCACGTGGCTGGACGCGGGCAGTAGCCCCGCGGTGATAGCGCACTCCCGAACGGTGCGCGGGTCCAGCTCGCCCACCAGGGGGAAGATGCTCTTGCCCTCGCAGGTAATGCCCAGCAGGCGCACCGCTTCCTCGATGAAGGGGTCCAGCTCCTCGATGACGATCAGCCGGTCCACCGACGCGGCGAAGTCCCGGAGCATCTGTTCGGGCAGCGGCCAGGTCATGCCTAACTTGAGCACCGACGCTGAGGGGAAGACCTCTTTGGCGTACTGGTAGGCGACACCTGCCGTGATGATACCGAGGCTGCGGTCGCCCGGCTCGACGCGGTTGCCGGGCCAGTCCTCCGCGGCCGCGGCAACATCCCGGATGCGCTGTTCGATGACCGGATGGCGGCGCCGCGCGTTGGCCGGGACCATGATGTACTTTGTGGGATTGCGCGGGAATCTGGAATCAGATTGAAGATTTAAAATTGAAGATTGAAGATTATCTATTTTTGCATCATCTATCTTGAATCTCTCGTCTTCACCGAGTTCAACCGCAGATGTCGAGTGGCAGACGCGCGTGGTCAGACGCAGGAGCACCGGCGTGTCGAACTGCTCGCTCAGCTCGAACGCGGCGACAGTGAAGTCCTTCGCTTCCTGGCTGTCGCTCGGTTCAAGACAGGGGATGCGCGCGAACTTGGCAAAGGTGCGATTGTCCTGCTCGTTCTGGCTGGAGTGCATGCCCGGGTCATCGGCGGAGATGATGACCAGCCCGGCCTCCGCGCCGGTCATGGACGCGTACATGAACGCGTCCGCGGCCACATTCAGGCCGACGTGCTTCATGGCCGCGAATGCGCGGCGGCCCATGTAGGCCGCGCCCACAGCTACATCCACGGCGACCTTTTCGTTGGTGGCCCACTCCGCGTAGACATTCGGAAAGCGGGCGAATTCCTCGAGGATTTCGGTGCTGGGGGTGCCAGGATAAGCCGAGGCAACGGCTGCGCCGGCCTCCCACGCGCCACGCGCCACGGCTTCATTGCCGGAGAGCAATCGGATCAACTTCGACCTCCATGCTGGGATTCAGATGGCAGCTTGCTAACAGCATAGCATGGCCGAAGATAGACTGCCATGACGCAGGTCATTCGCCCGGAGTTCAAGGCGTATTATGCCATGCAGCAGATTGGAGTCGAGACTTCAGCCGGTTGGGTTGTGTACGCACGCAACCAGCATGCTATGGCTCGGTCGTAGACCGGCCATAGCCCACCGGCTGAAGCCTCGACTCCAGTCACGCCCGCATTACAACCCCAGCGCGGTCAACTCCGCAAACACGCCCCGTGAGCGTTCGGCCAGGTCCTGCCACAGGCGGCGCTGCTCCGCGTCCTCCGCAGCCCCGATATACTTCTCGAAGTGCCGCAATGACTGCTCCATGTGGAAGTGCAGGAAGCGCAGTTGCTCCTCGGCCCGCTGCTGCCGCGCACCCTGCCGCCGGATGCGCTCGTTGGGCGTAACAGCGCCGGGCACGTCGCCGGCCACCCGCAAGGCGCGTGCCAGCCAGTAGGTGATCTCCTGGCTGTCGTCGGCCACCCGGCGCAGCAGGGTCGCGTACTTCTGCTCCGGCAGCGTCGCGAGATAGCGCCGGGCCATCTCGGTCAACGCGAGGTGTGCGGAAAGCTCATCGCGCAGCGCGGTGAGGTACCCCCGCGACGGCTCCACCCGGACCTCGGGCGCCGCCTCTGCATCTGTCGACCCGTCGGCCTCCAGCGTCAGTCCGCCGTCATCTGCCGTCAGCCCCGCCAGCAAGTCATCGTGCATCCCCGCGGGCAGCGGCACATGCGCGGCCGCCAGCAGGTAGTGTTCGTTCGCGGCCATGTCCTCGCGTACGCCGTCGGGCATGGTCTGGGAGAAGCCGTTCGGATTGTGCTGGGAGCGGTGACAGTCCCACGCGGCCATTCGCCGGGGCACCCAATCCCCCACATGCATCGTCACCGCGATGTCCTCGTCCGGCGTGCCGTAGAAGGGCAGCAGCTCGCCGTTCAGCTCCACACGGAAGTCGGCCAGGCCGGGCGCGCGCTCGAAGATGCTCTGCGGGATGGCGCGCGTGAACAGACGGGCAACTTTCCACGGCGCGCCTGCCTCAGGGTAGCGGGCCGCGTCCGCGCTGGCATCGAAGGCCTCGCGCACGATCTCCCATAGAGCCAGGTGGTCGGGATGCGGATACAGGCCGTGCTCAGGGTGTGTTATGACAACTTGCGGGCGCAGCTCGCGGATAATCTCGACGATCCGGCCGACAGCCTCCTCGCGCGGCAGGTCTTTGATGCCGCCGTCCGGCCAGTCCAGCCAGCGCAGCTCCTTGATGCCGATATGCTGGCATGCGCATTCCAGCTCGTGCGTGCGCACCTCGGCCAGGTTCTCGCGGGTCGCGCAGTCGTCGCAGAAGATGGTGGCGACCTCCCCGCGCGATGCGCAGACGAGGACCGTGTGCATGCCCGCATCGCTGTAATAGCCGAGCGTCGAGCCGACGCCGATTTCGTCGTCGGGATGAGCAAAAATGGTCAGGATGGTGAACGATGGCTGAGACATAAATGATTCTTCTCCACACAAAACAAGGGGGCCAGACACATGGCAACCCCTTCCGTGCATCATACCCGGAAGGGGTTGTGAGGGATGTGATTCGTGTTACAGGTAACGGACCTAGCCGGCTGCAAACTCGTCCTTGGTTTCCTCTCTGAGCAGGTGCCAGATGATAAGCCCGCCGATGATCGTGCCCAACGGAATGTTGAGCAGCCGCAAGAAGGCCAACGCGATGGCGCTGATCCGGGCCCACTCCCGCAGGTTCCACAGCCCCCAACCTATGACGAAATTCGCAATGGTTATCAGCAGTAAGATGCCGCCGCCGATGAGACCGATGAGCGCCATCGTGACGACTGCGATCCAAGCACCCTCATCTCCTGTGACGGGCACGAACAGCCCCATCGCCAGGGGAATCGTCACGATCAGGCAGAGGCCAAGCAGGCTGAAGATGCCGCTGATGAAATGGTAGATTGCGACTAGATTCGTGCCATCCGAGCGCCGGGTCATAGACTATCCTCCTTCTTCACATTGAGGCAAATCGCGTTTTCCTGGCGTTAGGGCTGCAAAGCGGCCCTAACGCCCTATCGATAGGATTACGGCGCGACCTGCACGAACTGCCCGTCCTTGACCTGGAAGATGTAAATCTGTGCGGCGCGCAGGTCGCCGTTCTCCTGGAACTGCACCTCCCCCAGCGGGGTCTTGACATCGAGACCGCGAATCGCGCTATTCACCTGCTGGCCGTTCAGCGCGTTCGCCCGCTTGATGCCCTCCGCCAGCACCTGCATCGCGCTGTAGCCGTTGACCGAGTAGGTGTCAGGGTTGCGATACTCGACGGCCTGGTAGGCCTGCACCCACGCCTCATCGACCGCGGTCTTGGGAGAAGGCGCGAAGCCGGAGACGTACATGCCCTCGGCCGCGCCGTCCGCATTGTCGATCGTCGCAGCCAGGAAGCAGCCGTCCGATGCCATGAAAGTCAGCCCGTCCAGCCCGGCGTCGCGCAGGTCCGCGCGCAGGTAGGGGCACTCGACCTCGTAGCCCGCGTAGTAGATGGCATCGACTCCCGCGCTCCGGATGCGGGCCACCTCGTCGGTGAAGCGATTCTGCTCGACCGCAACCTGCACCGACAGCGGCACCGTGCCGCCCAACCGGGTGATCTCGTCAGCCACGCGGCGACCCAGGTCGATGCCGTAGGCGTCGTCGTTATAGAGCACCGCGACCTGCTGCGCGCCGAGCGTCTTGATCAGGTATTCCGCGCCCGCGGTCGCCTGCAGGTCGTTGGCTGCGTTGACTCGGAAGAAGTTCGTATACCCCCGCTGCGTCAGCGCGACTTCCGATGCGGTCGGCGTGATGACCGTCAGGTCCAGGTCCTTGTAGACCTCCATCGCGGCGGCGGTCTGGCCGGAGTTCGGATGCCCGATCACGCCGATGACCCGCTCCCCGCGCGCCACTGCGGCCTTGATCTCCTGGGCGACCGCGACGGCCACCTCGGAGTCGGCTTCGTCATCCAGCGCCACCACCTTGACCTTGTACCCCAGCAGCCCGCCGGAGCGGTTGAGCTGCTCGGCCATCAGGCGGACGCCGCCCGCGACCGTCTGACCGGTGTTCGCCTGAAAGCCCGACAGGGGACCGGCAACGTAGACCGTCACCTCGCCCTTTGTGGGCGCGGCGGCTCCGCCGCCGGTGCAGCCGGCAGCCAGGACCGCGGTGATAAGCAACAGGACGAGCAGAACAGAAACCCGTCTCATAGTGTCTCCCTATCTGCGCGCAGACTGCTCGCGCCGCGCCCGGCGCACTTCGGCAGTCGCGTCTTCTTCATCAGCCGTTGCAGTCGATGTGATGCTCTCAATGGGCGGCAGGCCGCCGTTGTAGACCTCGTTCAACGAATCGACCAGGTCCTGCAGGGCCATGACCTCCCCACGGATGTCGTCGCCCAGCCGCTCGGCCCGGTCCGAATCCACATCCTTGCTGCCGATCAGCAGCATCTGCGAATAGACCGTGCCCAGCGCCGCCAGCGAGTGGTCAAGTTGCAGGTCTGCGCGTTCCATGCGGCCGTGCAGCTCACGCAACGCGGCAAGCTGCTGCTGGTTCGAGGCCAGCGTGGTCGTCATCTGCTCGCGCACGCGCGGGTCGGTCTCCCGGTCGAGCCGCCACTTCAGTCGCTCGATGTCTTTCGGCACGTTGGTCAGGTCACGCCGGATAATCTGATCGGTGCGATATTCGTCGATGCGCCGGGCAAGCGCCACCATGTTCGCAATCCAGTCATACACCTGGTTAGTCGTGGTCTTGAGCCGGTCACGCAGCACGCCGCTGCGCTGCTGGTCCACGACGCTCTGGATGCGCTGGCGGTATTCGTCCGCCTCTTTCAGCTTCTCGCGCAACTTGCGGTCGCGAATGCCGTTCAGGCTGTACTTCTCGCGGAACAACGACTCGACCAGCTTCTCCTGCCCCGCCTTGTCCGTCAGGCTGGCGGCGACGATCGCGGCCTCGCCCGCGAAGCCGAAAATAGGCCACGCGAACCAGGGAATCATCGGCACCAGGTCCGGCATGATCGCGGTTGCCAGGATGGTCGCGCCGATCATCAACGCGCTCGGCAGATTGAAGAAGGCGTTCCTGAGCAGCGCCTTGCCGACCTGCTGTTCAATACGGTCGCGAGTGGATTGCTCAGGCATCAGAAGTAACTCGACAGAATCTTGTACAGCTCTCGGATCGTCTCAGTGTTGCCCTCGCGCACCTGCCCGCCGCTCGCCTCGGCCAGCGTGTCGAGGACGTTGTAGTCCGCGTCACGGCCATAGGCGATGCAGAAGATGAAGATGGGCAGCGTCTCATTGCCCTGCCGGATTTCCGCGGCCAGTTCGCGCAGGCCCACGGCAGAAGCATTCTCCCGCCCGTCGGTCATGGCCACAATCGCGTTGATGCGCTCCGGGTCGGCCTGCCGCTGCAGGCGCACATACGCGGCGCGCACGGCATCCAGCAGGGCTGTATTGCCGTTCGCCTGCAGGCTGTCCACTGTGGCGTTCAGTTCGGCGCGGTTGTTGTCCAGCAGGTCCAGCTCGACGATGTTGGTGACCCCCGTGTTGAACTCCACCAGGCCCACGCGCTCCTGGCCGGTCGGAATTTGCAGGAGGAAGGTGCGCAGGGCGTCCTGCGCATTCGCCAGCTTCTCGCCTTCCATCGAGCCGGAGGTGTCCACGACGAGGATGACGTTGGTCTTGCGCTTGGTCAGCGCCCAGACATTCTGCACCACCTGGACGACATCCGGCGCGGGCAGTTGCAGCGTCGTCTCCGGCTGGCGCGGGTCCACGCCGTATGCTGCAGTGAGCGGTGAATCTGCGCCGTCCAGCGGGATGCTCAGGTCCGCTGGCCGGTAGCCCGCGGCCAGCACCGCGGCCTGAGTCTCCGGCTGGGCCAGGAACTCACGGAAGGCCTGGAAGGTGCGCCGCTGATTGACCGTCAGATTCGCGGACTCGATCAGCGCAAGCGGATGGTCGGCCCACAGCGTCCCTTCCGCGGGATAGATGGCGACCAATCGCGCGGGCGGCTGGCCGAACACGCCCATGTTGAAGGCGGCCACGAGCTGCTCGGACACGACGAAAGCATCCAGCGTCTGCGGCCCGTCGCGCATGACCCGATCGATGACGGCCAGCTCGGCCTCGCCGTAGAACTTGACCGTCTGCTCGATTGCGGTGACGAAGTCAATGGTCTTCTGATCCTGCACCATCTCGTTGGTCAGCCCGCGCTGCACGCCCGCGCCTGCGTAGAACTCGGCCAGCGTCGCCAGCAGCCCGCTGGCATACGCGGTGCTGGGATGGCTCCAGCGGAAATTGGCGTCCTGCTGCGCACGTGTCTGGAGCGTCTGCCAGCCGACCGCCTGCTCGGGCCAGCCGAGCGAGCGTGCAACGTCTTCCCAGGCCGCGATGACGATGGGGCTGATGGCATAGCGCACGGACTCACCCGTCAGGCGCGGGGCGATCGTGCCCGGCTCCTGCCCGGCAGGATAGTTCTCGGCCCAACGCCGGTTGAGCTGGTCGAGCCACAGGGACGAATCCGGCGTGAGGGCCTGGAAGGTCTGCTCCCCGGCCAGCGCCTGGTTGACCATCTCCTCCGGCGTCAGTTCCACCAGCGCGATAGTCATCGCCTGCCGGTCCGTCGTGCGCTGCCCCTCCGCGTTGAAGGCATCCACCAGCGTGCGCATCAGCGCAGCCTTCTCCGGGGAGTAGGCGATGGTCAGCGCGGCGCTGCGGGGATCGACGGTCGTCGTCGCTGCAATGCCTGCCTGTTGGGTCCGGCTATTGTTCAGCACAGCCGTGAACAGCATCGCCATGACGACGCAGACAACCAGGGCGAGCAGCGCGACAAAGACGATGATCGTGCTGGCACGCGGTCCTGTCGGTTGGCGGGTCATTCCCAAACTCCTTGCCTCACTTGCCGACGTTCAGATCAAACCAACGCAACAGGGCCAGCAGCACATCGCGGCTGGGCGACGCCATGCGCGTCGTGCGCGGGACAATCGCCTCGACGCCCTGGCTCTGCCACTGGCTGAACAGGGTATCGCCCTCGGTCACGCTGACCGCGCTGTTCGCCGGCCGGAGCCCCTGCTCGACGGCCAGCTTCTGCTGCTCTTCGCCCAGCAGGTACTGCTGGAATTGCAAGGCCGCGTTCTTCTCCGCCGCGGTCGTCTCCGGTCCCACCCAGATGCTGTACGGGAAGTCGAACCAGGTCACATACTTGGGATAGCGGATGACGAGCGGGTCGGCCCAGCGGGTGCGGATGCCCTCCATGCTGTTGAGCAGGTCGCTCTCCAGCAGTTGCCCGCCGTCGCCTGCGGAGTAACCGAACAGGGCGAAATCTTCCGCGGTGTACGCGCTCGCGCCGCTGACATCCGTCAACGCGCCCATCAGTTCCTTGAGCCACTGCTGGAACTGCGGATCGGTCACGTCCGCCACAGAGATGTTGGTACGGTCGTAATACTCGCCCGCGGCCGCGACCATCGCGGCCAGCCCGCCGACGTTCCGCTGCGGATTGGGCACGACCAGCTTGAAGAAGCCCCAGCCCGGCTCGCCGCCCAGCTCCGGCCAGCCGCCCGCCGCGATCGCCGCATCGTGGATGGTCTGCCAGTTGATGTCGCCGTACTTCTCGGTCAACACATCTGCGCGGCTCTGGTAGATGCCCCAGACGAACAGCGAGATGGCGATGGGCCGGGCGCGATATTCGCCATCCGTCAGGAACACATCGCGGCCGATGCGCTCCTTGTAAGCCGCGTTCGCCAGCTCCACCAGGTAGCGGCTGTCGGGAATCCAGACGGTCGGGAAGTTGGTTTGAAGCCGTTCCAGCTCATCGGCGGAAAGCTCATCGCGCGTGCGGTTGCCGAGGCTGCCATACTCGTCGCGGTCGAACTTGCCGAGCGCGGTCAGGCCGTCCATTGCGATGACCTGCACCTCAACCGGCTGGCCGTCCTGAGTAATGTCAGCCTCGTTGAAGGCGCGTGCGGCCTCCCGCACCCACGGCTCGACCGGCAGGGCGGTCAGCACGCGCACCTGGACCGGCCCGCGCGGCGCGGCAACGAGCGGGCCGGAACCGGTAGCGGTCGGCGGCTCGTATTGCTGCCAGGCCAGAACGCCGCCCACGCCCAGGAGCGCAAAGCCGATCACCAGGAAAAACACGGCCTGAGCCCGCCGCCCGCCGCGCGCGGCAAAGAGAATGATCGCGACGATGATGGCGATCACGCCACCGGCCAACGTGCCAATCACAGGTGCGAGGGACATATGCGCTCCTTACAGCCCCAAACGTGCCTTGCGTGCCTCTAGCTGTGCCTCTAATTCTTTACGTTTGAGCACTTCGGGGGTTTCGCCGTGGGCCAGCCCGCGCTGCTCCAGCAGCGCGATCTGCGCCTCGGCCTCGGCCAGCCGGCCGCGGATGGCGTCCACGACCCGCGCCACATCCGGGTCCCCGGTCCCGCTGAGGTCTTCGAGCGACTGCATCGCTTCCGCGGTGTGCTGCTTGGCCCGCGCCAGCCCGACCAGCCCCTCGACCTCTGGCTCAGAGCGCACGAGGGCCTCGATGCGCGCATCGAGCTGGGCCTTCGTCTCGGTCAGCCGCGTATACTCCGCTTCCAGGTTCTCCAGCCGCTCGGACTGCCGCGCGGCCGCCAGACGGCTCTGGTTCAGGCGTTCCTGCGCGGCCAGCGCGTCGCTCTCCAGCCCCTCACGCAGCAGGCGGTCCACTTCCAGGTCCTGCTGGACGACGAGCGCCTGTTGCTCATCGCTGCGCCGGCGCATCTGCGTGATTTCCGCGCGCACCTTGACCAACTGGTCTTCCAGTTGTTCTTGCATGCCCTGCAGCTCGCGGATGTGCCCCTGGAAGATGGCCGGCTCGTTGCTCTTGAGCGCCCGGTCGACCAGACGGTTGAGGTCCGCGCTGATCAAGGTCTGTACCTTATCGAGAAAGGATGCCATCAGATCCTCCTACCAACCCGCCCCCATCGCCACCGATTCAAATCGGCGGCTGCTATCGCTCAAGTGCGCTAAAGCGCACTCACCGAGTGACGGGGCAACCTGCTTCAGCAGGTTTCGTTTGGCGTAGCCTGGGGTTTGCAACCCCAGGCTCGTAGGCGGCGCACTTTACCCCGCGCTGCCGCTGCGCTCCAGCCCCAGGCGAGACTTGCGAGCCGACAACTGCGCGTCAAGCTCGCCGCGATCCAGGATTTCATCCATCTGCTTGTCGAGGCTGGCCGCGCGCATCTCGCTCTCCGCGGAGGCGCGGTCCAGACGCTGGCGGATCGAATCGGCAATGCGCGCCACGTCCGCGTCGCCCACGCCGGCCAGGTCGTCCAGCGACTTGATGGCCTTCGCGGTGATTTCCTTCGACTTCGCCAGTTCGAGCAGGGCCTGGAGTTCCTCGCGTTCCTGCTTGATAGTCGTCAGCTTGGCTTCCAGCTTGAGCCGCGCGTCGAGCAGCGACTGGTACTCGCGCTGCATCTGCTCGATCTGGCCCGCATAGGTCTCGACCAAGCGCTGCGTGGAGTTGTATTTGCTCTGCGCAGCGCGCGCCAGGTCCTCGCGGCCCTCGCGCAGGAACAGGTCGATGTTGCGGTCCAGCTCGACGGACTTCGCCTGAAGCTCTTCGTACTTCCGGCGGATGGTCTTGACATTGCCGCCTACGGTGGCGGTCGCCTCGGTGAGGTCGTCCAGGTTGTCCTCGACCTCGCGGATGTACTGGTTGATGACGGCAATCGAGTTTTGCTTGAGCGCCTGGTCAACCATCCAGTGCAGATTGGCCGAGACGAGCGTGTTGACTTTTTCGAGCAGAGAAGCCATGCGTTTCCTCCTGTAGCCTGATCAGATTGCAGAGTTTTAGATGCGAATAGTATACCATTGACGCGGATGCGCGCTTGACAGTCGGCGGACGATGGGCTGACAACGCGGCTTGTCACCCCTCCACCAACTTGTAGCCTCGCCCGCGCACGGTGAACAGATACTTGGGATTGGCCGGGTCCGGCTCGAGTTTCTGGCGCAGGCGACTGACGAGCTTCTCGATGCGCGCGTCGTCCACGTCGCCGATATAGTCCTCGCCCCAGACGGCCTCCACCACCTCATACTTGGTGCAGATTTTGCCGATACGCCCATAGAGCAGCAGCAGCAGACGATATTCCAGGTTGGTAAGCGTCGGTACCTGGACATTCTCGACCCACGCCTCGCCGCTGTCCGGGTCGACCCGGATGCCCTGCTGCTTGGTGCGCCGGGTGACGTGCTGGCGCTGCACAAATTCCTCGAAGGCGCGGCAGAACAGCCGCCGTTCGCTGCCGTTGACCCTGACCAGGTGCTTGGCAATCACCAGGTCGAGTTCGGACAGGGTCGTCTCCGTCCCCTCACAGACCGCCAGCAGCGCGGCCTGCTCCCGCTCGGACAGGTTATTCCAGATTTTGCGGCTCTCGGCCTGCAGGTTGAGGTCCTGCGTCAGCATCTCCGATGCGCGGCGATGGATGATCCACTCCTGCGATGCATCGCGCACCGGCTGCCCCGTCACCAGCCCCAGGATGCGGCAGGTCGTTTCCAGGAGCACCGGATGGCCGCCGCCCCAGCTACGGATGAAGGCCATGTCGCCGTCGCTGAACGTGACGCCTTCCTCCTGCGCAAAACGCTCGATGAAACGGCGAGTCTCATCCTCCTGCAGCAGCGAGATATAGAGGATCTGATGCCTGAACAACTCCGCGAACTCCAGGACGTCCGGGTCGGGCCGGATGTGATTGAGCAGGCGGTTGGTGGCGGTGATGTAAGTCAGTTCCTCGCGATGGCGATCCTTCAGCGCGCGCAAGTTCAGGAAGACGCGGCCGTCGATGCCAGCGACCGGCTCGTCCACTTCATCCAGCAGGAAGACGACGCGCTGGGGCAATTGCTCGCCGATGACCGACATAGCCTGCGCGAACCGGAGCGGAATCTCGAACGCGCTCGCCGGCGCGATGACGCCGGTATAGGCCGTCTCGACCTGGCGCAACAGGTCTGAATCGATGCCGTGCTGGCGGATGACATCCACGGACATGCGCAGCACCAGCTCGTAGAACGCCTGGTCGCTCATCTCGAGCATCTGGTTGAAGTCGATGTAGATGAAAAGGTAGTTTACGGCATCCTCACCGAGGAAGTGTGCCTGCACCTGTGGCTCGGCCAGGGCGCGCATCGTGGCTGACTTGCCGAGGTTGGCCACCCCGACCACGGATGTACACTCCATGTTGCGGACGCCAGCAAAGAGCGCCGCCAGGTCGGCCTGGCGGGGGAGGTAAATCCATTCGCGATGTGTTGCAGGCATAAAGGTCCTTACTGCGTGGGCCGTGCGCAGCAGACGCATGTCTGCTGCGCACGGCCTGGTGCACTATCGTCTCCCGTTCCGCTTGCCGCCGGACCTGTTCTGACCGGCAGCCGCCCCGCTCCGCGCACCGGCAGGGACGGGCTGGCGCGCTGCACCGCCATCGCCCGGCGTAACGGGCGCCATCTCACGGCCCTGGTCGGCGCGCATGTGGCACTGTTTGTACTTCTTGCCGCTGCCACACCAGCACGGGTCATTGCGGCCCAGCGCGCCCTTGGCGCTGCGCGCCGGCTGCGGCTGGCTCGTGCCGCTGTCCGTACGATTAACTTGCATACGCTGAACAGGCAGCGTAGGTCGCGTGATGACCTGCGCGTGATAGATCGAGTACACGAGGTCGCGCGCGATGGAGGAGACGAACTCCTGGTACATCTCGTGCGCCTCGCGCTTGTAGGCCACGAGCGGGTCCTGCTGTGCAATCGCACGCAGCCCGATGCCTTCGCGCAGCTCGTCCAGGTCGGTCAGATGCCGCACCCAGCGGTTGTCCACCGCGCGCAACATCATCAGCCGTTCGAGCTGGCGCATCGTCTCTGCGCCCATCACGCGCTCGCGCTCATCGTAGGCCGCGATCGACAGCTCCACAAGATGGTCGGCCAGGTCCGGCGCATTCATGGCCCGCCAGACGTCGAGGTCTTCGCTGTCCGGCAGCGGCATGATCTTCAGAATCTCGCTCGCCAGCGCGTCCAGGTCCCACTCGCTGCGATCGTGATCCTTCGTGAAGGCGTCCACCAGGCTGCGTAGCTCGTCCTCCACCATGCCGAGGATCGTCGGACGCATGGTCGGCTCGCTCAGTATCTGGCGGCGCTGGTTGTAGATGACCTCGCGCTGCTTGTTCACGACATCATCGTATTCGAGAACGTGCTTGCGGATATCGAAGTTATACCCTTCAACCCGCACCTGAGCGCTGGCAATGGCCTTGCTGACCATGCCGTGCTCGATGGGCACATCCTCTTCCAGCCCCAGGCGATTCATCACGCCCGCGACGCTCTGCCCGCCGAACCGCCGCATCAGATCGTCTTCGAGCGAGATGTAGAAACGGGAGGAGCCCGGGTCGCCCTGGCGCCCCGAACGACCGCGCAACTGGTTGTCGATGCGCCGCGCCTCGTGGCGCTCGGTGCCAATGACGTGCAGCCCGCCCGCGGCCAGCACCTTCTGGCGGTCCTGCTCCACCTCGGCCTTCGCCCACGCCAGGGCCTCCTGCCAGACCGGGTCGCTCGCGCCCAGGCTGGTAAGGTCCACGCCCTCCTTGCGGAGGCGCTCGCGTGCCATGCCTTCAGGGTTACCGCCGAGCAGGATGTCCACGCCGCGGCCGGCCATGTTCGTTGCAATCGTCACCATGCCCGACCGGCCCGCCTGCGCGATGATGCCAGCTTCCCGTTCATGCTGCTTCGCATTCAGGACATTATGCGGCACGCCCTTGCGCTTGAGCAGGTCGGACAGCATCTCGGAGGTTTCGATGGCAACCGTGCCCACCAGCACAGGCTGGCCCTTCTCATGACACGCCGCAATCTCATCTACCACGGCCTTGAACTTGGCCCGCTGGGTCTTGTAAACCTGGTCGGGCAGGTCCTCACGGATGACTGGCCGGTGCGTCGGGATCGCCACCACGTCCAGGTTGTAAATCTTGCCGAACTCTTCCGCTTCGGTCAGCGCGGTGCCGGTCATGCCGGCAAGCTTCTCGTACATGCGGAAGTAGTTCTGGAAGGTGATGGTCGCCAGCGTGAGCGACTCCCGCTGGACCCGCACGCCCTCCTTCGCCTCGATGGCCTGGTGCAGGCCCTCGGAGAAGCGCCGGCCGTACATCAGGCGGCCCGTGAACTCGTCGACGATGATGACTTCGCCGTCCTTGACGATGTAATCGCGATCGAGGTGATACAGGACATGCGCGCGCAGCGCGTTGTCCAGGTACGGCGTCATCTCGTAGTGCTCGGCATCATACAGGCTCTGGCCTGCGCCCAGCCCCAGGATTTGCTCGATGCGCGCGATGCCCTCGTCCGTCAGCGTGACGACCCGATCCTTCTCATCTACCTTGTAGTGGGTCTCGTGAGACAGCCGGCGCACGACCTGAGCGAACTTGCCGTACAGGTCAGACGATTCCTGCGCCTGGCCGGAGATGATGAGCGGCGTGCGGGCCTCGTCGATCAGGATGTTGTCGACCTCGTCCACGATGGCATAGTGCAGCTCGCGCTGGACGCACTCGGACAGGTCGCGCACCATGTTGTCACGCAGGTAATCAAACCCGAACTCATTGTTCGTGCCGTAGGTGATGTCAGCATGATACGCCTCGCGGCGGCTCACCGGGCGCAGATTCAGGTAACGGTCATCTGCGGCGGGAAACTCCGGGTCGAACACGAACGAGCCGAGGTCGGGGTTGGCTGCGGCAGATTGGATGACGCCGACGCTGACGCCGAGCATGTGATAAATCGGCCCCATCCACTGCACGCCATACTTCGACAGGTAATCGTTGGGGGTGACGAGGTGCGCGCCGCGGCCGGTCAGCGCGTTGAGATAAAGCGGCAGGGTCGCGACCAGGGTTTTGCCTTCGCCGGTCTTCATTTCGGCAATTTTGCCCTGGTGCAGCACCATGCCGCCGATGAGCTGCACGTCGAAGTGGCGCATACCGACCGTCCGCCGGGCAGCCTCGCGCACCGCAGCAAATGCGCGCGGCAGCACTTCTTCCATTGCAGCGGCCTCGGCCTGCCGCAGCTCCTTGCGCAGCCGGTCCACCTCCAACCGGAGCTGGATCTGCATGCCGCTGTCCGGCTCCTGGAGCCACGCGGTCCGCGCGTTTTCCAGTTCGTCCCGCAGCGTGCCGACGCGCGTGGCAATCGTCGTGCGAAACGCATCGGTCTGCGCGGCCAGTTCTGCATTGCTCATCCGCTCGAACTCTGGCTCCAGCGCGTTGATGCGCTCCACCATGGGCATCAACCGTCTAGCCTCACGTTCGCTCGGATCACCGAAAACCTTCTTTGCCAGATTCTTGAACATCTTGCTAACACCTTCATACCATTGGCGGTCCGCCTTATGACGGGTCGCCTTATTCGTCAAACAGTTCCCCGACCGATCGCCCCGTATGGATGCGGCTAATCACCTCCGCCAGGAGGGGCGCGACGGGAATTACCTTAACTTTGTTGCCGCAGCGCTGGCATTGTTCCGGCGTCAGCGCCACTGTATCGGTCACAATGACCTTGCTCAACACGCTCTCGCGGATGCGGTCCGGCGCGGGCTCTGAGAAAATCGCGTGTGTCGCGCAGGCCACCACATCGAGTGCGCCTTCCATCCGGGCAAAGTTTGCCGCCTTCGTCAGCGTACCCGCCGTATCGATCTCATCATCCACCAGGATAACGTTCTTGCCACGCACATCGCCGATCAGATTGAAGATCTCGGTCCGTCCACCATCAGGCGTACGCCGCTTCTCGATAACCGCGAGCGGCAGATCGAGCCGCTCGGCAAAATTGCGCGCCCGCCGTACCGCACCGATATCGGGCGACAGGACCACGGTGTTCACCAGCGGCGTCGCCGTGAAGTAGTCCACGAACAGGTCCAGCGCGGGCAGCTCATCGCACGGGATGGAGAAAAAACCCTGGATCTGCTTGGCGTGCAAGTCCAGGGTCAGCAGCCGGTCTGCACCTGCCACATCGATCAAATCGGCGATGAGACGCGCCGTAATCGGCACGCGCGGCTGATCCTTCTTGTCCGTGCGGCCATACCCATAGTAGGGCACAACCGCAGTGATGCGTCCCGCCGAATCACGGCGCAACGTATCTATGAAGATAAGCAGCTCCATCAGGTTATCGTTGACAGGCGCCGACGTGGGCTGGATCAGGAACACATCCTTCGCGCGCACGCTCTGGTGCAGACGCACGAACGTATTGCTGTTCGGAAATTGCTCGATGTCCGCCAGGCCCAAGGGCACGTGCAGACAGGCGGCCACCTCCTCAGCCAGCGGCCGGTTCGCCGTCCCCGAGAACACCATCATATCGCCGTACATCTTCACCGTCGTGCTATGGCCGTGCATCTGCGCCTCCTCGAGCAACGTTGCCCCTTAGGCAGGATTGATCACCTTCCGGTCACCGTACAGCCGGCGATAGTATTCCTTGAATTCGCCCGACTTGATCTTGCGCCACCACCACTCGTTTTCGACATACCAGCGCACCGTCTTGCGGATGGCCTCCTCGTGCGTGTGTCGCGGCTCCCAGCCAAGGCCGCGCAGCTTGTCCACGTTCAGGCAGTAGCGGCGGTCATGGCCGGGCCGGTCCTCGACGTGCTGGATCAAGCTGTGCGACTTGCCCAGTTCATCCAGCAGAATCTCCACCATTGCCAGGTTTTCCATCTCGCCGCCGGTGCCGACATTGTAGATTTCACCGAGCGCGCCGCGGTGCAGCACGACATCGATGCCTTCACAATGATCCAGCACATACTGGTAGTCGCGACGCTGCTTGCCATCACCGTACACGGGCAGCGGCAGATTGTCAATGGCATTGGTTACAAAAAGCGGAATCACCTTTTCGGGATACTGGTACGGCCCGATGTTGTTGGCGCCCCGCGTGATGGTGACGGGCAGGCCGTAGGTGACGTGGTAGGCAATCGCCATCAGGTCGCCGCTGGTTTTGCTGGCCGCGTACGGGCTGCGCGGGGCCACGGCATCGGTTTCCACCGAACGATGGTCGCCGTGGATGTGTCCGTACACCTCGTCGGTGCTGATCTGGTGATAGCGCTCCAGCCCAAGCTGCCGGGCGGCCTCCAGCAGCACGTAGGTCCCGTAGACGTCCGTGCGGATGAAGGCATCCGGGTCCATGATGGACCTGTCTACGTGCGACTCGGCCGCGAAATTGACGATGGTGTCGATGTTGTGCTCACGCAGCGCAGCGGTGACGGCCTCGGCATCGCAGATGTCCGCCTTCACGAACGCAAAACGCGGGTCATCGTCTACATCCAAAAGGTTATCCGGGTTGCCCGCATAGGTCAGCTTGTCATAGACCAGGATCCGATAGTCGGGATACTTGCTCAGCATGTAGCGCACGAAGTTCGAGCCGATGAACCCTGCGCCGCCCGTCACCATAATATTCTTCATCGCGTCATCACCCCTCAAACGTAAAGGGCGGATTGTTCACCAACCCGCCCCCCATAGCCGATTGTGTTGTTTGGCTCAGCCCGCCGCGTATTTCCGCAGCGCAGCGTCCAGCGGCACATTCACGAGCACCGCGCCCACGATGCGCGCGCCGACCTGCTCCAGCAGTTGCCGGGCACGTTGCGCCGCATCCCGCTTCGTCTGCCCCGCGGTCACCGTCAACAGCACGCCGTCCACCTGGCTGGCGAGCTCGGTTGCATCGGTTGCGACCGCGACAGGCGGCGCATCCAGCAGCACCACATCCGCCTCCTCACACAGGCGGGCCATCAGCCGCCCCATCGCGGGCGAGGCCAGCAGGTCGGATGGCACTTCCACGCCCGGCCCGCTCGTCAGCAACCGCAGCCCAGGTACGGCCGTTGCCTGCAGCGGCAGGGGCGCACTCTCATCCGCCAGCGCGGTTGTCACGCCCTCATTGTTGGCCGCGCCGAACACCGTGTGCTGCCGCGGGCGGCGGAGGTCACAGTCCGCTAGGATGACCTGCTTGCCCACGCGCGCATACGTCACAGCCAGGTTGGCGGCGACGCTGTCCTTGTCTCCGTCGCTGTCGGCGGCAACCACCAGGAGGGTGTGCAAGGGCAGCTCGCGCTCCGCGGACAGATTCACCCGCAGGCGGCGGTATGCTTCCGCAGCCGGCGAAGCAGGCTCGTTCAGAGTCACCAGGTTGAGTGTCATGGGCAGTGTCTCACTTCTTGCGGCCGGCCGCGGGGATTGCGCCGAGCACCGGCAGGCCCAACGTGCGCTCGACCTTATCGGGAGTGGCGAGGATATCCGCCGCCATCCACTCCAGCGCCAGCACGACGAGCGTACCCAAGAGCGCGCCAAGCACAAAGCCGGCAATGGCGTTCATCCGCCAGTTGGGCCGGTAGAGCGGCGCGTCGATCACGCTGTCCGTGATCTTGACCTCGATGCGGTTGTCCTTGTCGAGCGTCGTGTAGTAGGCCACCCGTTCGTTGACGAACAGCTCGGCCATCGTGAGCACGATCTTTGCGGCCACCTGGGGGTCCTCATCGACCGCATCGATGCGGATGGCAAAGTTATCCGGCTCTGCACTGACGGTCAACTTGGCAAGGAGATCGTAGGAACTCATATCCAGACGCGCGGTCGAGATGACCTTGTTCGCCATATCGTGCGTGTTGATGATCATCACGAAGTTGCGGAGCAGTTCTTTGGCGCTGGAGCCCAGGCCCCAGTCGGGCCGCGCCGGAACCGTGCTGACGCGCACCGTGGCCCGATAGGTCTTGGTCTGCACCATCGCCAGCCCGGTGGCGAGCACCAGGGCAACCAGCGCGGTCGCGAGGATAATCCAGCCGCGCCGGCGGAGGATATCGAAATAGGCGCGTAGCTCCATAAACTCTCCGAAATGGTGGGTGACACGGCCCGTTTCCGGTCGCGCGCGAACGCCATTCTACACCCAAACGGCCCGATTAACCAAACGCCGCCGCCGCTGGGGTGCGGCCGTCAACGAATCGGGAACATGAATGAGCGCATCGTGCGAAGCGGTGGCGCACTCGCCCGTACCATAGGCCGTTCGTTGACCGCCGTGCTCCAGCAGCAACAATGCGCTCACTCAGGCAACTCCACGAAGGGAGACGCCGTCGTGCCCGATCCTGTTCCGGTACGCTCCGCGGGTTGCATCTGTTGCATCTCACCTGTCACTCGAGCAACTTGGCGACGACCGCACTCTGCAGTACACTCCTTCCTGCGCGCCCAAGGCCCTGCCAGATCGCGCGCATCCCATTCTCGCACGAGGAGCCCATCATGCAGCACGCCCGCGGGTGGCGAGTCCTGCGCTTGCCCCTGATCGTGATCGTTCTTCTGACCCTGGTTCCCGCCGCGCTCGCCGCGCCTGAGGGGCCGTCCGGCGCTGCCGCTGATCGCCTCCGGGCCGAAACCCCCGCCGGCGCAGAAATAACCCTCAAACGCGCGACCGGCGTTGTCAGTGCGCTGCGACTGACCCGGGAGACTGCGTTGGCGCTGCCCGGCGATACAGCAGAGGCCCGTGCCGGAGCCTTCTTCGCGCGGTACGGTGGGCTGTTCGGCATCCGCGATGCCTCTGGCGAGCTGGTACTGCGCGAGCGCCTGACCGACCTGACTGGCGCAGCACACCTCACCTTCGACCAGAACTACCGCGGCGTGTCTGTCTTCGGCGGCGAGTTGCGCATCCACTTCGACGCCGCGGGCCGGCTGATCGCGGCAAACGGCACCTTCGTGCCCGATATCGACCTGGCTCCTGCCGCGGCTATCGAGCCTGCTGCGGCGGCTGAGGCGGCCATCGCCGCTGTTACGGCCGGCGCAACCCGGCCGGTGAACGGCGACCTGCTTGCAGTCGGAAACGAACTGGTCATCTACCGCACCGGGCTGATGCAGGGCGTGCCGGGCATGAGCCACCTGGCGTATCAGGTCGAAGTGACGAACCGGGTCGACGTGCGCGAGATGGTTTTCGTCGATGCCGTGACCGCGGCGATCCTCGACCGGTTCCCGATGATGGACAGCGCACTCTACCGCGAGCTGTACAGTCCGACGCTTGCGCCCGCCGACCTCAAATGGCAGGAGGGCGCGCCCTGGCCCACGGACACAGAGTACCAGAACATCCTGAATGGCACGGGGGAAACCTACAACCTGCTGGGCAGCCTGACCAACGGCGCCTGGCTGTCATACGATGGCCTCGATGTCGTACTCAAGAGCATTGCGAAGTACAACCCCGGCGGCGGTTACTGCCCCAACGCCAGTTGGAACGGCGTCAACACGCAGTTCTGCAACCAGGTCAGCGGCGACGATACGGTGGCGCACGAGTGGGGCCATGCCTACACCGAATACACCCACAACCTGATTTACGCATGGCAGCCGGGCGCACTCAATGAATCCTATTCCGACATCTGGGGCGAGGTGGTCGATCTGCTGAACGCCCGCGGCAAGGACACCCCCGGTGGACTACGCGATGCACAGGGCCGCTACTGCTCGACCAAAGAGAGTTTCACGACCCCTGACAGGGTGGACGACACCTACCGCTGGCTCTCCGGCGAAGATGATCCGGCCTTCCGCTGGCCCATTCGCGATATGTGGCGACCCGAATGTCATGGCGATCCAGGCAGAGTGCTATCGGCCAGCTATACGTGCAGCACCAGCGACGGCGGAGGCGTACACACCAACTCCGGCGTGCCCAATCATGCGTTTGCGCTGCTCGTCGATGGCGGCACGTACAACGGCCAGACTATCACCGGCATCGGGCTGACGAAGGCCGCGCACATCTACTGGCACGCGCAACGCTTCTACCAGGGACCGACGACCGACTTTGCCGATCACGCCGATGCGCTCGCCGCGTCCTGCACCGGGCTGACCGGCGCGCCGCTCTATGAGCTGAAGACCACCGGCCCGGCCACCTGGGGCGCGACGTCGCCCGCCATTACGTCCACCGACTGCGCCGAGCTGGACAAGGTCATCTTGGCCGTGCAGCTCCGTACTGCGCCAAACTGCACCTTCGCACCCATGTTCAACCCCAACGCGCCCGCGCTCTGCACGGCCGCGGGCGAAGGTCCACAGAACTGGCTGTTCCAGGACTTCGAGACGGGCATGACCGGCTGGACCACCGAGGAGATGCCCGTCAGTCCCGCCACCTGGGACAGCCGCCCGTGGCAGGTCGTCACCGGCGCGCCGGACAACCGTCCGGGCAGCGTCGTGTTTGGTCCCGATCCGGTCGTCGGTGACTGCAACAGCGACCTCGATAACGGCATCACATCGCTGCTCAGCCCCGTCATCAGCATTCCCGCGGGCGCGGCCGCGCCCGTGCGCATGGCCTGGGATCACCTCGTCTCGATGGAGATCGACTACGACGGCGGCAACCTGAAGGCCAGCGTCAACGGCGGCACGTTCACCCTGGTTCCGGCGTCCGCGTTCACGTTCAACCCATACAACTCCACGTTAGCGACCACCAACAACGACAATCCGATGGCAGGGCAGGCCGCATGGACCGGCGGCGACGGCGGCGCGGTGAGCAGCCAGTGGGGGCAGAGCCAGCTTGACCTGTCGCGCATCGGCGTCGATCCAGGCGACACGGTGCAATTCCGCTGGGACGTGGGCAGCGACGGCTGCAACGGCTGGGATGGATGGTACGTGGATGATGTGCGCGTGTATTCGTGCACACCGTGCGCCGCGCCGGCCGTGGTCACCGGGGTCAGCATCGCCGCGCCGGATGCGTCGACCGTCGCACTCCAGTGGCCCGCAGCCGCAAACGCGACGCAGTACGAGGTCTGGGCCGCGCAGAACGAGCCGTACTTCGACCCGACCGGCCTGGCGTGCGATAACCCCGCGCCGTATAGCTGCACGGTCACGCCAACGCCCACCTATCAGGCCGCGAACTTGGGCGATACCGCGGTCAACCACACTTACATCGTCCGCGCGGCCAACGCGTGCGGCGCAGTGTCGGGCAACTCGGCGCCCGTGGCTGAGTTCGAATTCGAGCTGACGCCGGGCAGCAGCACGTCACTCGCATACGGCTGGAAGGGCATCGCAGATCCCGGCGAAGTGCCGGGCGCCAATGCCTCGAATGGATTCTGGGGCCTCAACCCGGACTGGTACTATAACTGGGGCGCTGCCGGACCCTGGACCGACCCGGCCTATGTGCCGATGATCCACTGCACCGACGAAGTTGGCGGCAGTATCTCCCCCCAGGCTGCGGCAGACCTTGCGCGCGACCATCCCGGCCGCGCCTGGCTCATCTTCAACGAGCCCGATCTGAACAACGATGGCGACAACTGCGGCACAGCAATCAACCAGCACTATCCCGAACAACACTACTTCGATGGCTCGAACTATGGCGGCCTGGGCAAATACATCGCCAGGCAGTACATTCGCTACCATGACGCCATCAAGGCAGCAGATCCCGCGGCGCGGCTCTTCGCATTCGGCAGTTTCCGGCTGCCCGGCGCATCGGGCAGCACCGGCACGATTGCGCAAGAGGTCTGGAACACCTTTGCCAGCTACCTGGCTGCACCGTCAGAGGAGCCGGACCCAACGCCGCGCCCGCTGGACGGGATCGCCGTCCATGCGTATCCCAACTACAGCGCGGGCTGTGCGTCTGACGATGCAGCCTGCCTCCAGGCTGCGCTGCTCGACACGCACGCGTATTTCCAGGCCGCCGTTCCATCCGTCACCGCAGGCAAGCCCATCTGGATTACCGAGATCGGCAACCTGCAACCGGGCGGCTCGCCACCCGGCTCATCCGAAGGTCGTGCGGCCGCACAAACGGCTACCGCCGCGACGATTGTGCAACCCCTCCTGGCATGGTTCATCGCCAACGCGGTCCCCGGCGGCAGCGCGCCTTACTATGATGGCCTGGCGTGGTTCGCGACCCACGACTGCCGCACGAACCCGGACGGATCGATCAAGGACTTCACGACCAGCGACCTGCTTGACATCGGCCCGGTCGATTGCCCTCTCGTGCAGCAGCCCGCCACGCAGCAGCTCACCGCGATCGGGCAAGCGTGGGCCGCAGCAGACTGTCCTGCGTGCGCGTGTCCCGGGCCAGAATGCCCATAAGACGCCGGAGTACGCTTCGTCAGGATAGCAGCAGCGACCCGCCATCGACGACGAGGTTCGCGCCGGTAATCCAGGATGCCCCATCGCCGGCCAGGAACAGGGCTGCCGCCGCGATGTCCTCCGGCTGGCCGAGCCGCTTCATCGGCAGCCGATCTGCGGTCTGCTGGACAATCTCACTGGGGTTGGGGAAGGCGCGCACGGAATCCCAGAGTAGCGGCGTATCGACCTGCCCGGGATGAATGGCGTTGATCCTGACGGTGGGGCCGTTGTCCAGCGCGGCCTGGCGCACGAGTTGCACCAGCGCGCCCTTCGACGCACAGTAGGCCGCGTGGTTGGGAAAGACCTTGTATCCGGCAATCGACCCGATGACCACCACGCTGCCGCGGCCGCGCTGACGCAGCGCCGGGATGCCGTAGTGCAGGAGATAGAAGACGGCGCTGAGGTTCGTGGCGACCGTCCGATCCCACAGGTCAGGAGGCGTATCGGCAACCGAACCCAGGCCGAGGTCGCCCGCGCTCATGACCAGGATGTCGAGCCCGCCGTATGCGGACAGCGCCGCCTCGACAAGCTGCCGGTTGGCCGCGGCGGTCGAGATGTCGCCGGCGACGAACTGGGCCATACCGCCCGCCTCGGCAATCTCGCTGACCAGCGCTTCACCTCTGGCCGCGTCCCGCCCGCTCGCGAGCACCTGCGCGCCCTCCCGCGCAAAGCGCCGCGCGATGCCCCGGCCCATTCCGCTCGTGGCCCCCGTGATGATCGCGACTTTCCCATCCAGTTGTCCCATCGCTGCCCTCCTTACATTTGGAGCTCGGCAGGCTCAACGCGGTCGAGCACGACCGGCCCCAGCCGACTGACGAGCCGCAGTACGTCTGGCGATATCATCGCGCACCTGGCCCCCTTTGCCCAACTGCGCCGCACCATGCCCCGCCGCATCATCCGCCACCGGCCAGTGATGCCCCAGGCGTGAAACGCGCGAGATGTCAGGGTTGAGATTGACAACCTTGCGGCCTTCATGTTATTCTCTGCGCAGAACCGAGACTGATAGCAGCGTCAGGATCTTTATGACAGGAAGCCGCACATAGCGAGCCTGTTCGGTCCGGAAGCGCTCACCGTCGAGACATGCTACCCTTCCCTGGCTATCCCGACGGGTTACCCTCGGAAGTCGCTTTGAAGGTCCGCCCCAGCAGCAGCCTCGCTCTGAGAAACCGTCTATTCGAAATCTGTGTTGCCAGGTAAGCCCATTGTGAATGACATGAAGTGTTTCCGGGTGCAGATCACCACACGCACGGGCCTGCGGGATGCGCGCGGCGAGAATCTGCAACGCCAGGCTGAAGCGCTCGGCATTGCCGGAATCGAGCGCATTGCAGTCAGCGATCTCTATTTTCTGGAGGGCGCGCTGGATAGCGCGGACGCCGCCCGGCTGGCAGAGCGCCTGCTCTGCGACCCGGTGGTCGAAGACGCGACGGTGACGCCCCTGGACGATACGGGTTCAGAGGCCGAGGCGATCGGCCATCAGGCGGTCGAAGTTGTGCTCCACCCCGGCGTCACGGACAGCGTGGCCGAGAATCTGCTGGAAGGCGCGCGCGTCGCCGGCATCGCCGGACTGGCGCGCGCTGCGACGGGCCAGCGCTACGAGATATCCGGCCGGCTGGGGCCCCGTGCATTGGCGCGCTTGAGCACCCTGTTCGCCAATCCCGTCATCCAGTCCTACGCGGTCAACAGCCGGATCGCACCGCCCTTCACCCTCCTGCAACCGGCAGACGACACCGTGGAACTCATCCCGCTGACGGGAGCCGATGCCGCGGGCCTCGAAGCCATCAGCCGGGAGCGTCGCCTGGCGCTCGACCTGGCCGAGATGTGCGCCATCCAGGACTACTACCGCCGGGAGCGCCGCGAGCCCGTAGATATCGAGCTCGAGATGCTGGCGCAGACCTGGTCCGAGCATTGCGTCCACAAGACCTTCCGCGCACTCATCGATTACGAGGAACGCACGACGGATGGCGGTCAGGCCACGGCAGTGCGCCGTATCGACTCGTTGCTGAAGACCTATATTCGCGCGGCGACCGAACGGGCCGGCAAGCCCTGGGTACGCTCGGCCTTTGTCGATAATGCAGGCATCATCGCCTTCGACGAGCACACGGACCTGGCTTTCAAGGTGGAGACCCACAACCACCCCTCCGCGCTCGAGCCCTTCGGCGGCGCGAACACAGGCGTGGGCGGCGTGGTGCGCGACGTCATCGGCGTCAGCGCGCGGCCGATTGCCAATACCGACGTGTTGTGCTTCGGTCCGGCCGACCTGCCCTTCGAGGAACTGCCTGCCGGGGTGCTGCATCCCCGACACATCGCTGACGGCGTGACTGCCGGAGTCGAGGACTACGGCAACAAGATGGGCATCCCCACCGTCAACGGCGCGATCCTCTACGATCCCGGCTATACGGCCAACCCGCTGGTCTTCTGCGGCTGCCTGGGCATCCTCCCCCACGGCTCACACCGCTCGGCCGCGCAGGCGGGCGACCTGGTCGTCGTCATCGGCGGTCGGACGGGCCGTGACGGACTGCGGGGAGCCACCTTCTCTTCGATGGAGATGACGCACGAGACCGGTCAGATTGCGGGCAGCGCGGTGCAGATCGGCCATCCGATCCACGAGAAACAGACATTGGAGGCCGTGCTTCTGGCACGCGACGAGGGCCTGTATACCGCCATCACCGACTGCGGCGCAGGCGGACTGTCCTCCGCCGTGGGCGAGATGGCCGCGGAGCTGGGCGCGGAGGTGGACCTGGCGCGCGTCCCCCTCAAGTACAGCGGTCTGCAACCGTGGGAAATCTGGCTTAGCGAGGCCCAGGAACGCATGGTGCTGGCCGTGCCGCCCGTGCACTGGCCGCGCGTGCAGGCCATCTGTGCAGGGCTAGACGTAGAAGCCACCGCGCTGGGCACGTTCACCGGCGACGGGCAGATTAGCCTCCGCTGCGGCGAGCGCGTCGTTGGCCGACTGGACGCGCACTTCCTTCATCACGGCATCCCGCGGCGTCACCTGCAGGCCGTCTGGACCCCGCCTGCGGCGCGCGAGCCGGACCCGGCCGTGCTGCCCGCCCGCGCGCGCGGCGACCTGACGTCCACGCTCCTTGCGCTGCTGGCGACTCCCGATATCCGCAGCAAGGAGGATGTCGTTCGCCGGTACGACCATGAAGTGCAGGGTGCGAGCGTGGGTAAACCGTTTACCGGCGTTGCCAGCGCGGGCCCAGCGGATGCGGCCGTCCTGGACCTCCGCTTTGCCTCGGCGCAGAGCGGTCGCCGGCAGCCTGCAACCTCAGACCTGCAAACTGCAACCGTCAGTCGCGGCGTCGCCGTGTCCGCGGGCATTAACCCGGCGTACGGCGCGCTCGACCCATATGCGATGGCCTGGGCCGCGGTGGACGAGGCGCTGCGCAACTGCGTGGCCGCCGGCGCTGACCCCGACCAGGTCGCGCTGCTGGATAACTTCTGCTGGGGCAACCCGAACCTGCCGGATCGCCTGGGCGGGCTGGTGCGCTGCGCGGAGGGCTGCCATGATGCGGCAGTGGCCTACGGCGCGCCCTACATCTCCGGCAAGGACAGCCTGAACAACGAATACACGGGCGCGGACGGCCGCAAGCACGCCATCCCCGGCACGCTGCTTATCTCTGCCATCGGCATCGTGCCGGACACGGCGCGCGCCGTGACATCCGACCTGAAGGCGGCAGGCAATCGCGTCTACGTGCTCGGCCTGACAGGCGACGAGTTGGGCGCCTCGGCCTACTATCGCCTGCACGATCTAGTCGGGGCCAACGTGCCGCAGCCGCCCGAACGGGGGCTTGAGCTGCTGCGCGGCCTCCACCGCGCGATCGCTGCAGGGCTGGTGCAGGCGTGTCACGACTGCTCGGAAGGTGGGCTGGCCGTGGCCGCCGCGGAGATGAGCCTGGCCGGTGAGCTGGGCCTGGCGCTCGACCTGCGCCGCATCCCGCAGACGCCTGCGGCCGGCCGCGACGCGACACTGGCCTTCAGCGAGTCGTTGGGCCGGTTCCTGGTGGAGGTGCGGCCGCAGGATGCGGCTGAGTTCGAAGCCTGTTTGGCCGGGCTGCCCTGCGCACACGCGGGGGATGTCCGGCAGGATGGCGGCTTCATGCTGCTCGGCCTGGATGGACGGCCCGTGGTGGAGGCGGCCCTGCCCGCGCTCGCACAGGCCTGGCGGGGGCATCTCACATGAGCCGACGACCACCCATTCTGATCCTACACGCCACCGGCACGAACCGCGACCGCGAGGCTGCGTGGGCCTGCGAGCTGGCCGGCGGCGCGGCCGAAATCGTCCACATCAACCGGCTGACCGCGGGTGAGGTACGCCTGGCGGACTACCGCATGCTCATCCTGCCCGGCGGCTTCTCCTACGGCGACGACCTGGGAGCGGGCAAGCTGTGGGCCGTGGCGCTGCGCTACCGGCTGGCCGAGCCGCTCGCCGCCTTCATCGCTGCAGGCCGGCCCGTGCTCGGCATCTGCAACGGCTTCCAGGCGCTCGTCAAGGCGGGTCTGCTGCCCGGCGGAACGAACGGCACGCCCGCGGCCGCGCGACAGACCGTCACGCTGACGCGCAACGATTCGGCCAGGTTCGAGTGCCGCTGGGTCTACCTGCAGCCGCAGGCCGCCAGCCCGTGCGTGTTCACGCGCGGCCTGGACGAGCTGATCCACTGTCCGGTCGCGCACGGAGAAGGCAAATTCGTGCCCGCGGACACGGCGACGCTGGTGGAGCTGGAAGCGGGCGGACTGGTGGCGCTGCGCTACACCCGGCCGGACGGCCAGGCACATCCCGGCGGGACCGTCGGCTATCCCTGGAACCCGAACGGCTCGGCCGGCGACATCGCCGGCATCTGCAACGCAGCGGGGACCGTGCTGGGGCTGATGCCCCATCCTGAAAATCATATCATCGAGGAACAGGGCCCGCAGTACCGCCGCGGGGAGCGCGGCCAACTCGGCCTGGCCCTGTTCCGTAACGGCGTCCGCTACGCGGCAGCGCTGTAGGTTGAAGGTTGCAGGTTTGAAAGTTATGGATTACGGCTCAATCAGCCCGACCGCAAACCTGTAACCTGAGCGAAGCAAAGCTTCGCCCACCTGCCAACTTGTAACCGGCTATAAGGGAGCTTGCCCATGACCACTCACTTGCAACCTTCGGTTGACCGAACGACCATTGCCGCCGCGCTGCCCCATGTTCTCCTGCGCGTGGACCTGCCCGACCTCGGCCCGCGCATCGAGGGCAAGGTGCGCGATATCTATGTACTGGGCGGGCGGCGCGTCCTGGTGACCACCGACCGCGTATCCGCCTTCGACCGTGTCCTCGGCGCCGTGCCCTTCAAGGGCCAGGTGCTCAACCAGTTGAGCGCGTGGTGGTTCGAGCAGACGCGCTCGACCGTGCGCAACCACGTCCTCTCGGTGCCCGATCCCAACGTTACCATTGCCAGCGAGGCTCAATCTCTGCCGGTGGAAGTCATCGTGCGGGGTTACATCACCGGCATCACCTCGACCTCACTGTGGACGCTCTACGAGCAGGGCGTCGAGCGGCCCTACGGCCTGGACCTGCCGCCGGGGCTGCACAAGAATGATCCCCTGCCGGAGCCGGTCATCACCCCCACCACAAAGGCGACCGGCGGCGCACACGACGAACGGCTGACCTCCGCCGAGGTGGTCGAACGCGGACTGGTCAAGCCCGGCCTGTGGGCTGAAATTCAGCGCGCGGCGCTGGCGGTCTTCCGCCGCGGGCAAGAGGTTGCACGGTCCGCAGGGCTCATCCTGGTCGACACCAAGTACGAGTTCGGCCTCATCGATGGGCAGCCTGCCCTGATCGACGAAGTTCACACACCCGATTCGAGCCGCTACTGGATCGCGGAAAGCTACGAGGCGGTGCGCGGGACCGGCGCCGAACCGGAGAACTTCGACAAGGAGTTCCTGCGGCTGTGGTATGTGCGCCAGGGCTACCGCGGGGAGGGCCAGCCGCCTGCGCTACCGCCGGAGGTGGCAATCCAGATGGCAGAACGTTACATCGCCATCTACGAACGTCTGACAGGCGAGACGTTTGTGCCGGGCGAACAACCCGCCGCAGCCCGCATCGAACGGGCGCTGGCAGCCTACGGAGGTTGACATGGCACTCGTACCCATCATTATGGGCTCGCGCGCAGACATGGCCCACGCAGAGGCCATCGCCGCAGCGTTGGATAAGCTGGGGCTTGCCAGCGAACTGCGGGTAGCCTCGGCGCACAAGGTCGCGCGCTACCTGCTCGACCTGCTGGCCGCCTATGAGGCGGACCCGCAGCCGAAAGTCTACATCACCATCGCGGGCCGCTCGAATGCGCTCAGCGGCCTGGTGGATGGCAACGTGAGCGCGCCGGTCATCGCCTGTCCACCTTACTCGGAGCGGTTCGGCGGAGCCGACCTGTTTTCCTCCTTGCGCATGCCATCCGGCATCGCGCCCGCAGTGGTGCTGGAACCGGGCGGCGCGGCCCTGCTGGCCGCCAAGATCCTGGCCGTGGCCGACCCGGCGCTCCGGGCGCGCATCACCGCGGCGCAACAGGCGGCCGCGGACCAGCTCATCGCCGATGATCGAGCGATCCGGCGCCCGGCTGAGTGAGGTAATGTAACCGATGACGCAACGGCCCTGGAACAGCACTGAGAGAACTGGCTGCCCGCGGCCCACCGAGGCCCGGCCCGACGCTGACACGAACCCTGTTCTTGCGCCGGATGACGACCACCTTCACGAGGCCTGCGGCGTGTTCGGCATCCACGCGCATGATGCAGATGTCGCCCGCATCGCCTTCTTCGCGCTGTATGCCCTGCAGCATCGCGGCCAGGAGAGCGCAGGCATCGCCACCAGCGATGGCCAGACGGCCTACATGTACAAGGCCATGGGCCTGGTAGCGCAGGTCTTCGATGAGCAGAACCTGCGCCCGCTGCGCGGCCATCTGGCTATCGGCCACACGCGCTATTCGACCACCGGCTCTTCCCACATCCGCAATGCGCAGCCGCACCTGATCGAGACCATGCATGGACCCCTGGGCGTCGGCCATAACGGCAACCTGACCAACGCGCTGACCCTGCGCCGGCGGCTGCTGGAGCGCGGCGTGGGCCTCAGCTCATCGAGCGACAGCGAGGTCATCACCCAGATGCTCGCCGCGCCGCCCCCCGGCGGCGAGTCGGCCGGGCCGGACTGGGCCGCACGCATCGCGGCATTCATGGCCGAGGCTGAAGGCGCCTATGCCCTCGTCATCCTCACACGCGAGGCCGTCTACGCAGTGCGCGATCCCTGGGGCCTCCGGCCGTTGTGCCTTGGAGAACTGGCTAACAACGGTCACCCCGGCTACGTCGTCGCCTCGGAGTCGTGCGCGCTGGCAACCATCGGGGCACGCTATCTGCGCGAAATCCAGCCGGGCGAGATCGTGCGCCTGGACGACTCCGGCGTCCATTCCACACAGGGCCGCGCAGCCGCCGAACCGTTGTCGCTGTGCGTGTTCGAGTATGTCTATTTCGCGCGTCCCGACACGGTGCTCGAAGGGCAGACCGTCCACCGCGTACGCCAGCGCCTGGGCGAGGAACTGGCCCGCGAAGCGCCCGTCGAGGCCGATGTCGTCATCGGCGTGCCCGACTCAGCCACCCCCGCCGCCATCGGCTATGCGCAGGTTTCCGGCATTCCGTTCAGCGAGGGCCTGACCAAGAACCGTTACATCGGCCGCACGTTCATCCAGCCCGACGACCGCATCCGCCGCGTGGGCGTCCATCTAAAGTACAACCCGCTGACGGCCAACCTGCACGGCAAGCGCGTGGTGCTGATCGACGATTCCATCGTGCGCGGTAACACGATCGGCCCCATCCTGTCGCTGCTGCGCGAGGGCGGCGCCACGGAGGTCCATGTGCGCGTCTCATCTCCGCCGATCAAGCATCCCTGCTTCATGGGCATCGACATGGCAACCCATGAAGAGCTGATTGCCCACAATCTCTCACTGGAGGAAATCCGGGCCGATATCGGCGCGGACAGCCTCGCCTACCTGTCACATGCGGGCATGTTGCGGGCAGTCGAGGGCGTGCCGGATGCGCGCGGCGGTCATTGCAGCGCCTGCTTCACCGGCCAGTATCCCATCCGGCTGGAAGAGTGGTGGACGCTGCGGAGCCAGGAGAAACTGGTCTTCGAGCAGATGTGGGGAGCCTGAGATGCGAGTCCTGATTATCGGCGGCGGCGGCCGCGAGCATGCGCTGGCCTGGAAGCTGGCGCAATCCTCGCAGGTACAGACCATTGTCGTCGCTCCCGGCAACGGCGGCACTGCCAACGGCGGCAAGACCTCCAACCTGGGCGAAGCGATGCTTCGCACACCCGCAGCCCTCGCTGCCTTCGCTGCGGCCGAGAACATCGACCTGACCCTCATCGGGCCGGAAGCCCCGCTGGCGGATGGCATCGTGGACGTCTTCCAGGCAGCCGGCCTGCGCTGCTTCGGCCCGACCCGCGCCGCCGCTCGGCTGGAGAGTTCGAAGGCCTACGCCAAAGACTTCATGGCCCGCCATCATATCCCGACCGCCGCTTATGCAGTCTTCGACGACTACGGTCGGGCCTGCGCGCACCTGCGCACGGTGGACTATCCGGTCGTCATCAAGGCCTCCGGGCTCGCCGCCGGCAAGGGCGTCATCGTGCCGGCGGACGCCCGTGAAGCGGAAGCCGCGCTGCACAGCATCATGGTCGAGCGCGCCTTCGGCTCTGCCGGCGACGAGGTCATCATCGAAGAACGACTCGAGGGCCCGGAGCTGTCCGTACTGGCCTTCTGCGACGGCACACTCACCGCACTGATGCCCGCGGCACAGGACCACAAGCGCGTCTACGACGGCGACCGCGGGCCCAACACCGGCGGCATGGGGGCCTACGCGCCTGCACCGTTGGCAACGCCAGAACTGCTGGCCGAGGTGAAGCGGACCGTGCTGCAGCCCACCGTGGAGGGCATGCAGTCTGCGGGCACACCCTACGTCGGCGTGCTCTATGCCGGACTCATGCTCACGCGGGCGGGGCTGCGCGTGCTCGAATTCAACTGCCGCTTCGGTGACCCCGAGACCCAGGCCATCCTCCCGCTGCTGGCGAGCGACTTGGCAGATACGCTGCTGGCCTGCGTCGAGGGGCGGCTGGTGTCGGCGCCGCCGCGCTGGCGAGGGGGCAGCGCGGCCACCGTCGTGGCCGCCAGCGGGGGCTATCCGGGCAGCTACACCACGGGCCACCCGCTCCACGGCATCGAGCAGACGGAAGCCCTGCCGGAGACGGTCGTCTTCCAGGCGGGCACGCGGCGGTCAGAGGACGGGCAACTGCTCACCGACGGCGGGCGGGTGCTGGCCGTGACCGGCACCGGTGCAGATCTGCGGCAGGCGTTGACACGCGCCTACGCAGGCATCGAGTGTATCCATTTCGAAGGTATGCACTACCGCCGCGATATCGGCAGCAGGGTGCAATGATGGCCGGGACGCAGCCAATGACCTACCGGGATGCGGGCGTGGACATCGCCGCGGGCACGCGCGCCGTCGAACTGATGAAGGACGCGGTCCGGAGCACCTACGGCCCCGAGGTGCTGCTGGGCATCGGTGCGTTCGGCGGGCTGTTCGACGCAGCCGCGTTGAAGGGCATGGCCGCGCCGGTGCTGGTGGCCTCGACCGACGGCGTGGGCACCAAAATCAAGATCGCCAGCGCGCTGGGCCGGTTCGACACCATCGGGCACGATATCGTCAACCACTGCATCAACGATATCCTCGTCCAGGGGGCGCGGCCCCTCTTCTTCCTTGATTACATCGCGGCCGGACGGCTCGACCCGGTCATGGTCGCGGCAGTGGTCTCAGGGTGCGCGGCGGCCTGCCGGGCTGCGGGCGCAGCCCTGCTCGGCGGCGAGACGGCGGAGATGCCCGGCGTCTATGCGGAGGGCGAGTTCGACCTGGCCGGCACCATCGTCGGCGTAGTGGACCGCGCCGCCATCGTCGATGGATCGGGCATCCGGGCGGGCGACGTGATCATCGGCCTGGCGTCGAGCGGGCTGCACACGAACGGCTATTCGCTGGCGCGACGCGTGCTGGCCGGTCACGACCTGCGCGCGGAGGTCCCTGAACTGGGGTGCTCCCTCGGCGACGCGCTGCTGGAGCCGCACCGGTCATACCTGACCGCGGTCAACAATCTGCAGGCGGCGGGCGCACGCATCCGCGGCATGGCCCACATCACCGGCGGCGGGCTGATCGACAATCCCCCGCGCATCTTCCCGGCCGGGCTGGCCGCGCGGCTGCACCGCGACAGTTGGCCCGTGCCGCCCATCTTCGGCCTCATCCAGCGCACCGGTCAAATCGAGGATGGTGAGATGGCGCACGTTTTCAACCTGGGCCTGGGCATGCTACTCATCATCCCGCACGAGCAGGCCGCGGCCGCGCTTGAGCAGCTAGGCGAAGGCGCATGGGTCGTCGGTGAAATGGTGGCGCGCGGCACAGCTCCGGCCGTGGAGATTGTGGAGTGAGCCACATGACCGCACCCGCACGCCTCGCCGTGCTCATCTCCGGCAACGGCTCCAACCTGCAGGCCATCATCGACGCGGTCCAGGCGGGCAGCCTCCCGGCGCAGATCGCGCTGGTGGTGTCCAACCGCCGGGACGCGTATGGCCTCCAGCGCGCCGCGCGGGCCGGCATCCCGACCCTCTACTTTCCGTTGCAGCCCTACCGCGATGCGGGACGCACACGGCAGGAATACGACGCGGACCTCGCCGGTCAGGTCGCGACGTGCGAGCCTGCGCTCGTCGTGCTTGCCGGCTGGATGCACGTGCTGAGTCCGGCGTTCCTAGAGCGCTTCGCCGGCCGCGTGTTGAACCTGCACCCCGCGCTGCCCGGCCAGTTTGCGGGCACACACGCCATCGAGCGTGCGCTGCATGCGTTCCGGCGGGGCGAAATCATCCATACCGGCGTCATGGTTCACCAGGTCGTGCCGGAGGTGGACGCCGGGCCGGTCATCGCGACCGTCGAGGTCCCGATCCACGGCGATGATACGCTGGAAGCCCTCGAAGCGCGCGTCCATGCCGCGGAGCACGCCCTGCTGGTCGCGGCCATCCGGCAGGTGCTTGACGACTCGAGCTTGCTGCCGGCGTAGGACGGGTTGGCAACCCGTCTTACCGGTTCGTTGCCTCCACCACCCGCCCCACCAGTCCCGGCCCGGCATAAATCAGCCCGGTATAGAGCTGGACAAGCGTCGCGCCCGCGTCCAGCTTCTCCAGCGCATCTTCGGGCCGGAGGATGCCGCCCGAGGCGATGATGGGCAGCCGACCGTCCAGCAACCGGGCCGTCCGGCGCACCAGCGCCGTGTTCCGCGGGCTCAGCGGGCGTCCGCTGAGCCCGCCCGTCTGCGGGGCCAGCGGCGAGGTCACCCCATCGCGCGTCACGGTCGTATTGGAGATGATGACTCCATCCATCCCCGCCGCGCAGATGGCAGAGAGGGCCTCCACCAGCGCGGCCTCGTCCAGGTCGGGTGCCAGCTTGACCAACACCGGGACGGGCCGGCCCAACTGCTCCACCTGAGCATCCCGCTCGCGTCCGATCGCGGTCAGCAGACGTTCCAGTGCGTCACGCGCCTGGAGCGCGCGCAGGCCCGGCGTGTTCGGGGAACTCACGTTCACTGCCAGGTAGCCTGCCAGCGGCGCAAACTGGCGCACCAGCCCCGCATACTCGACGGCCGCCGCCTCCAGCGGCGTATCCTTGTTCTTCCCGATATTGACGCCGATCACCGGCGTTGCGCCAATGACCGGCGCGTGTAGATCGCGGCTCCGGGCAGCACTGCCCAGCCGGCGCGCGAGCGCGTCCGCGCCCCGGCCGGGGAAGCCCATCCGGTTG
>JAKPQT010000088.1 GCA_029555885.1 Chloroflexota bacterium | reverse complement strand
CTGCGCGGCCGGGCGGCGGGCGAGGGGCCATCCGATGCTATGGCGGGGACGGTCATTGGCGGCCCGCGCGGGACTGCCGGCGTGGTCACGGGCGAAGGAGTGCTGTGGCTGGAAGAGGTGCAGCTGGCCGGGAAACGCGCTCTGCCGGTCAATGCATTCGTAGCAGGTGCGCGCGGTTTCATCGGCAGCCGTTTGCCGGGAGAGCACTCACCGCGCTGATTTGCCAGATTTCACTGCCTTAGGTATAATCTCAGATCGAATCGGGGCGTAGCGCAGCCAGGTAGCGCACTTGAATGGGGTTCAAGTGGTCGGAGGTTCAAATCCTCTCGCCCCGACCAGCGTCTACTGGAGGGGGTGGGATGTGTCTGTCCCACCCCCTGTTTTTGTCAAGGACCGCATCAACGACGAGCGATGAACGAGCTGCCTGATATAGTCCCGCAGGAACTGCGAGACGTCGCCCTCGGTATGGCCATCACGGCTGACATCAGCCGGTCTGACCTGTTGTTGCTGCGTCCCCTGCCTGCGGGCCAAGTCAGAGTCGTGGCCCAGGCTCAGCCACATTCCATCTCACCCTTGCACGCCGATAATCTCATCGAGCGCACCTGGATCAACCGGGACGCGCCTGTCATCCTGGATGCGGTGAAGAAGTGCAAGCGCGTGCGGGCACACCGGGACTTGCCCGGCGGCGCGCCGGTGATGCAGGATGTGCGGCCCATTTTCAGCCATGATGGCCGGCTGATCGGGCTCTTGAGCTTCGAGACCAGCCTGATTCAGCTCGAACGCCATCGGCAGCGCCATCCTTCGTTCCGGCGAACGGTCGAGTGGATCAAGACGATGTGTGTGCGGGGCGAGCTGGCCGGGGCCGCGGGCCTGTCGCCGTTCCTTGAGATGGATGGCGTGCTGCTGGTGGACACCCAGCGTCGCATCACCTACCTGAGCGGCATTGCCAACAACCTGTTCCGCCGTCTGGGTTACATGGAGGACCTGCGCGGGCGCCGGCTCTCCTATCTCGGCACGAACGATGATGAACTGGCAATCGATGCCATCCAGTCTCGCCAGCCGCTGGAGTGCGAATCCAGCGAGAGCGGCCACATCTGGGTGCGCAAGCTGCTGCCGGTCTGGGCGCCGCCAACGATGTACGGCCGGCTCGACCGCCTGCTCAGCGGACAGGGCTGTCGCGGCGCAGTCGGCGGCGTGCTGATCCTGATTCATGACGCGACCGAGGAGCGCCGCAAGAAGGAAGAGCTCCAGGTCAAGACGACCATGATTCAGGAGGTGCACCATCGCGTCAAGAACAACCTGCAGACGATTGCCGCCCTGCTGCGCATGCAGGCGCGGCGGGCCGGCGACAGCGGCACACAGCAGGCGTTGCACGAGGCGATTGCCCGTATTCTGAGCGTGGCCGTCATCCACGAGTTCCTGTCGCTGGACGAGAGCCAGTCCATTAACATCAAGGATGTGTGCCAGCGCATTGTCGGCCAGGCGCGACAGGTGATTACGCCCGGCACGCACGTCGACTTCGCCATTGAAGGGCCGAGCATCTACCTGCCCAGCCAGCAGGCCACGGCCTGTGCGCTGGTCATCAATGAGCTGGTCCAGAACGCGCTGGAACACGGTTATGCGGGCGACAAACACGGCCAGGTCCAGATCGAGCTGACCGACGGCGGCGATCGCGTGCAACTCGAAATCTGCGACGACGGGACACCGCTGCCGGACAATTTCGACCTGGGCAGCAGCCCCAGCCTGGGCTTGCAGATCGTGCGCAGCCTCGTGCAGGGCGACCTGCACGGCGAGGTGCGCCTGGAGAATCATGCCGAGCGCGGGGTGGTTGCCACGGTGGCCTTCCCGAAAGCCTTGCTGGGGAAGACCACCAGCGGCTAATCATAGCGGCAAAATATGGAATTTCAACGGGTGCTAACCGGAGCCGGTCATGCAGCCAGGAGGACACAATGGAACGCACGCGAGTTATTGTTGCTGACGATGAATCATTGATCCGCATGGATCTGCGGGAGATGCTTACCAACCTGGGTTACCTGGTGGTGGGCGAGGTGGCTGACGGGCGCAGCGCCGTCAATCAGGCGCGCGAGCTGCGGCCCGATGTGGTTATCATGGACATCAAGATGCCCGACATGGACGGCATCGAGGCAGCGCGCGTCCTCACTGAGGAACGTATTGCGCCCGTCGTGCTGTTGAGCGCCTACAGCCAGCGCGAGCTGGTGCAGCGGGCGCGCGAGGCCGGCGTGGTGGCCTATCTGGTCAAGCCGTATCGCGAGGAAGAACTGACCCCCGCGATCGAGGTTGCGCTCGCGCGCTTCGCAGAGTTCAAGGACCTGCAGAAGCAGGTCAGCGACTTGACCGAAGCCCTGGAGACGCGCAAGCTCGTGGACCGCGCCAAGGG
>JAKPQT010000073.1 GCA_029555885.1 Chloroflexota bacterium | reverse complement strand
CGCGCGGATGATCATGGCGGCCCTGCAGCTTACCGACAACATCCCCTTCCACGACGTTTTCATTCACGGACTGGTGCGGGACGAGAAGGGCCGGAAGATCAGCAAGAGCCTGGGCAACAACATCGACCCCATCGAGCTGATCGAGAACTACGGCGCGGACGCCATGCGCTTCGCCCTGACCCAGCTCATCACCCACGGCCAGGACTTGAGCCTGGTCGAAGACCGCTTCGTGGGCGCGCGCAATTTCGCGAACAAGCTCTGGAACGCATCGCGCTTCGTGCTCATGAACCTGGAGGACACGCCGGCAGACGCGCAGATCGACCCGGCGCTGCTGACCACCGCGGACCGCTGGATCCTCAGCCGGCACCAGAAGGTGCTGGCGGAAGTGAACCGGCGCCTGGACCGGTACGACCTTGCCGAAGCCGCCGGGACGCTTTACGAGCATGTGTGGAATGAGTTCTGCGACTGGTACGTGGAGCTTGCGAAGATCGCGCTCTATTCGGACGACCCGGCGCGCAAGCAGCACACCCAGGCCATGCTTTCAGGGCTGCTGTCCAGCATTCTGCGGGCGCAGCACCCCTTCATGCCTTTCATCACCGAGGAGATCTGGCAGCGCTGGAGACCCCAGGATGGACCGATCGCGCTCCAGGCGTATCCGCTGGCGGATGACGCGCTGATGGATGACGCGGCCGAGGCGAAAATGGCACTGATGCAGGAAGTTCTCAGCGGGGTGCGGTCCGTGCGCGGCGACTTCGGCATCCCTCGCGGGACGAAGGTGGCCGTGACCCTTGTCGCGCAGGATGCGGGCATTGCGGAGGCACTCGCGCCCGAAGGCCCGGCCTTCCGGCTCCTCGCGGATGTGTCCGAGCTGTCCGTGCTGACCGCTCCCGCGCAGGCGCCCGGCGGCACGGTGCCCGGCATGGCGGCGGGTGTGGAGCTGTACCTGCATCTCGGCGATGCGGTGGACGTCGCGGCGGAACTGGCGCGGGTTGACAAGCAGGTTGCGACCGCGGAGAAGGACATCCAGCGGGCCGAGGGCAAGCTGAGGAACGAGAAGTTCACCGCCAACGCGCCCGAAGCGGTTGTGGCGAAGGAGCGCGCGATACTCGAGGAAGCCAGGGCGACGCTGGGCAAGTTGCAGGCCCAGAGAGCGGCCCTTGAGGCACTTGGGCAGTAGGGGCCCCGCGATATGGGCGTCGTGAGAATCCGGCCGGAAGGGAAGCCAACGAAGCCCACCCGCACTGCAACGCCCCCTTCCAATGGGAGTGCGGATGCGGGCCGGCTCATGCTGACCCTTGCGGCAGGAATCGCTTTCGGCCACGCGCAGGCCGTCTGCGATCTGTTCCTGCGCCGCGTCTGCGGCTGGATTCCCGCGCCGGACGACATGGCCACCCTGGCCCTCGATGCGGCTCCCGGCTGGGTGCTGGCCGTGGATCAGACGCGGCTGGTGGCGATGGCGCTGGGGCTGATCTGCTTCGGCCTGCTTGCCGGGCGCGACGGTTGGCAACGGCTCGGCGCGGTTCTTCTGG
>JAKPQT010000072.1 GCA_029555885.1 Chloroflexota bacterium | reverse complement strand
GGCGCGGATGCCGTTGACGAAGATCCACGGCACATGGTTGAGCTTGTTGGCGATGAGCGCATCGGACAGCTCGTGCAGGCGGTTGCGGCGGATGTTAGCTCTATCGTCCAGCACGCCTATTTCCAGCGCGCCCAGGTCGCGCACCAGGTGCCGCCATTCCTCGATGACGTTCTCCGGCGAGCGGGCGCGCCACTTGATCGGCATGATGCTCTGCGAGCAGAAGGTGCAGCGGTAGGGGCAGCCGCGGCTCGTCATAATCGAGAAGCTGCGCGAGCCGTCAATGGCATCGGTCGCCGGCTGGAGGTTGGTGTACCGGCCCATCTTGAACAGGTGGTACGCGGGCCAGGGCAGGCTGTCGAGGTCCGCAATGACCGGTGCGTCCGCGTTGCGGTGCAGTTGGCCGTCGGCCGTCTTGTAGCTGACGCCCAGCGTGTCGCGGAACAGGTCCAGCGCGGGGTCCATCAGCCCTTGCGCAGTGAATTCCGGCTGGTCGCGCAGATACTCATCCACGATGTTGCTGATTGCCAGCCAGGGGCCTTCGCCCTCGCCGCGCACGACCATATCGACTTGCGGCTGGCGGATTGACTCGAAGTCCAGCTCCTCGGACACGACGCTGACGTGCGGCCCGCCCAGGACGATGGGGATGTCCATCTCCTGCTTGATGGCCGCGGCCGTGCGCCACGACTGCTTGACCTGGGGCGTGTTCGTGGTGATGCCGACCAGGTGCGGCTTGAACTCGTGGAGAAAGTCGGTCAACGACTGGTCTTCCACATCAGCGTCGTAAACGCGCACCGTGTCGCCGCGGCGCTCGGACACCGCGCCGAGATAAGCCAGCGCCAGGTGCGGCGAAGTCCGCGTGTCAATCGGCAGGCGGAACTTGGGATTAATCAGTGCGACTCGCAAAGGAACCTCCGTGACAGGTGGAAGGTTGTCAGGTTGCAGGTTGAAAGTTCGGCCGCTCGCGGTCAACCTGCAACCTGTAACCTTTGAACCTGCAACCTAACTCTTGATTTTCAGGAAATGCAGCGCGGTCTTGAGCAACTCTTTCGGGCCGGCCTTGATCGGATGCACGCGATGGTAGATGGCATAGCCCTTGTGCAGCTTATGGATCCACCAAAACAGATTGTCGACGACGGCGTTGTGCGGCAGGCGAATCAGGCGGCGGATGACCGGCTCCAGCCAGGGCCATTCGACGCCGATGGCAAAGAGCCGCTGCAGATGCTCGCGGGCCCGGCGGTCCTCTTCGCTGTCGAACACAATCAGGGAATGATCCCATGCCACCTCACCGATGTCGTCCAGCGTGCCAGCGAGCAGCTCGCGCTCGACTGTGAACTGGCCCAGCTCGGTACCCGGGTAGGGCTGAAACAGGAAGGCGTAAGCGTAGCTGATGCGCGCCTCGCCGTTCAGCCGCATCGTGTCCAGGTCGTCCTCCAGCGTGCTGGTGGGCAGCCCGAGGATGTTGGTCGCGGTGATATGGATGCCGGCCGCGCGCACCATGCGCCCTGCGTCGATCATATCCTGCCGTGTCATGCGCCGCTTGAGCAATTCCAGGCGGATGCGGTCATTGGCCGATTCGATGCCCATGCTGACCGTCCCGCAGCCCGCCTTCTTGAGCAGCTCGACCTTGTAGGGGTCCTTGACGAGCAGGTTCGCGCGCACATTGGCGAAGAACGGCAGGCCTACCTCGCGCGGCCACTTCTCCGCGAACTCCTCCAGCCAGTCGTTGTAGATGATGAACAGGTCATCGATGAACACGGCCTGTTCCAGCGGCCAGCGCGCCCGCACGGCCTTGACCTCCGCGATGACATCGTCCACCGACCGCTGCTGCCCGCGGCGCTCGCCCTTATAGATCTGGTAGTATGCGTGGTTGAAACAGTAGGTGCACGCATACGGGCAGCCGCGCGAGCTGATGAAGTGCTTGATCTTGCTGGCCGCCAGGTCAGG
>JAKPQT010000052.1 GCA_029555885.1 Chloroflexota bacterium | reverse complement strand
TCGGCCCCTACCCGTATCGCGAGCTGGACATCGCCGCGACCGGCACAACCGCGGCGGGCATCGAATACCCGGGGCTGATCGTCCTGGCGGCCGGCCTGTACGCGCGCGAGCCGGGCGACGCGGGTTTCGAGGCCGTGGTCGTCCACGAGACTGCACACCAGTGGTGGTACGCGGTGGTCGGCAACGACCAGTTGCACGATCCCTGGCTGGACGAAGCGCTGGCCCAGTACAGCACCTACCTCTATTTTCTGAACCGCTACGGTGAGCGGGGCGGCGCAGGGTTCCTGGCCGCGTTGGATGACCGCTGGGCGCGCGTGGACCGCATCGAGAAGCCCATCGGCCTGCCGGTCAGCGCATATCCCGAGGGCGAATACAGCGGCGTCGTTTACGGGCGTGGCCCACTGTTCTTTGTGGCCCTGCGCGAGCGGCTCGGCGCGGAGCGCATGGCAGAGTTCCTGCGCCGTTACTATACCGAGCAAGCCTGGGACATTGCCACCCCGGCGGAGTTCGAGGCGCTGGCCGAGGAGACCGCCGGCGCGCCGCTCGACGACCTGTTCGAGGCATGGGTCTATCCTCCGCGCTAATAGAACGCAGATGACGCTGATAATCATGATAGACGCTGATCTCAATTATTGTGAATCATAAAGCATAGAATCAGCGAACATCATGACCATCAGCGTTCTCAGCGTTCTATTCATCTTCCTTGCGTTACAAGACTGTCAACCTTCCCTGCCATCTCCTTCATACTGCGTTCATATCCCGCGCCTACCCTATGGAGGGTGGGATAGTCTCTTTCTGAAAGGAAATATGCGAGATGACGGGTGGTTCATCCCGAAGCATCGCGAAACCGGGCGCAATCTTTGCCGCACGTTCTGACAAGTGGTATAATGAAGCCGTAGACTCTGGCCCTGTGCCCACAGCTATACAGAGTGCGGAAGAGAAACCGGGCGCGATGCGGATCTTGGTGGTGGACGACGATCGTCCGAGTTTGAAGATGACAGCCTTCCTGCTCAAAGAGGAAGGCTATACTGTGTTTACCGCCGACAACGGCCGCGACGCGCTGCGGATGATCGACGAGAAGACGCCAGACCTGTTGATCTTGGATGTGATGATGCCGGGCATGGATGGCTGGGAAGTGACCCGCCACCTGCGCCGCAGCACCACCCTGCCGATCATCATCCTGTCAGCCAAGGGCGAGACCAGCGATCGCGTGTACGGGCTGGATCTGGGCGCGGACGACTATCTTGCCAAGCCTTTCGAGCCATCGGAACTGCTGGCCCGGGTGCGCTCGGTCTTGCGCCGCGCCGAGGCCTTCACCTTCGGCGAGCCACAGAGCCAACTCAGCGTCGAAGGTTTTCGCCTGGACCCGGTGAATAATACCGTCCTGTTGCCCGGCAGCCGCTCGGTGGAGCTGACGCCCATCGAGTTCCGGCTGCTCCACTGTCTGATGCGCAACAACGGGCGGGTGCTGACGCACGAACAGCTACTGAGTACAGTGTGGGGCTATGACTACGAAGGTTACTCCAATCAGGTGGCTGTGTATGTGCGGCGGCTGCGCTCGAAACTGGAACCGGACCCCGATCATCCCCGCTACATCTTGACCGCGCGCGGCCTGGGTTACAGGTTCGAGGCCGCGGGCTGACGCCCGCGCGCCGCGTTGCCCCGGCCAGCCGCGCCATGCACACTTGCCGATTACTGAGGTTTGGGCATGCCCACCACCCACGACCATATTAACGAGCCGCCTCCTTCGACTGGCGGCACTGCGGCGCCCGCGTTGCGCCGTCCACCCGCTCAGGATGCCGTCTATAGCGACCGGGCCGGCGTATGGAGCATTCTGAGCGGATGGGCGTTGCGCAGCAACGCACGTAGTCGAAGAATGCGGCCCGTGTCTCGACTTTTGCTGGTCGGGCTGCTGCTGCCGGCGCTGCTGTTGGCCGCCACGTTCACCGCCCGCGCGCTCGCGCCCGTCGCGCTTGACACGGTCACCTGGACAGGCTTCGCGCCCGCGGGTTGGGTCACGACCCTGCCCGTTGACAGCCAGGTGACGGCCCAGGCCGCTGCCGGGCTGCTGCCGGCCACCGCACAGTACGCCCTGAGCACGGATGCCGGAGGGTCATGGTCGGCCTGGACCGCTGCGGGCCTTACGGTTAGCGGGCCGGTCAGCACGACGCAGACGCTTGCCGTCACCGGTCTGAGCTGGCCCGATGCCGCGGCCGACAACCTGATTCGTTACCGCATCCAGGAGGCTGGCGGCGCGCTGGAACTCAGCCCGGCTTACGTCGTGCCGGTCGATACGATCGCACCCGTCTCGCAGATTTCACAGCCTGCCGCGGATGCCGTCCTGCAGGTCGTGCCCACCATCCAGGGCAGCGCCAGCGATGCGACCGCAGGCGTGGGCGCGGTCCATCTCAGCATCCAGGATACGACGGCCGGCCTGTACTGGCATGGGACCGGCTGGGCCGCCGGCGAGCAGTGGCTCGCGACAACGCTCAACGGCGCGACGTGGACCTACACCGGCACGCCGCCCGGCTGGACGGACGCCACGACCTACGCGCTGCGCAGCCGGGCAACCGACCTCGCGGGCCACGTCGAGACGCCCGGCGCGGGCAGCCATTTCACCGTGGACACCACGGCGCCAGTCGTCGCCGTTACCGCACCGAACGGCGGCGAAGTCTGGGCGGGCGGCCAGACGCAGACAATCACGTGGCAGGCCAGCGACAACGTCGGCCTGGCGACGAACCCCATCACTCTGCGCGTGTCCTATGACGGCGGTGGGGCATGGACGGTCGTTGCCGCGGGCCAGCCGCACACCGGCGCGTATGCCTGGGCCGCGCCGGCCATCGACAGCAGCACGGTGCTCGTGCAGGTGGAAGCCGTGGATCGGGCGGGCCACGTGACCGCCGATCCCAGCGATGCCCCCTTCACTCTCGACAGCAACGCGCCCGGCGCGCCGCAGAATCTCGCCGTGACGCCGGCCGTCTGGACCAATGTCGCGGACTTCTCGGTTACGTGGACGAACCCGCCGGATCTGGGCGCGGTGACCGGCGCATGGTACAAGCTGGACGCCCCGCCCGCCGCGGCGAACGATGGCATCTTCGTCGCCTCCGACCGGGCCATCACCGGCATTGCACCGGAGCTGGACGGTGCGCACCCCATCTATGTCTGGTTACAGGACGAGTTGGGCCGGGCCGACCACACCAGCGCGACGATGGGCATGCTCTACCTGGACCGGGAGGCGCCCCCTGCGCCCTACGGTCTCAAGGGCAACCCCGCGCGCACCTGGACCAACGTCAACCGCTTCGGGGAGCAGTGGACGAACCCCGCCGACCTGTCGGGCATCGTCGGCGTGTATTACCAGCTCAACCGGCCCGGCTATTTCCCCACGGATGGCATCTACGTCCCTGCGGCCAACAGCCTGACCGACATCGCGGTGCCGATGGACGGGAAGCACGACCTCTACATCTGGCTCCAGGATGCGGCGGGCAACGTCAGCCACGAGAACCGCAACGTCGATACGCAGGTGTTCTGGTACGACTCGCAGCAGCCGGCCAGCACCGCGACGCTGGCGCCGCCGCCTGCACCGTCCGGCTGGTACACCAGCACCGTCAATGTCACCTTCGCGGCGACAGACGGGATCGAAGGCTCAGGCGTCGAGGCCATTTACAGCCAGGTGGATGCGGGGCCGTGGGAGGTGCTTGATGCACGGACCATCGCAACGGAAGGCGTTCACCGGCTTGCGCGTTATGCCCAGGATCATGCGGGCAATGTAGAGCCGACGGTGGTTGTGACGGTTCCGGTGGACTTCACCCCGCCCGCCGTGACCCTTACCCCCGTGCGGCTGCCCCAGCCGTCCGGCTGGTACACGGCGGCCGTCACTCTGACTCTGGCCGCGAACGACGCGATCTCCGCGCCCGCGACCGCCTACTATCAGCTCGACGGCGGCGCGTGGCAGGCCGGGACACATATTCGGTTGGACGTGGGCGGGCAGCACCAGGTGGCTTACTACGGGGAGGATGGCGCGGGCAACCGCAGCGCCGTGCAGATTTTCGACGCTCCGCTCGATGTCCAGCCGCCCGCAACGGCCTATCTGATCGAAGGGACGCTGGGACAGAACAACTGGTATACGTCGCCGGTGACGGTCACGTTGGTCCCGACGGATGACGCGTCCGGGGTGGCGGCCACATACTACCGCATCAACGCGGGCGCATGGCTGCCCGGCACATTATTTGCGCTCAACGAGAACGGCATCTACAGCGTCAGCTTTTACTCGGTGGATAAGGCGGGCAACGTCGAGAGTTCGTTCCCGGTGGAGATCAAGCTGGACCGCAACGCGCCCGCTGCGCCCACGGCTGTTACCACCGCGCCCGAAGCGTGGAGCCGCACCAACAGCTTCACGGTGCAGTGGGCCAATCCCACCGACCTCAGCGGCATCAGCGGCGTGTACTACCGGCTGGACACGGAGCCGGCAGGCCCGGCGGATGGCGAACTGCTGCCGGCTACCAACCGCATCGGAGATCTGAGCGTACCCGACGAAGGCGCGCACCGTTTGTATCTTTGGTTGCGTGACGGGGCCGGCAACGCTGATCCGCGCAACCGTGCAGTCGCGCCGCTCCTGCGCTATGACGCGACGCCGCCGACGACCACCCACACGATCCAGGGCCTGGCCGGTGAGGCTGGTTGGTATCGCTCGCCGCTTACAGTGGTGCTGAGCGCGGAGGACGCCCACTCCGGTGTGGCGCAGTTGCGCTACCGGCTGAACGGCGGCGAGTGGGTGACGACCACGAACGCGAGCGCGCAGTTCACGCTCGACGCGGCGGGCAAGTACAGCTTGCAGTACGCGGCAGAGGACATCGCAGGCAACCTCGAAACCCTCAGGCAGGCGACGCTGCGGTTCGACCCGGATGCGCCGCCCGCGCCGTCTGACCTGACCGCCGGGCCGGCCGGCTGGCAGCAGGAGAACGCCTTCTATCTGGCGTGGCGCGCGCCGCTGGACCAGTCCGGCATCGCCGGGGTCTACGTGCGCTTCGACAGCCCGCCCGCCGGCCCGACCGACGGGACCTTCTACCCGGCGAGCGAGTTGCTGTACGGCCTGCGCGTGCCCGGCGAGGGCAAGCACACCGTCTATGCCTGGCTGCGCGACGGCGCGGGCAACGCCGACCATCGGACAGCGGTTGCCCTGCCGGATGCGCTGTGGTACGATGGTACTTCGCCTGTCACGACCGTCAAGAGGTCGGGCACGCCCGGCGCGCGCGGCTGGTACGTCAGTCCGGTGACGTTCGAGCTGAGCGCCACGGACGCGACGAGCGGACTGGCGAGCTTGCGCTATCGCATCGACGATGGTCCCTGGCAGACGGGGACAACGTTCGTCGTCAACCGGGATGGCACGCACACGGTTGGCGTCTCGGCGCTGGACAGCGCGGGCAACGCGGAGCCGGAGCAGCGCTTCACGGTCGCGATCG
>JAKPQT010000461.1 GCA_029555885.1 Chloroflexota bacterium | reverse complement strand
CAGGCCGCCGGCGGACGGGCCGCGCGCCTCGAGGCTCGGCTGGAGCTGCGCCACACTCGCAGAGAGCTGCCCGGTCGTCGGCTCCGGTCGGTTCACCCGCGCCGCGACGCGCGCCCCCCGCGCGTCGAGCGCTGCGCGATGTTCCAGCAGCGCGGCCGCAGACACCGTGTCCGCTAGGTTGGCGCGCCAGCCCGGCTCCGCGCCGAAGCCCGCGCGCTTGTTGCAGATGAGCGTGCCCTCCCGCCCCGAGAAGCAGAGGTAGAACTCCACCAGCTCATCGATGTGCTTGATCCACTCTGCCTTGACCCGTACCCGCAGCCCGCTGTCAAAGGTGAGGAACGCGTCGTAGAGGTCGGGCGTGAAGCCGAGCACGGTCGCCTGGGTGATGGCGAAGACCTCGGTGACCTCGGCCGGGCTGAAGTAGTAGCGCAGCAGGTCGACGACGTGGCTCAGGAGGAAGTGCGCGGTGGAGGACCCCGCGGCCCACTCCCGGCTGCGCTCCCCCCACAAGCCGAGCGGGACGATGATGTTGTCGTCGAGCCGGGCTTCGCCGTACACGACCTCGCCCAGCAGCCCCTGCTGGATGACGTAGCGCGTGGCGATGTCGTACGCGGCCGCGCGGTTCGCGTAGTTGACGAACAGCTTCGCGCGGCGGCGCTCCACCGCCTCGCAGATGACCAGCGCGTCCTCGACCGTCGTGGCGAGCGGCTTCTCCTGGATGATGTTCGGCACGCCCGCTTCGAGCGCGGCGACCACGGGGTCCCGGTGATACGGGTCCGGGGTGGCGACCGCGACGAGGTCCAGCGCGTGCGTCCGCAGCATCGCGCGGAAATCGGTGAAGGCGGGCGCGGCGGCGGCCTGGCCGATGCGCTCCGCGACGTGGGGCCGGACATCGGCCACGGCCGCGACGTGCGCCTGGGGGTGCGCCTCGAAGAAGCGGACGTATTGCTCACCGAGGATGCCCAGTCCGATGACTCCGACTTGCAGCGGCGTGTTCATTCTCCCTCCTCCTGAAGTTTACGTATGTTGGACGCTCAGATGAGCGGCTCCTTGTATCGCTCCAGCAGCAATTCAATGACGGTCGCACACGACCAGTTGTAGTCCGGGAAGCCCATGCGGTGCTCGGCATCCCAGCCCTCGCCGGTGGCCGAGTTGTAGTTTTCGTGAATCCACGGCGTCCGCAGGAACATGGCAAGGAGCCGGTCGGCCGTGAGCTCGGCCTCGGCGTGATAGCCGTGCCGCCAGAGCGCCTGGATCATCCAGTAGACGATATGCGGCCAGATGCGCCCGCGCCAGTAGCCGCCGCCGTCGTATTGCGGGTCGTCGTAGGAGACGCTGGGGAACGGGCGCTCGCGGAAGAACTCGTCCGGGTTGAGCATGTGGCTCTCGATGACCCGGGCGACCTCCCCGGCAGGGAGGGGGATGCCGGCCCATAGCGGCAGGAACATGTTGGGGCTCTTGACCCCGCTGAACCGCTCGTGCGTGCTCTCTTTGACATCGTAAAACATGCTGTCGTCCGCGAAGTACATCGTGTCGATCACCTGCTGCGCCAGGGCCGCGGAACGGCGCTCCCACCCCGCGGCCTCCTCGGCCAGCCCCAGCTCCGCGGCCATACGGCTGAGGCAGGCCATCTCAACGGTGTGCAGCGCGTTCAGGTCCGGCGACTCGATCCCCGCGACCGGCTCGTTGCCGATCTCCCGGTGATACATCGGGTCCCAGCGCGGGTCGTTGTCGCCGCACTGGGCGGCATTGTAGTACTGCGACAGCCCGCGCGGCGAACTGTGATAGCGGAACCAGTAGCGGCAGTAGCCGGCGAGCCCGGGGTAGACCTGCGCCAGCCAGGCCCGGTCGCGGCTGCGCCGGTAGACGTGCCAGGCGGCCCAAGCCATAATGGGGGCCTGGCCCTCGCCCGCGCGGTGCGTGTCGCACAGGGTGCCCGGCAGGCTGCCGCGCGGGGTCGGGTTGTCCACGAAACAACTGATCGCCTCCTGGCACATGATGGGATCGAACTCGCGTGCGCCGAGGCAACTGAAGCTGGTGTCCCAGAAGAAGGCAATCGCCAGGTAATCCTTGGTCGTCCAGGGGAGGCGCCGGTGGCCGGTGTAGCCGCCCTCTCCGCGCACGAACAGGCTGTTGAGCGCGGTCAGGGCGTGGGCATACAGCCGGAGATAAGCCGGGTCGGCGGCATACTTCGGCGCGGGCGCGGGGGCACGCTGCAGGAAGGCGCGCAGCGCGCGCGTCTCGTCCTGCGGGTCCCACGACGGGGCCGTTGCGGCGAGCGCGGCCTGATAGACGGCGCGGGCCTGGCCGCGGTTGCCGCCGAACCCCATGACCACGGTGAAGGCCGCGCTGCCGCCCGGCGCGATCGTCAGGTCGCGCGGGTGCAGGTCGGCCAGGCAGACCAGCTCCAGCGTGGCCTGGGGCAGCCCGGCCACATAGTCGCGGACCCAGCCGATGTTGTGGCCGTGTTCCTGGTGGATGAAGAGGGTGGACCAGCAGCCCGGCGCTTCGTCGTCGAGGCTGACGCAGACGCCCGGCTGCAGGTGGCGGAAGCCGTCGCTCTGCCCCAGCGGGTAGACGCCCTGCCAGTCCGGCGGGACGTCGCGGCCCGGATAGTCGAACACCAGCGTCAGCCGCCGCTTCGCGGGGGCCAGGTTGCGCACCTCGCACCGGACGGCCAGGGCATTGCGGACGGGCCAGGCCGCGGTGACCGTCAACGCGAGGTCTGGGCCGGCGTCCACCTCGGTCACGATGTCGGGGCGGTAGTTGCGCGCGGCCAGCGCCAGGGGGAGCGCGGCGCCATCCTCGAAGAGCTGCCATTCGAGCAGGTGCAGGGTCACGGGCGTGCCGCCCCAGCCCTGCAGGGCCTGCAGCCGCTGCAAGCCTGTCTCTGCGGGCTGCTCCCAGCAGAGCGCAAGGTTCGAGTGCCGCGCGCTCCACGCGGCGGAGGGGTGGGTGTAGGGCACGAGGTTGTCGAGGTCGAGCTCAGACGTCCAATCAGCGGGCATCTTGTGGGTTCTCCGTTTCCCGCCCGTGGCGGGTGGTGGGGCGGGCCGGCAATCCGCCGGCAGGGCAAGGTGCCTGAGGACTATGATAGCGCGTTTGGGCGGGGATTTCAATGTGGGTTGGCGCGGGTGGTGGCGCGGCCGACGCGGCCATCGCGAACACGCGAATGCAGGTTTCCTTCGCCTCCAGATGTCTCTGGTACCGACCTCTGCAACTCCTCTTTTGGCCTTGTGTGAAACATCACAAAAGAAATGGCCCTTCTGTATCAAAAAACTCTTGACGCGCGCGGCCACTCGTGCTACGGCCGCAAGCGGTACCTTGGCTGCTCCCCCCGAGCCGATCGAAAAGAGCATTGTGCACGGCCTGGCATGGCTCGCTGCTCAGCAGCTCCCTGACGGCTCCTGGGTCTCCGGCGACTCCTGCAACGACATCGCTTCGACCGCGTTGGCGGTGCTCAAGTTCGAATCGCGGGCCTTCGAGCTCGGACTGGATCCCCTGGACCCGACCTATGAGTATGCCCTACAGGTTGCGGGCGGTCTGGCCTTCATCATGACGTTCCGGCTCGAACAGCCCATCGGCCTACAGCCTGCCGGCGATCCGGATTCCAACGGCAACGGCATAGGCGTGTATTTCGACAGGTGCGGCTATCACCAGATCTACAACACGGCTGCGGCAATGATGGCGCTGGCGGCCTCCCAGCACCCCGAGCTGTATGCGGCTACGCTGCAGGATGCCGTCGACTTTATGGCCTGGGCCCAAACCGATGAAGGCTGCGGCCCATCCAGGGGCGGCTGGCGCTACTTCAGCAATGCCTGCGACTCTGACAACTCCAACTCCGGCTATGTCACGCTGGGCCTGGGATATGCCGCGGCCCTGCCGCCGTGCGGTTTCGGGCTGGCGATCCCCGACTGGGTGAAGGCTGAGCTCAGCCCGTGGCTCGACGTCATGCAGGACGACGTGAACGGCGACCCGGACGATGGGGGTTCCTGGTACGACCCGTCTTGGGCTTGGGTCAATATCCTTAAGACCGGCAACTTGCTCTACGAGTTCGCGCTGGTCGGTGATCCCGTCGGCGCGCCGCGCGTGCAGGATGCGATCGATTACATCGAGCGCCATTGGTCCGATCCGGGCAGCGGCGGCACCGGCTGGCTCGACCATCGCCAGGCGATGTTTGCCATGATGAAGGGGCTGGAGGCCTACGGCATCGATCTGCTCGACCTCGACGGCGACGGAACGCCGGAGACCGATTGGTTCGATGCGATGTCCACGCACCTCCTGGCCACGCAGAACGCGGACGGCAGTTGGCCGTGGGATCCCTGGGCCGACCCCATTCTCTCGACGACCTGGGGCTTGCTGGCCCTGGAGCGGGCCGTCTGTGTCCCGCCGATCCATGTGGCCGTGGATATCAAGCCCGGCTCCTGCCCGAATCCTCTTCAGATCAAGAACAAGGGTGTGTTGCCGGTGGCCGTGCTGGGCACCGCGGACTTCGACGTGACCACGATCGACCCGGCCTCGATCCGGCTGACCCTGGAAGGCGTGCCGGGCGGCGTGGCGCCGCTCCGCTGGAGCTACGAGGACGTGGGCACGCCCTTCGCGGGCGAGCTCTGCGGCTGCCACGACCTGAACGGCGACGGCCACGTGGATCTGACGCTGAAGTTCGATGTGCAGGCGGTGGTGACGACCCTCGGGCTGGCGACGGTGGTGGACACCACGCTCCCGTTGCTCGTCACCGGCAATCTGAAGGCGGAGGCAGGCGGCACCCCGATCAAGGGCGCCGACTGCATCAGGGTACAGTAGCGTAAGATGTCCGGGCGAGGTTGGCTACCACCGCACCTCGCCCGGAACGGCCAGAACATCAAGGGCGACAGGAAACCGCCGCGCGCCGTACCATTCCATATTCCTCGGTAGCCCGGCTCATCGTCGCCGACGGCGCAAGGTTAAGGGTTTCCTTTGCCCTCACCGGCCATACGACATACCGGCCATCCATCGTGGGTTCGTTGCGTCGAATGCCACGCGGGGGCGAGCTCGGCCCATACCCCAGTTCCTGCCCCACCGTCAGGATATCAGGGCATATTTGGTCGTTGGCCGCGTCCTGCGTGGCCGGCCTCGCCCCTACAGGTGTGTCTACCCCAGCAGTTCCTCCCAGAACGCCAGTGCCCGGGCGGGGGCGTCGGGGGACCAGGCGCCGCTCGTCTCAGGCAGGACGCTGGTCGCATCGTCCGCCCACAGGCCGCCGGCCGGCGCGACGGTGAGCCCGGCCAGTTCTCGATAGAGGGCGAAGCGCCGCTCACGGTTTCCTTCGGCCAGGCATCGGCGGAACAGTGCGAGGTAGGGGGGATCGTGCGCCTCCAGATAGCGCACCTGGGCCTTCTCCCCGCGCTCCGGCAGCCCGCGCAGCAGGAAGTAGTGCCACCAGCAGTCGGAGAGGCAGTAAAGCAGGCGGATATCCAAGGCAGTCAGGTAGGTCTCATCGCCCGACGCGGCCATGCGCAGGTTCTGGCGCAGGTTGTAGTTGATGCTGAACCAGGCGGAGAACCGCCCGCCTTCGTCGGTCGGCTCCGGCGGGCGCGCGCGGGCTGCGGCTTGCGCGGTTGCCAACCGGCCCGTGTTGTCATAAGCGATCGTGCCGCCTCGCAGCCAGCGCGCCAGCGCGGCCTCGCCCCAAACGACGGAGCCGGCGGCCGGCTGGTCGCCAGTGAATGCTGCCAGCTCGGCGGCATCCACGAAGATGATGTCGGCCAGCCGGCCGTCGATGTAGGTCAGCGCAACGCGCAGGGGCAGGGGCGCGCGGTTCAGCACGAGGACCAGGTCGTAGTCGCTGGCCGGGTTGAGCAGCTCGCGGCCCGTCGAGCCGATGAGCAGCAGGCCGTCGACCGCGTCGTGCCGGGCCAGCCGCGCGATGACCTCGGCCAGGGGCCGGCCGGCCGTGGGCGTGGGCAGGGTGGGGCGCATGGGATCCTCCCCGGGGAGCGTCACGCGTACTCCTTGACCAGGTCGGCCACCGCACGCAGGTTTTCGACTGGCGTACCGAAAGCTGTGGCATCGCTGGTGCAGAGCAGCAGGTTGCGCCGGTGCGGGACGCGGCCGAACAGGTCGAGCACGTGCTCGCGCACCTGCGCGGGGGCGCCGTTCGCGAGCACGATGGGACTGACCCCGCCGATGAGGCAGACGCCATCGCCCAGCTCTGCCATCGCCACCTCGAAGGGCGTGTTGCCGAGCGGCGGCTCGCTCAGCGAGTCGATGCCATCGATGCCCGACCGCCGCATCATCGGCAGCAGGGCGCGCACATCGCCGCAGGTGTGGATGATGAACAGCTTGCCCGCTGTGTGCAGGATGGCTGCGTATTCCTGGAGGTAAGGGAGCGCATAGCGCTCGAACAGCCGCGGGGAGATCAGGCGGGTGGTGATGTCCGCGGAGTAGGCGATGACGACCTCCGCCGGGGCCGCGGCCGCGGTTCGGCACATGGCAAGCTGGTGCTCGTGCACCGCCGCGGCCAGTTGATCGAGCCGCTCCGGGTGATCGTGGGAGTCGTAGATGACCTGTTCCTGCGAGAGGTAGCGGAAGAACGCGGTCAGCGGCGGTGCGCCCGCGTCGATGGTCACCAGGCCGTCCTCGTCGATTTCGTCGACGGTGCGTTGGGCAGTCGCGTAGTCGGGCGTGATGCGCTGGCGCCGCAGCACGAAGCAGACCGTGTCATAGTCTTGCGGCGCCTTGATGAACGGCTCGGTAATGAAATCCGTCTCGGCGCCCGAGATATGGAGGCTGTCCTCGGTGATAGTCCCCACCGGCGTGATGATCCGGCGCCTGATCCTGTCGCCGTCCCGCTGCTCCTCCACGGTGACGCCTTCCGCGGCCACCGCGCAGTAGGGGCTGTGACGCAGGAGGATGTCCGCGCCGATGCTGCGCAGGAAGGCCGGGACGCCGGCTTCGGCCTGCTCCGGCGGGAGGCTCTTCATGAAGTAGTCATCCAGAAGCGGCGCCCAGCTATAGCGGTCCGGGGTCTCGTGGCGCAGGGTGGCGAGCAGGCGCTGGCGTGAAGTCATCATGAGCGCTTATCCTTTCAGGCCGGTCAGGGCAATTCCCTCGATGAAGTTGCGCTGCATCAGCAGGAACACGATCAGCACCGGGATGAACATAATGCTGGCCCCGGCCATCTGCAGGTGGGTCTGGCTGATGTACTGCTCGGTAAAGCGGGACATGGCAATCGGTAGCGTCCACAACTGCTTGCTGTTGGTGATGATGAGCGGCCAGAGGAAGTTGTCCCAACTGCCCAGGAAGGTGAAGATGGCGAGGGTGGCAATGGCCGGCTTGCAGAGCGGGAGCATGATGCGCACGAAAATGTAAGGCTCCGATGCGCCGTCGATCCGGGCGGCTTCGAGGAGCGCCTTGGGCACCCCGAGCATGAACTGGCGCATCATGAAGATGCCGTAGGGCGACACGACGGCCGGGATGATCAGGCCCCAATAGGTGTTGACCATGTGCAGCCGGGCCATCATGATGAAGAGGGGGATCATGATGACCTGGAACGGGATCATCATTGTGGAGAGGATGATGACGAAGATGGCCGTGCGGCCGGGGAAGTTATAGCGCGCGAAGGCAAAGCCGGCCATGCAGCTCGTGAGCAACTGCGCGGCGGTGATCGCCACGGCCACGAAAACGCTGTTGCGGAAGAACAGGGTGAACCCGATCCGGCCCAGCACTTCGACATAGTTCGCGAGCGAGTATTTCGCGGGCGCAAACCAGACCGGCGGCACCTTGATGACCTCGGACAAGGGCATCAGCGACGCCGAGATCATCCAGACCAGGGGCAACAGCATCCAGACGGCCCCGACGAGCAGGATGAACAGCCCCAGGAGCATGCTGATGATCTGGCCGATGTGCAGACGGCGTCGTACGCGGGAGGCAGCAGGAAGGGTTGCGGTAGCCTGGGCCATGATCGCACCTCGCTCTCTAATACTCGATATCGCGCTGGGTCAGCCGCAGTTGGACCAGCGTGACGATCAGAATCAGGGCGAACAGCAGGAATGCCAGTGCTGCGCCGTAGCCCAGCCGGTTGTAGCGAAACGCCGTGGAGTAGATGTGATACACCATCACGCGCGTCGAGTCGATGGGCCCGCCGGCCTCGCCCTGCCGCGTGGTCATGATGACGGCCGGCGTGAACACCTGGAGCGAGCCGATCACCGCGGTCACGGTGATGAACACCACGGTGGGGTTGAGCAACGGGAAGGTGATCGAACGGAACACCTGCCAGCGATTGGCGCCATCGATGCGGGCGGCCTCCACGAGCTCGCGCGGGATGCCCTGGAGGCCCGCCAGGAAGATGACCATGTTATAGCCCAGGCCCTTCCAGATGGATACGATGATGATGGCGGGCAGAGCCCAGTAGGGCGAGGCGAGCCACGTGGGGCCGTGGACGCCCAACCAGCCGAGGAAGGTATTGACCGCCCCGTAGCGCGGCTCGAACATCCAGACCCAGACGAAAGAAACCGCCACCCACGATGTAATGACCGGGATGAAGTAGGCCGTCCGGAACGCCGTGCGGAAGGGGAGCTTCTCCTGGTTCATAATCATCGCCAGGACCAGCGAGATAATCATGCCTACCGGCACCGCGCCGATGGTGTAGATCAAGGTATTGCGCAGGCTCTTAACGGTCAGTTTGTCCTGCACGGCCTCGATGTAGTTTTCGATGCCGATAAAGGGGAAGTCACGCGGGATGAGGCTCCAATCATGCAGGCTCATCCAGAACGCAAGAATGATCGGGAACAGGATCAGGGCCAGCAGGAAGAAGAAGGCCGGGCTGAGGAAGGCATAGGCCCACAGGGTCTCGCGGCGGCGCTCAGGACTCCACCGGCGTTTCTTAACCTGTTGCGATGAGGGCGCCAGGGTCGCCATGTGTGCTCCTCCTTGTGCCTGGTCAGAGGCCGGGTCTCCTTTAAAGAAACCCGGCCTCTGGAGGCGCCAGGTTATGCCTTTACTGTATGCGTCTCGATCACCTTGTTCAGATTCTCGACCATCGTGTTGAAGGAGGTCTTGGTGTCTTCACCGCCGATGACCACGCGGTCACGCGCGTCACCCGTCTCCTTCACCCATTCGGCCCAGCCGATCCACTCCCACGGCGAGGCGTACTTTAGCGATTCCATGACCACCACGGCGTTTTCGTCCTTGCGGAAGCGAGGATCGTCGACCAGGTCCTGGTGGCTGGGCAGGTCGCCGCCAACGTCGCTCCAGACGAGTTGAGACGGTTTGTTCGTACAGAAGTAGACCCAGTTCCAGGCCATCTTCGTGTCGGGCGCCCACTTGCCGACGACCCACATCCAGTGTGAGCCGGCCGTGTAGGGCTGCTGTCCCGGCTTGCGAACCGGGAACTCGCTGATGGTGTATACCAGCTCGGGCGCGGTCGCCTTGAGGGAGCCGCGCGACACCGGGTGACCGAGCATCATGCCCGCCTTGCCCAGCGCGAAGCGATCCTGGCCGGTCAGGAACGCGCTGTCGTCGCTCTCCGCGGAGAGCTTGCAGAACCACTCGAAGGCTTCGAAGATCTCCGGGTAGTCGGGCCAGACGAGTACGTGTTTGTCGGGATCGACCCACGGCTTGCCGTTCTGCTCGCGCTGGAGGAACTGCTGGAACAACATGGTCATCCAGGCGGAGTAGTAGCCGGTGTCGACGCCGATCTGGTCGGTGACATCGCCGGCCTTCTTGGTCAACTGCGCGGCGATGGCCGTGAAGTCCTCGAATCCATCGAAGGGCTTCTTGACGTCCAGGCCGGCCTCCTCGAACAGGGCGTTGTTGCGATAGATGAGCAGGGTCTGAACATCCAGCGGCAGGCCGTAGTACTCGTTGCCTTTCTTGCCGCGCTGGACGGTCCACGGCAGGTAGCTGTTCGCAATCGTCTCGGATGAGACGACGAGTTCATCAACCGGCACCAGGTTGCCGCCTGCCACGTACTCTTCGACCAGGCCCATTGGGATCTGGAAGACATCCGGGGCAGAGCCTTTGCCGGCCGCGATGGCCGAGGCGAGTTTGCCCCAGTAGTCGGCCCAGGGGATCGACTGGAAATCGATCGTGACATTCTCGCGCTCGTCCTCGAAGCGTGCCTTGAACTGCTCGACCGTCTGCGCGCGGCTGGGCGAGTGATGCTGCCAGTGCACGAGCGTGATGGGTTGGCCAGCGGCCGGCGCTGCGGCAGGCGCCTCACCCCCGGTGCTCGCGGGCTCGGCCGGAGCAACCGCGGGCGGCGCGCAGGCAGCAAGCGCACCGCTGGCCACGGTGACGCCGGCAGCACGCAGGAAATCGCGACGGGTCAACTTGGGATCAGCTTTCATGGGAAATCCTCCTCAGAAGCATGGCTGCTGTAAGCAGGCAATGGTCAGGGCATGACGCGATTGGGACAGGGCTATGAAAAGGCGACAAAAGTGACCGGGGCGAATGCACGAAGTGATGCAGCCTTGCACCTCCTCTCCGTCTTCGGACGCCCACGAGGGGCTAGACCACAGCCGGCAGTTTTGCACTACGGCGGGGCAGGCGGGTTGCCATAGACGCTCGGGTGATTATATGGTATTGTAGCGCGGCCGGCGGTCGAAAGCCATCGATTTTTGTCAGAAAGGTGACATGGATATGCCACGCGAGTCGAAGACCGACCCGCCTGCCCTGCCATCTGCCCCCGCAGAACAGGAGGCCGAGGCGTGGCTGAAGCTGGTTCGCCAGGCCCTCGAACATCTCTATGACTTCCCGGCGCTGGAACGCCATCCCCTCGCGCAGTTGCCCGGGCAGGACCCGGCGCACGCTGCTGCACTCGGCGGGCAGGGGCTCCGCCGCGCGCTGCTGACGGCGGTCGAGGCCCTGAGCCCCGGTCCCGGCACGCCGGTGCACGCGACCGACGCGCGCATCTTCAACGTCCTGCACCTGCACTATGTCGAAGGGCTGACGGTCGAGGAGACCGCGCGAGAGCTGGGCCTGTCCGCTCGCCAGATCTACCGGGAGCTGCGGACGGGCGAAGAGCAGGTAGCGACAGAGCTGGCGAGCCGTCTCACACCCAGCGCTGCGGCGGGTGGGCCGCGCCTCGCGGAACACCCGCGGGCGGTGGACCTCCAGGCGCTCGTCGAGCGCGGGCAGAAGGTGGTCGAGGGCCTGGCCGCGCAGCGGGAAGTGCGCCTGGAGTTCACGGCGGACGGCCCCGCGGCGACGGTGCGCTGCGATCCCCTGCTCGCGCACCAGGCCGTAGTCAGCGCGCTCACGGCCGCGCTGCAGCGCGCGGGGCGGGGCGCCCTGCAGGTTAGGCTGAGCACCGCGGCCGAAGGGTCGATCCTCACGTGCGCGTACACGCCCCTCGCGGATCAGCTCCCGCCGGCCGCGCTCGGCTTAGCCGCGGCTCGGCTGCTCGACCAGCTCGGGTGGCGGGTTGCGTGGAGCGCAGAGAAAGACGGCCGGGAGGTCCTGTCGCTGACGCTGCCCGCGTGCCGCTCTGCCCTGCTGGTGATCGATGACGATGAGGGCCTGGCGCAATTGCTCGATCGCTATCTGACCGGGCTGGACCTCCACGTCGTGGCGGCCGGGGATGGCCCCGCGGGCCTGGCCCTGGCGCGCGAGCTCGCGCCGGCCGCAATCGTGCTGGACGTAATGATGCCCGACGTGGATGGCTGGGAGGTCCTGCAGACGCTCCGCACGCAGCCGGAGACCCGCGGCATCCCGGTCATCATCTGTTCGGTCTTCGACGATCCCGAGCTGGCCGCGGCGCTCGGGGCCTCGCATTTCCTGTCCAAACCCGTCAGCCGGGAAGCGCTGCTGGCTGCACTGCGCCAGGCCGACCTGCTGTAGGCGGCGCGGGCGCGGACTTCTCATCGTAGCGGGGCTCCAGCGTCGACGCCAGCACGCGCACGCAGTTCAGCACCTCCAGGGGCCGCAGGCCATCTCCCCGCCGGACGACAATCTGGCTCCCCCGCTGCTGCAGGGCGTCCTCCGCAAAACTGGTCGCCGTCAGAATGAGCACCGGGATGCCTGCCAGTGCAGGGGTCGCGCGCATCCAGGCCAGCACCGCAAACCCATCCACATCGGGCATCATCAGGTCGAGCAGGACGATGTCGGGCGGGTCCTCGGCCATGGCGGCCAACCCTGCGGCCCCGCCGTAGGCGTGGCTGGTCCGATAGGGCACGGGAAGGCTCTGCATGATCCGCTCGATCAATTGCACGAAGCCACGGTCGTCGTCGATGATGAGGATGTGGGACTCGCCGCGGCCGGCCGGCAGCGCGGCGCGCAGAGCTGCCACCAGCTCTGCGCTGGCGACCGGTTTCGTCAGGCAGCCGGCGACGGCCAGGTCCCGGGCCAGCCACGCCTCGCTCGGCAGCGAGCAGGAGATCACGGGTACCGGCAGCGCGGCCAGGCTCGCATCGTTGCCGGCTATGCCGCCGTCCAGGGCCGGGGGGGTGTTGCAGAGCACCGCAGCCGGGTGGTAGAGGCGAACCTCTTCATCCACAGCGCCAGCAGCGGGAATCACGTCGAACTCGGGCAGATGGCGGGCCAGCCACCCGGCCAGCGCAGGATCGGTGTGGACGGCCAGCAGCACGGGCCGCGTGCGAGCGAGGGCGGGCCCAGCCGTAGCGCGCGTGGCCAACGGTGCCGGCGCCTCCACGGCCAGCGGCAGCGTGAAGCGGATGACGGCTCCCCCGGCCGGACCGTTTTCCGCCCAGATGCGGCCGTCGTGGGCCTCGACGAACCGCTTGCTGAGCGCCAGCCCGAGGCCCATGCCTTGATGCTTGCGGCGCAGGGAGGTGTCCACCTGGTAGAACTCCTGGAACACATTCTCGAGGTTCTCCGGCGGGATGCCCGGCCCGCTGTCGCTGACCGTGACGAGCACCTCGGCCGGCCGGGCTTCGGCTGCCAGCCGGACCAGGCCGCGCTCGGTGAAGCTGCGCGCGTTGTTCAGCAGGTTGAGCAGTACCTGGCGGATGCGGGTGCGGTCGATCTCCACCGCCGGCAAGTCTGGGGCGATGTCCACCTCGAAGCGCACCGCGGCGCTGCCCGGCACGGGATGGGCAGGGAAGAGGTCGCGGGCCAGGTCCGCGGTGGCAGCCAGGAACGGTGTCAGGGGCGTCAGCTCGCGGGTCAGCGTGAAGCTCGTCATCTCGAACCGCGAGAGGTCCAGCACGTCGTCGATCATGCCGGTCAGGTGGCGCGTGCCGCGGTAGACCTGGTAGACATCCCGGCGCAGCGCGGGAGGCCAGGCCATGTCGCCGTAGACTTCCGGCGACAGGTACATGATCTCGGAGAACCCCAGGATGAGGTTGAGCGGGGTGCGCAGCTCATGGCTGATATTTGCGGCGAAGCGCTCCTTCATCTGCCGCGCCTCCTCCGCCTGCCGCCGCGCGTAGACCAGCTCGGCCTGGGTTCGCTGGAGCAGGGAATATGCCAGGTCGAGTGCCTTCAGCGTGCGGCTCAGCTCCCCGCGGTCGGTCCGCGCCTGTTCGAGCAGTCGGTCCGCCTCCTGCTGCGTGTTCCAGGTCCAGGCGAGCGCGGTATACAAGGTGCGCGCAACCAGCTAGGCGCAGCCCGCAGCCAGGACCAGGCTGCTGACGAATCCCGCCAGCGGATAGGGCCGGCCCGCAGCATGGAGCCAGGCGGCGGCAAGCCCGACGATGGCGGCGGTCGCGAACTCGTGGTTGGGGAGCAGCAGGGCGGCCAGGAAGATCAGCAAGATGCCGAGGAACGGGAGCCAGGGTTCGGGCAGGAGGGTCAGGGCGGCCAGGTGGAGGCCGGTCAGGCCCCATAGCAGGCCGAAACGCGCGAGCGCGGGCCGGACCGCGATGAGCCGCTGGACGCCCAGGCCCAACCCGAAGGTCGCCAGCAGCAGTCCGAAGATGACGAGAGGGAACGGCTCGAAGGGCAGCGTGCCCCAGATGGCGACCCCGCTGGCGCAGCAGACGAAGATGGCGACGCGCCGCGTCAATTGCTGGCGTAGCGCCTCCAGGTTGACCAGTTCTTCGCTGTGCCAGAGGGGGTTCTTCCAGGCCGAAAGCGCCATATACACCTCGCGGGCGTTGCGATCTGCGATTTTGTAGCGGGAAGGGCGCGCCGCTGGCGGCCGCCCCGGCTGGTATGATAGCGCGTTTGGGCGGGGATTCCAATGCGGGATGCGCGGGTGGTGGGCGGTCGGGGCGGCCATCTCGAATACGCGAATGGTGACGCGGATCATCGAAAGTGCGCGCGATATGCTTGACGTCTACACTTCTGTCTGATAATATGACCACGGGCAGCTTTCTGCCAATTTCTCCTATATCCGTCCACACCATCATCCGCCCACACGCGACCCCTAGGACAGCGATCTGCGTGCCGGTCCTGCTCACTTCATTACCAGGGAGGTGCAACCACCAGATCAGGCGTGTCTCATTGTCCACCGCTTTCAGCTTAACAGAGAAAGGAACCCGACCCATGAACCGTGAAGTCCATGTGCGGCCCGGCTGGCGCGTGCTGGCCGTGCTCGTCGTCCTGAGCTTGCTGGCCATCACGCCTGGTGTCCCATCCAGCGCAGCAGCCAGTCTTGCCGCTCAGGTCAACACCAGCCTTACGATCAAACTGAGCCAGGGTGCGGCGGACCAGATCGCGGCCCTCGGCCTCGAAGTGCCGGTGACCGGCCGCGTGTACCTGATCCTGAGCCGGACCAGCAGCCCCGAACCCCGCAACCAGATCAGCGTGACCGGCACACCCTTCTGGGGCATGGACGTCCAGGGCTTGGCCGGCGGCGGGTTTGTCAACCTGGCGAGTCGATCCGGTGTGATCGGCTACCCGCTGCCCAGGTTCGCGGACATCCCGGCGGGCGACTATTACGTGCAGGCGTTTCTGAATGTCTACACGACCTTCAACCGGGCCGATGGCCATGTGCTCCACATGCACAAGGACACCGGATCGGGCCAGAACATCTGGCGCGCGCCCGGCAACGCATACAGCGATGTGGTCCCCATCCGGGTAGGACGCACTGGCATCCCCAGCCTCAACCTTGAGCTGAACAAGGTACTCCAGCCGTCTGACTCCGTCCCGCCAGGCGGCGTGCTGGAGCAGGGCAACCCGGTGGACACTCAGTATGTCAAGTATTTCAAGATCAAGAGCGACCTGGTTTCCGCGTTCTGGGGCCAGGATATGTACATCGGCGCCAACGTCCTGCTGCCCGCGGGCTACGATGATCCCGCTAATGCGGACGTGCACTACCCAGTGATCTACATCCAGGGCCACTTCCCCAGCGCGAGCGCGGCCATGGGGTTCACGCCCACGAACGCCTTCGGCCAGTTCTGGCTCTCGGACGCGGCCCCGCGCTTCATCGCGGTCGTGTTTCGCCATGCGAGCCCGTACTACGATGATTCGTATGCGGTGAATTCGGCTAACCACGGCCCGTACGGTGAC
>JAKPQT010000049.1 GCA_029555885.1 Chloroflexota bacterium | reverse complement strand
CCGTCGCGGGCTGGCCGACGGGACGCTGACGCGCGAGTCCGCCGAGGAGCTGTTGCAGTGCTTCTGGATCAAGTTCAACAACCAGCCCGCGCCGCCGAAGGTCGGCGTCACCGCGGCCGAGAGCGGCACCTACACCGACTTTGCGCAGATCAACGTCGGCGGGGTCAAGCCGGACGGGTCGGACGGCGTCAACGAGGTCAGCTACCTGCTGCTCGACGTCATCGAGGAAATGCGCCTGCTCCAGCCGTCCTCGTCCATCCAGGTCAGCAAGAAGAATCCTGACCGGTTTCTGAAGCGCGCCGCGCAGATTATCCGCACCGGCTTCGGCCAGCCGTCCGCGTTCAACCATGATGTGATCGTGCAGGAGCTGGTGCGCGCGGGCAAGTCCCTCGTGGACGCGCGCTGCGGCGGCTCCAGCGGCTGCGTCGAGGTGGGCGCGTTCGGCAAGGAGAACTACAACCTCACCGGCTACCTGAACCTGCCGAAGATTTACGAGCTGGCGCTGCACAACGGGCGGGACCCGCGCACGGACGTCCAACTCGGCCCGCAGACCGGCGACGCGACACAGTTCGCGTCGTTCGACGAGGTGTTCGAGGCATATCGGGCGCAGCTTGCCTACTTCGTGGACGTTAAGGTGCGCGGGAACAACGTCATCGAGCGGCTCTATGCGCGCTACATGCCGTCGCCGTTCCTCTCCCTGTTGATCGACGACTGCATCGCAACGGGGCGGGACTATCATGATGGCGGCGCACGCTACAACACCAGCTACATCCAGGGGGTCGGCCTCGGCACGCTCACCGACGCCATGGCCGCGGTCAGGTACCACGTCTATGACACGGGTGCGCTAACGATGGCGGATCTGCTGGCAATGCTCGATCGCGATTTCGAGGGGTACGAGCGCGAGCGGCTGCTGCTCGTCAACCGCACGCCGCGCTACGGCAACGACGACGACTACGCGGACGGCATCATGCGGGCCATCTTCGAGTCGTACTACGCGGCGGTGGACGGGCGGCGGAACACGAAGGGCGGCGAGTATCACATCAACCTGCTGCCGACGACGTGCCACGTCTATTTCGGCTCGGTGATGATCGCCTCGCCCGACGGGCGGCACGCGGGCAAGCCCGTGTCAGAGGGCATCTCACCCGTCCAGGGTGCGGACCGCTGCGGGCCGACCGCAGTGCTGCGCTCTGCGGCAAAGATGGACCATATCCGCACAGGCGGCACGCTGCTCAACCAGAAGTTCACACCCGGGCTGTTGGCCGGGGACATGGGCCTGGACAACCTGGTCCAGTTGATGCGCACCTACTTCCGGCTGGACGGGCATCACATCCAGTTCAACGTCGTGGATACCGCGACGCTCCGCAAGGCGCAGCAGAACCCGGAGCAGTACCGCGACCTGATCGTGCGCGTCGCAGGCTACAGCGACTACTTCTGCGACCTCAGCCTCGCGCTGCAAGAGGAGATTATCGCGCGCACGGAGCACCAGACGTTCTGACCGGAGGAAGAAGCTCACGCAAAGACGTTGAGAACGCAGAGTGAATGCACATGAAGAGAGATCCTGCCTCTTTGCGGTCTTTGCGACTTTGCGTGAGCCTCATCTTCGCTCAAGGAAAAGCAGCCAATGGCGAAAGGCGTTGACTCCTTCGAAACGGTGACTGCCGGCACCCGCGCAGACTGGCGCGCGTGGCTGGCCGCCAACCACGCAAGCTCGCCCGGCGTCTGGCTGGTCATCCACAAGAAGAACAACCCCGAGCCCAGCGTCACCTATGTGGAAGCGGTCGAAGAAGCGCTGTGTTTCGGCTGGATCGACAGCAAGATGAACCCCCTGGATGAAACGCGCTTCCGCCAGGTCTTCACCCCGCGCAAGCCGACGAGCGTCTGGTCAAAGAGCAACAAGGAGCGGGTGGCGCGGCTGATCGAGCAGGGGTTGATGACCCCGGCGGGCTTGGCCGTGATCGAGGTTGCGAAACAGAACGGGACGTGGACCGCCTACGATGCAATCGCTGCGCTGGAGCTGCCGGAGGACTTCCGCGCCGCGCTGGAGGCGACGCCGGCGGCGCAGGAGCATTGGGACGGCTTCAGCGCGTCGGTGAAGCGGGGCATCCTGTACTTCATCCAGACGGCCAAGCGGCCCGAGACGCGCGCCAAACGCATTGCCCGCACGGTCGAACTGGCCGCGCAGGGCATCCGCGTCATGTTCGACCAGCCGTGACGTGAGCCCCGCGCCGCAAGCAGAGATCATCGCCTGGACGGAACATCTGACGTTTTGCCCCACGCGAGAAGCTCAGGCAAAGACGCCAAGTCCGCTGTAAAATAACTTGCTTTACGTTCTTAGCGTCTTGGCGTGAGCTATGCACGCCTCTCCAATCGCATCATCAACCCATGCTTCGGCCTGAGCGTGACGCTCGGCTCGACCACGACCGGATGGCCCTCGACCGGACGCAGGCGGTAACGCTGCGCGACGGCCGCGATGATCAGGCTGGCCTCGACCTGCGCGAAGTA
>JAKPQT010000044.1 GCA_029555885.1 Chloroflexota bacterium | reverse complement strand
CGCTCCACGCCTCGTAAGTTGCCTCCGCTGGAGCCTTCGTCTCATACCCCAGCGCATCGGACAGGTCGCTGTCGTTGCCGACCAGGAAGCCGATGTGCGGCGCGATCCTGCGGTTGATCTCGCGGGCCCGTGCCTTGTTCGGCTCCACCTTCGAGCGGTAGTTGAGGTCCGCGGAGACGAAGGTGCCGGCCGCGTTGGCCTGCTCAACCGCCTCCAGCGCGAGCTCGGACGAGCTGGGGGAGATGAGCGTGTAGATCCCGCCGGTGTTGAACACGCGCACGCCCTCGCGGCCGAACAGCGCGGCCCAGTCGAAGTCGCCGGGCCGCAGCTCGCGGATGGGCGTGTGCGCGCGGTAGTAGAGGGTGTCCGACGGAATGACGCCCTTGCCGGCAAAGGTGAAGTTGATGCCGTTCATCAGCGTGCCCTTGCCGTCGGTGGAGAAGCGCGAACCGTCGCTCTTCGTATTGAACCAGATGATCCGGCTTGTGTCCACGCCCGCCTCGCGCAACTGGTTGCGGATGTTGGCGCCCACGTGGTCATCCACCAGCGCGGTGAGCACGGCGGCGCGCAGCCCGAAGGTGTACGCCAGGCCGCACGCGACGTTGGTCTCGCCGCCGCCTTGGAACACGCGCATCTCCCGCGCCCGTGCGGTCGGCACGTCGTACGGGTCCAGCCGCAGCATCACCTCCCCGAGCGAGACCGCATCGTACCGGCACGCGTCCGCCGGCTTGATCTGCTGATACGTCACGACCATGGATAATCCCTCCTACGAATAGAACGCTGATGACGGTGATAGTCATGATCTTTTATGATCTCTTTCCTTTTTGTGAGTCTCCTGTAACGATCATGTAAATCATGATCATCAGCGTCATCAGCGTTCTATTCCTTCTTCAATAACGCGAGTTGCTCCGCCTCGGGCCGCGCCTTGTAGAACTCGTCCAGCGGGTAGCAGCCGGAGACCATGTGGTTGCGCGGCGCGGTGGTGCAGTCCGAGAACGTCCGGCAGATGTGTTTGCGGTCGAGCGGCCGGCCCGCGAGCGCGTCCGCGGGCATCTGCGGGTAGGCGAGCACCATGCGGCCCAGTCCGATGAAATCGGTCATGCCGTCGCGCACGAGTCGCTGGCCCACGCGCGGCAGCCACTCCTGCAGGTAGGTGAGCCCGGATCCGACGAACGCGAGGTCGGGGCGGTGACGCTTGAGTTCCGCGGTGACCTGAATCTGCCGGGCGACCCCCACCAGGGGATCTTCCGGCGGCTGGTAGCCGTCCGAGGGCGGGAAGAGCGCGGGTCGCTGGATGTGCGGGTTGTAGTACGGGCTGCCGCCCGTGATGCAGACGAGGTGGATGCCGAGGTCCGCCAGCAGGTCCAGGAAGCGTTTCGGTTCGGCAAGGTTCAGCCCGAGGCCGGTGCCGTCGCCGCCGAACGCGTGACGGTAGCCCGCCTCTGGCCCGTCATCCGGCCAGTCGGGTACGCCCGTGCCATCCGGGCCCGGCTTGAAGGGGATAAGGTCGAATGCGCTGACGCGCACCGCGATATCCAGCCCCGGCGCACTCGCGTGCACCGCGGCGGCCGCCTCCCGCAGGAATCGCGTGCGGTTCTCGAAGCTGCCGCCGTAGCGGCCGGGCCGGTTGATCGCGCTGAGGAATTCGTGGCCCAGATAGCCGTGGCAGTGCTTGAGATCGACGAATGCGAACCCGGCACGCTCGGCCAGCGCGGCTGCGCGCGCGAAGTCCTCGATGAGGCGGGCGATGTCATCGTCGCTGAGCAGCGGATAGTCGGGCGGGATGCGGAACTTCCGGTCGAGCAGCGGGTGGTGGTACAGGATGGCGGGCTCGAGCTGCTTGCCGTTGGGCCGGGCGAAGCGGCCCGAGTGGGTAAGCTGGAGGCCGATGAGCAGGTCATCGGTTCGCCCGTGCGCGGCTGCATGTTCTGCGACCAGCGCTTCGCGCAGGGCGGCCAGCGCGGACAGGTTTGCCTCGTTGATAAGCAACTGGTTCGGATTCGCGCGGCCGTCATGCCGCACAGCCACGGCCTCGCCTCCGAAGATGAGCTTCGCGCCGCTCTGTCCGAAGCGCCGCCACCGCCGCAGCGTGAGCTCCGACGGCGCGCCGTCCGGCGTGCCGTCCCACCCCTCCATCGGCAGCACCGCGAACCGGTTGCCGACTGTGAACCCGTTCGGCAGCCGGTACGGTTGCGCGAGGGGTGCCTGGGGACCGGTTTCCAGCGTCTCGTCGAAGGGGATGTCGATGCCCAGTTCTGCAAGGTACTCTGCCAGCTCTGCGGACCGGCGGAGCTGTGCAACGCGTCGATATGCCATGTGTATTTCCCTTTATAGCCGGCGCAGGTGGAAGCCGCCGTCCACGTTGATGACCTCGCCGGTGGAGAAGTCCAGGTAGCCCTCCGCAATGGCGGCGACTGCCTGACCGACGTCCTCTGGCGTGCCCCAGCGGCGGATGGGCGTCAGCCCCTCGCCGATGAGCCGGTCGTATTTCGCCTTTGCGGGCCCGGTCATGTCCGTGTCGATGATGCCGGGCCGCAGCTCGTACACGCCGATGCCGTGCTTCGCCAGCCGGTCGGCCAGGAGCGCGGTCAGCATGGCAACGCCGGCCTTGGAGATGCAATATTCGGCCCGGTTGATGCTCGCCGTGTACGCGCTGATGGAGCCGATATTGATGATGCGCGACGGGACGGCACCCACAGGTTGCATCAGCATCTGCCGGGCGATCGCCTGCGCGAGGAAGAACGGTCCCTTCAGGTTGACGGCCATCACCTCGTCGTAGCTGGCCTCGCTCACCTCCAGCAGGTCGACGCGCTGCCGGGGGGCCATGCCCGCGTTGTTGACCAACAGGTCGATGCGGCCGAAGCGAGCCAGTGTCTCAGTAAGCAACTGCGCACGATCGTGTGCAGTTGCGACGTCCGCCTGGACGAGCAGGCACGCGGCGCCTGCGGACTCGACCGCCTGGCGGGTTGCGTCCGCGGCTTCCGTGTTGCCCCGGTAGTTGACCACGACGCTCCAGCCGCGTGCGGCCAGCGCCAACGCAATGCCCCGGCCGATGCCCCGGCTTGCGCCCGTGACCAGGGCCACTCCTGCATCAGGCGCCATGGAGCACCTTCCCGACCGCCTCGAGGAAGAAGTACTCGCCCCACATCACGCTCTCGTCCACGCCCAGGCCCTTGCGCTGGTGGTACATGCCGTGCTTGAGGATGCCCTCCCAGCCCGGCGTCTCGGTGGCCAGGAATTCCGGCCCGGTAAGCGTTTCGATGATGCGCAGGGCGTAGGCCCGGTAGTGTGCGCCGTGCGCCGGGTCGCCGGTCAGCTTCGCCAGGTTGAGCAGCCCGCTGGCCGCGATGGCTGCGGCGGAGCTCTCGTAGGGCAGCGCAGGGTCAGGCTCGTCCCAGTCGTTGGGCGGCACGCCGTGGGCCGGGGTGCGCTCGATGTAGAAGTCGGCACACATCTCCGCAGTGCGCAGGAACCGGGCGTCGCGGGTGAAACCGTACACGGTGCCAAACCCGTAAAGCGCCCAGCACAGGCCGCGCGCCCACGAGGAATCATCGCGCCAGCCCTGGTGGGTGCTCTGCCGGATGAACTCGCCGGTTTCGAGGTTGAACAGGCCCTCATGCGCGGTGGAACCGTCGCCTCGAACGAGGTACTTGCGTGTAGTGAGGCAGTGCTCGGTGGCGATGCGCAGGAGGGCAGGGTCGTTCGTCCGCTGCGCGGCATAGAAAATGATGCCCACGTTCATCATGATGTCGATGAACAGGCTCTCGTCTGCCACGAACGAGCGCAGGTAGCGGCCCCGCTCCTTGAAGCGCAGACTCAGCGTCCGGCCCGCATCGATGATGACCTGCTCGATAGCCGGATCCCCGGTCAGGTCGTACCAGCGTTTCCAGGTCGACCAGAAGAGGAAGCCCAGGTCATGGACGGTGCGGTCCGTCTTGCGGTGCTCGACGAGCCGCGAGTAGTGCTCGGCGCGCTCGCGCCAATAGCCGTTACCCGTGTGTTCGTATAGCAACCAGAGTTGGCCGCCCAGGAAACCTTCACACCAGTTCGTCCACGCCTCGCCGCTGTGAATCCACTTGCCCTGCACGGTGTACATGGGAAAGCGGTCGGGGTAGGTTTCGATCAGGTGACGAAGTTGTTGGGACGCGAACTCGTATACGAGATCGCAACGTGCGAGCAAGCGGGCGTCTGTCGGCATCTCCACCTCCGGTTTGTAGTAGGCGCTCTGGCGCCGGCGCGTGCGAGAAGGGTGCTAATGCGCCTACTACGAGCCTATATCAGATGATTTCCAATCCATCCCGGTCCAGCAGGGGCGGGAACGGGGCGGCGGGCAACGTCTGGTACCAGTAGGCGACGGATGCCATGTCCGGCTGGAGCGGCAGGTAGCGGCCGCCCATGCGCCAGCCAAGCGCCTGGATGGTCACGCGCAGGTCGTGGTGGAAGCGGATCGGGTCGTGGACGTGCCAGCGGTACATGGCAAAGCGCGTCTGCGAGCGGTATGTGCCGTCGGGCCGCACGACCTGGTGCATTCCGAGGAACGGCGTGGTGTAGGTCTCGTACTGCCCGTTGACGTCCCAGTTGTACGAGCCGCCGAAGTAATCCTCGGTGCCCGTCCCGCAGATGGTGGGGTACTCGCCGTCGCCGTCGAGGTAGAACTTGATCTCGCCCTCGCCCCACCAGCCGGTGTTCGTCACGCCGACCGCGAGGTACGTGCCGATGTACTGGCCTGCGCCGCGCACGCCGTCGAGGATCGTGTAGACGTCCTTGTAGGGCAGCGGGTTGACGCGGCGAAACTGCGCGTGGAAGTAGGCCGCGTCCTCCGGCACATCGGTCAGCGTGTAATCGGTCTGGTAGTAGCAGCTTGTCCGCTCGTCGGCCAGGTTCTCCAGCGTGATGCGGCAGCGCCGCCGGAAGGGCATCTCCCAGTAGCAGTTGAACCCGCAGTTCGGGTTGACCGCAACCGGCAGCGAGCTGACCTGGGCGTAGCCGCCCCAGCCCGCCGCGAAGAAGTCGCCGACCGGGCACTCGACCGCGGGCGTCGTCTCGTCGTCCCAGTAGATGCGCAGGATGGTCAGGCGGCGATACTTCTGGATGCAGGAGCCGGTGATCCAGATGTGCTGGATCGCGCCCGGCCCCTCGATGTCGGCCAGGGTGACGGTCTCTTGCGGGGCCATGTGGAGGAAGGGCGAAATCTTCCAGCCGGGGCCGAGGTCACGCGCGCTGCTGGCCGCGGTGCCGTCCGTATCCATCGCTCCGGCGCCCTTGCCGCCGCTGCGGTTTTCCGGGCTGATGGAGCGGGTCTGCGCGTTCGAGAGGCGCCACAGGTTGCCCAGGCTCATGCCGAGCCCATTGAACGGTGTCTGCATGGTGAATCCTCCTTCAGGTGCAACCACAGAATAAAGGGAGCACGCGAAAGCGCTATTCGAGCTCGATCCGATAGCGACATTTCTGGCGCTCTCCGCGCACGTACATGTCGGTGTTGGGCGGCAGGTCGACGATCTCGACGAACTCCGCGCCGGCCAGCTCGCAGGTGCGCCGCGATGCGAGATTGTCCGGATTGCAGGTAATCCACAGCGTCTTCAGCCCGTGGTTGCGCGCGAGCGGCAGCAACAGGCGCACCGAGCGCGCCGCATAGTGATGCCCGCGATAAGCCGGCTCGACGTTGTAGCCGATGTGGCCCGCGTAGCGCACGATGTGTTCGGTGTTGCCGATGCGCAGGTCGATGCGGCCCACTGCAATGCGCGGGCTCTGAATCTTCATGAGAAAGCGGTAGGCGGGGGACCAGGAGCCCGAGGCCGGCATCCGCTGCGACAGCGCCAGCTCCAGGTCCCCATCGCTCAGCGGACCGGGGTCGAGGAACTCGAAGCCGCTCGTGCTCATGCCCGTCACCAGCAATGGACCTGCCCGCGCAGGTCGCGGCCTGCGGCGAGCGCGGCGTCCGCGGCCGCGCGCTGCAGGCCGAGCAGCTTGATGCTGCGGTCCACGGTGTGGCGGTAGACGTGCTCCATGTTGTTCAGCTCTGGCTGCGACAGGTTGATCGCATGCAGACCGCGCAACTGCGCCATCGCCGCGATATAGTGGTCGCCCTTGCCGCAGAAGTGGATGGCTCCGCCGCCGAACTCGTCCAGCAGCCGCTGGTCGTATGGCCCGATGAACTCCTCGAACATGCGTGGGGAGAAGTTCATGGCCGAATCATCGCGCAGCATGATGTTGCCGCGGTGGTAGAAGCCCCAGTGGGTGTTGCCGTCGGGATCGAAGGGCACGATGCGCTCCCAGGCGCGCAGGAACGCAGTGTAGGTTTCAACCGCCAGCGCCAGCAGGTCGTGCACGAGGCCCGGTTCATCCCGCACCGCGTAGAAAATGGTGCTGCCCCAGACGACCTCGCAGATGTCCATCGGCCCCTGCAGGTCGGGATGATAGATGCGCACGTGCTGCCCGATGTTCGGGTAGTCGCTCAGGATGTCGAGGAAGCGCGCGGCCATCTCCATGATCTGTCCGCCGTAGCCCGTGCGCAGGTCGGGCACGCCTCGGGCAATGAGACGCCGGATGGCGGTCCGGTCGTTGAGCGGCCGTGACGTGGGGAGGGTGTCCAGGTCTTCGTCCATGAGGAAGACCTCCACCCCGAACAGGAGCGGCGCGATGCTGGAGCCGTAGTTGGTGCGCACGTTGAGGATCGCGCCGCCGGCCTCGGCAAGCTGGGCGGAGCATCCGCCGAACTGCTGCAGCGCCATCGCGTCGTAATCGGCCAGCGCGGCGTTGACGGACACCTTGGGCCACTCGACACGGGGTGGGATAGCGCGGCTGCGCCGGGGCGAGAAGACGCCTGTCGTCAGCGCGCCGCTGGAGAACGCCTGCCACTCGGCCAGCAGCCGCGCCTCCTCCTGCGGGTCGATCCGCGCCTCCAGGTCATCCAGGCACCGCCGCAGCGTATCGTTCACTCATCCCTCGTTTGCTTGCCGGGCGGTTGAAGGCAACGTTCAACTTGCAACCTTGCAACCTGCAACCCGTGTTGCGAAATCTTCAATCTGCAATCTTCAATCCGTCACACCCATCCCTGCAGCTCTGCGAGCAGCCGCGTGTATTCGATGAACGTCGGCCAGGAGATGTCGGGCGGCACGCCGTGGTCGCAGCTCGGGATGAACCCGCCGTCGCGCAATACGGGCACAAGGCGCATGACCTCGTCGCGCATCACCTCGCCGCCCGCCGCGATGCACCGCTTGTCGATGCCGCCGTGGTAGGCCATCCGGTGGCCGAACCGCCGCCTGAAGTCGTTCAGGTCGTTGCCCGCCGCGACCTCGATAGGGTTGCAGGCCTTGATGCCGGATTCGATCCAGATGGGGATCAGGTGGGCGATGTACCCGTCGGAATCCATGTCGAGGAATCCGTCACCGTAGGACTTGAGCAGGTCGATCCAGCTCAGATACGCAGGCTGCAGGAAGCGCCGGGTCATGGCCGGGGAGATCATGCTGTGCACTTTGTAGGCCA
>JAKPQT010000036.1 GCA_029555885.1 Chloroflexota bacterium | reverse complement strand
AAGGCCGTGGTCCAGCCGAGCCGTGCGCCGACGCGCTCGGTGATCGAGGTCTTGCCTGCGCCGATGTTGCCGGCGACGACGATGAAGCGTTTGGTCAATGTGACACTCCTGGCGTCAGTGGAGTCGAGGCTTCAGCCGGTTAGTCTGCCAGCGTGCGTATCGACCCTAACCGGCTGAAGCCTCGGTTCCGGTAAGTGGTGGAATCACGGACTCTCCGTTCCGGCCGCGTGCCTCGCCCTGCGAATCAACTCATCCAGCGATTCCTCCGGATAGCCGAACCGGGCGAAGTCCGACGGGATCACGCGCCGGCCCTGCTGGATGAGACCCTCCACGTTCGTGCTCGTGACGGGCAGGCGGACGAACGCCTGCTTCTCGAAGAGGCGCAACAGTCCCACCAAGGGCTGCGCAGGCAGGGGCAGCAGGAGGCGGCGAAAGCCATAGGCCGCAGTGATGGCGGTGATGACCTCGGCCAGCGGGTACGGTGTGGGCTGCTGCAGGTTCCATGCGCGGCCGTGCAGCTCTGTCCCGCCGCTCTGCACCGTGTCGCGCAGCACCTCGCACAGGAAGTCGATCCCCAGGACGTAGATGAGCTGCTGGCCGCCGTCCAGCAGGGGCACGAACGGGTAACGCCGGGTGGACTCCACCATCCGGGCGAACATCCCGCCGTCCCCGACGACCACTCCCATCCGGAACACAATCTGCCCCGCGGCCAGGAAGTCCTGCTCGAGCGCGTATTTAGCGCGGCCGTAGTCTGCGCGGGCATCGGCATCTGCCGACAGGCTGCTCAACAGGACTTGGGTCGTCACGCCCGCGGCCTGCGCCTCGGCCAGCCAGCGCCGGGTCCCTTCGACGTTCGTCTCGTACGCGTGGCTGCGGCTGTCGAGCGCGGTGTGGATGACCGCGTCGATGCGCTCGCGGTCAAACAGAGGGGCCAGCGAGTCACCGAGGGCGGCCGCGTGGACGACAGCACAGCCGGGCAGCGGGCCGGCCTGCCGCGAGACGCCGATCACGCGCAGGCCCGCCGCCTGCAGGACCGGCGCGAGATGCCGCGCAATGAACCCGCGCGCACCCGTGATGAGGGCCGTCGTCATGCCCGCCCCCGGTCAACCGCCGCGGCGGCCGCGACGCGCATCGCGTTCGCCATCATGCCCAGGCCCATGTTCTTGGCTGACAGGTCGGAGAAGCCGGCGGAATCCGCTACGTAGATGCGCTGCGTGCCGGCGAGCCGGCCCTGCGGGTCGCATTCGTACCGGCCCGGCGCCTCGCGCATGGGCAGCGTGCCCGCATAGTGGATGGCGTGGCCGGTCTTCGGCTTGTAGATGAGCATCGGGTGCGTCCACAGCCCCAGGCTGCGCAGCGTGGCCAGCAGCCCGCGGAGCTTGCGCAGGTCGATGGTATTGGGATGGCCCTCGATGCGCAGCCGGCCGTTCGGCTGGAGCCAGAGGTGGGCCGGGGGCTGCACGGAGGCGGGGAAATAGAGCTGCATGACGATCATCGCGGGCAGCATGTGCTTGACCAGGGTCAGGTTGGCGCGGGCGGACAGCGGGAAACGGCCGAAGAACTCGGCGCGCATCGGCGAGGTGATTTCGAGCAGGCTGCCCTGCGTGCGGCAGCCGTAGGCCTCCGACTCCCAGATGAGGTTGAGCTGCACGAGGCCGAAGCAGTGCCGATCCAGCGCACGGCCGATGCTGACGGGCAAGACGAACGGGATCTGGACGGCAGGGTTCTCGAGCAGGGGCAGCCGCGTCGTTTCGTCCGCCGCGCTCTGGAGCGCGAGCCGGGCCGTGCCGATGGCCCCCGCGGCCAGCAGGAGAGCCGCGCCCTCAAACGTGACCGCTGCCCCGCCGTCGAGCTCGCGGGCATGGACGGTCACGCCGTCCGCGGTCTCGGTCCACCGCTCGACCAGGAGGCCGCCGCGGTAATTCACGCGGTCCGCGGCGATGAGCTTGCGCAGCGTGAGCGCGGGGGTGTACAGGTAGGGCTGGTCCTGCCAGAATTCGGTGTTGCTGTAATCGACCGCAGGCCGGCCATCATACGGCTCGGGCAGCGCGCCGACGCGCGGCCGGCCCATGAAGACGCCCCGCGCGTTGAGCGCGCCGCGTTTTCGTCGGTAGCCGTCCAGCACGCGGCCCATGTTGTGCGACAGGGCCAGCGGCGGCAGAAGGCCCGCCGGGTCTCCGAAATGGGGCGTGAGGTCGTCGTCCGCGCCGCTGATGCCGATCTCGCGCGTCAGCACATCCGTGTAGGGGTCGAGGTCTGCTGTGCGCAGCGGGAAACCGGCCAGGTCGGCGTCGGTGAAGCGATAGAGCCCCGCACCCCAGGCGTTCGCCAGCCCGCCGAAGCTGAAGCTCTGGACGGCCGCAAACCCCGCGGCATCGGCCGGCGCGAACCGCTCGGCATCGCGGACGACGTAGGCAGCATTCGGCGCGTTCAGCTTGGCAATGCCCGTTTCGCCGGTCAGCAGGTCGCTGACCCCGCGGAAGTCCGCGCCGATCTGCAGGTCGAAGCTGTCGTGCTGCTTCCGCCAGTCGTAGAGGTTGCCCTCGGCGCGCGGGCCATCCGGCGTCCGTTGCAGCCCGGCGTCGAGCATGAGCGGGCGCAGCCCCATGTTGGCAAGCTGGAGCGCGGCCGCGGTGCCCGATGGCCCGGAGCCGACGATGATGATGGGCCGCGGCTCAGGCATGGCGCACCTGCCGCAGCAGCCACAGGCCCTTGACCATCTTCCACACGGTGTGCAGGACGGCCACGCCGAGGCGCACAAGGCTGCCCACGAAGTTGGCGCGTTCGTTGATGAAGAGGGCCTGGTTCTCAGGCAGGGTCTCCGCCAGGTAGGCCATGAGCCCCAGCTTGCGCGTCAGCAGCGGCAGCTTGTGCGTGTAACGTGCGGCGAGTTCAAGCGCCTCGAGGTCCGCGCCAGAGGCGATTGCGCGGCGATATGCGGCAACGTCCGCAGGCGGGACGTTAGCCTCCAGGAGCACGGAGGCTTGCGCGAACCGCTCTGCAACCAAAGGCGGAATCTCGCGGCGGAAGAGGGTATAGTAGATGCGTTGGGCTTCGTGGTCAGACATAGTGGATAGGTCAGTTCGCCCGGCAGAATTCGGCTAACTCGCGTTCGGGTACAGCGATGCGAGGCTTTGCCATGTCCCTATTATACACCAGACCAAGTCGTCGGTCACGGCCGCAGGGCTGTGACGGCCAGGCACAGCCAGCCCGCGATGAACGCGACGCCGCCGAGCGGGGTGATGGCGCCCAGCCAGCGCAGGCCGGACAGGCTCAGCGCGTAGAGGCTGAACGAGAAGAGCACCGTCCCTGCGATGAAGAGCCAGCCGGCCACGATCGGCAGCCGCGCGTCCGGCCAGCGCGCGATGGCCCAGGCCGCAATGAACAGCGCGAGCGCGTGATACATCTGATAGCGCACGCCCGTCTCGAAGGTTGCCAGCAGGTCGGCTGCGAGGCGGGCGCGCAGGCCGTGTGCGCCGAACGCGCCGAGCGCCACGGCCATCGCGGCCGACAGGCTGCCGAGGGTGAAGAAGAGTCTGTCCACGCTGCTCCTGCTCCAGCGGTTGCAGGTTCGAAGGTTGGAAAGTTACAGGTTCATTGTGAAGCAGGCCAATCCCGCCGCCCACAAACCTGCAACATTCCAACCTGTAACCTTCAACCCGTCAAACGTCGCTTGAAGAACGCCACGATCTCGTTGTAGCATCGGACCTTGTTCTCATACTTGGTCACGTCGTGGCCCTCGTTCTCGAACACCAGGAAGTCAATCTCCTTGCCCTGAGCCCGCAGTTCCTTGACCACATCCTCCGATTCGCCCGCGCGGACCCGCGGGTCGTTGCGCCCCTGGATGACGAGCATCGGGCAGGCCAACTGGTGCAGGTAGGTGCTGGGCGAGCGTTCGATGAGGAAGTCGCGGTCGCTTTCGGGATGGCCGAGCGCGAGATAGAAGTACGTCTTCCACGTCTCCGGGATGCGTTCCAGGAAGGTGAACAGGTTGTACGGGCCGAACATATCGCACGCGGCCTGCCAGAGCTCGGGATGTCGTCCCGCGAGCATCAGCGTCATGTAGCCGCCGTAGGAGCGGCCCATCACGCCCACGCGAGCCATATCCAGCCGGGCGTCGGCGTGCAGGTGCGCGTGCGCAGCGACGTGGTCCAGCCGGTCCAGTCCGCCCCAGTCTCGATCGACGCGCTTCATATAGTCCATCCCGTAACCGTGGCTGCCCCGGACGTTGGGCACGAAGACCGCGAACCCATTGAGCGTGAAGAACTGGATGAGCGGCATGGAGAACCAGGTGAAGTCGGGCCGTTCCTGGCTCTGCGGCCCGCCGTGGATGTAGAAGATGACCGGCCGCGGCCCCTCGAAGCCCAGCTCCGGCGCGGGCAGGTACATTCGGGCGGAGACGCGCAGTCCGTCATGGCTGGTGAACGATGCGTCTTCGCCGGGCGCGAGCAGGTGGCCGGGGATGCCCAGCACACGCTCGCGCGTGAGCTGCGTGATCTCCGGCGCGGCGTTGCGGTCGGCCGCAGGCTTGACCGTGAAGATCTGTGCGGGCGAGGTCGCGGTCGAGAAGGCCACGGCATAGGCGCCGCTAGTCTTATCATAACGAATCGACTGCGCGACACCGTTGGCGAGTGCGCCCTGGCCGCAGACCACCCGGTCGAGCGTCATGCGGTCGTGCGCCTCGTCGAACGCGCCCTCGTAGGCCCACGTGCAGCCGTCGATGTTGTAGCGGAGCAGGTAACGGTCGTCGTGCAGGTGCTCGACGTCCTCCAGTTCCCCATCTCCTGTATGCACCGCCCCGATAACCTCGACGGGCCGGATCGCGGTCGGGTCGCCCAGCGGCAGATAGCCCAGGCCATAGCGGTCGTCGAACAGCACGGTAAAGCACAGCAGTCCGCCGCCCGGCGTGAAGGTGCAGGAGCCGAGCGCGTTGAGCGGGATTTCCTCGCCCTCCGCGCGCTGTTCGAGCGGCTTGCCGTAGAGCAGGCGGCGGCCCTCCTGCCCGCGCTCCCACAGGTAGAGGACATGGTCGCCGCTGGTGTAGCCGTCAGCCAGCGCGACGCGCGCGTAGTCGTCGCTCACGCCCACGACCTGGTTGCCGTAGATGCTCGTCCCCAGGAAGGTCAGCTCGCCGGTCTCGAGGTCGACCAGGTAGGTCTCCATGTTCGGGTTGCGCCGCGGGTCCACGCCGAGGAAGAACCGGTTGTGCTCGGGGTCGCAGTGGCTCAGAGTCAGCTGCATCCCCGCGAAGCGGTCAACGAAGAGAGGCTCGGGGAAGCCGCCTTCCAGCGGCACAGTGAACGGCTGGTAGTTCTCGTCGCCGTCCCGGTCGATCATCACGATGACCTTGCCGAGCTTGGGGAACACATAGAACGGGGTGGGACCGACCATCTCCGGCGTCATCAGGCCGATGTCGGGCGGCAGCAGCGGCTCCGGGACGCTGCCGGTCCGGTCCATCGCGTACAGGCTCAGCCGGCCCGACAGGTTGCTGATGAAGTAGAGCCGGTCGCCGGCCAGCTGCGGGCTGAGAAACAGCCGGGCTGCAAGCAGAGATTCGATCTTGAAGTTGGACATGAGCATCCTCTTAGTAACGCCGGTATACGGGCGGGTGGGGTATTCGTCGTGCCTTGGCAATCCACGGCAGGCAGAGGACCAGCCCGGCGACGAAGCCCCCGATGTGCGCGAACCAGGCAGTGCCGCCAGTGCTGGAAACGCCGAACGACAGGAAGCCGTTGAAGAGCTGGAGCAGGAACCAGACGCCCAGGACCAGGATAGCGGGCAGCGAGGCGATGCGGCCGAAGTA
>JAKPQT010000022.1 GCA_029555885.1 Chloroflexota bacterium | reverse complement strand
CGCGCGGCGCGCGCACCTCCCAGGCTGCGCGGCCGTCGGTCGCCAGCGCGCCCGCGGCCCCGCGTGACACCACGACGGTCGTCTCGTAGCGCGCGGCGATCTCCTGCATCGCGCGGATCATATCCCCAGGGCCTGTCGACGGTGCGCCGGTCACTTCAGCGAACTCGGCCGCGTTCGGCTTCACCAGCGCAGGCCGCCCCAGAAGCCCTTCGCGCAGCGCCTCGCCGGAGGAATCGAGATACGCGGGCAGGCCTTGCTCCCGGGCGACCTCGATCAATGTGCGGTAGAGGTCGGGCGGACAGCCGGGCGGCAGCGTGCCGGAAAGGGTCACGCCCGTGACCTGTCCGAGCAGCACGCGATATCGTGCCAAAAGCTCAGCCACCTGCGACTCAGTGATGGATGCGCCACGCTCGTAGATTTCGGTGACGCCCCCGCTCTCGCTGTCCAGGATCGACAGGCAGGTGCGCGACTCGGCCTCCGTGTGCACGAACGCTGCGCCGATGCCCTCTGCCGCCAGTCCTTCCTCGATGAACCGGCCCGCGTGGCCGCCCACCCAGCCCGTCACCATCGCGGACTCGCCCAGTGTGACGAGGGCACGCGCCACGTTGCACCCCTTCCCGCCGGGCAGCGCCAAGACGCTCGCGGGCCGGTGGATGGCGTCGAGCCGGAACCTGGGCACGACCACGGTCTTGTCGATGGCCGGGTTGGGGTTGACGCAGAGGATCACGTTGCGCGCTCAGCCGCCTTCCGCCGCCTTGCCCGCAGAGCCGAGCACCCGGATGCGCTCCGCAACCTGCGCGGCCATCGCGTCACGCGCCGGGCCCAGATAGCGCCGCGGATCGATTTCACGCGCGTTGGCCGCCAGCACCTCCCGGACGGCCGTCGAGAATGCCTGGTTGAGCTGCGTGGCGACGTTGACCTTGCACAACCCCAGGCGGATGCCCTCGGCCAGGGAAGCATCGGTCACGCCGGACGCGCCGTGCAACACTAGCGGCACGTCTACCACCGCGCGAATCGCGGCCAGCCGGGGCAGGTCGAGCCGCGTGTCCTTCTGCCGCGCGGCGTGCACCGAGCCGATGGCGATCGCCAGCGTATCGACTCCAGTGGCCGCGACAAAGGCCGCGACCTCCTCGGGCCGGGTCAGCGCGCCGGCATCGGCCTCCCCTGCCGCATTGAGCCGCGGGACCTCGCCCAGCTCAGCCTCGAAGGCTGCCCCTGCCGCGTGTGCGGCCCGGCAGAGCCGTGCGGTGGCCGCAATGTTCTCCGCCAGCGGCAGTTCCCCGCCGTCGAACATGACGGATGTGAAGCCCAGCTCCAACGCCAGCAGGACATCCGCTTCGTCGCCGTGGTCCAGGTGCAGGCCAACCGGGACATCGACGCTCTCAGCCGCGACCTGCGCAATGGCCACGATGTAGTGCAACCCGAGCCGCGCATCGCCCAGACCGGCGTACTGCAGGGCGCGGCGGCTGATCTGGATGATGACCGGCGCGCGCGCGGCTGCCGCAGCGGATACGATGGCCTGCACCTGCTCCAAGGTGTTGGCATTGAACGCGCCGACAGCGTAGCGGCCGCGCTGAGCAGCGTGGAGCCAGGGCAGCGGGTTAACGAGCATGGATGGACTCCGTTCGGGAATTGGGAATGAGGAATGAGCAACGAGTAATGAGTAAACAGTGATTACTCGTTACTCCTTACTCGTTACTCCTTCTGCGTACCGATCGAACACAGGCAACAACCGTTCGACTACATCCAGGTAGACCGCGAACCGCTCCTGGTAACGTGCATGGCGCGCGGGCGACGGCTCGTAGACCGTGCGCTGCGGCAGCAGACGTTCGACGCACACGGCCACGTCGTCGCACAGGCCAACGGCGTGCGCAGTCAGCGCAAACAGGCCCAGCCCGTGCCCGCCCTCCCCGCCGTCGGCGCAGCGCGCGACACTGAAGGGCCGGCCCGTCACGTCCGCCTTGATCTGGCACCAGACCGCGCTGCGTGTTGCGCCGCCCTCGCCCAGCCACTCCCCCACGTGCGCGCCGCGCTCTTCCGCGATGACGAGATTATGGTACACCGCAAACGCGCACCCTTCCATGATGGCGCGCAGGATATCAGCGCGCGTTGTGCTGTACGACAGGCCAAAGAACACCCCGCGCGCGGTCGTGCTCCAGATGGGCGTGCGCTCCCCCGCCATGTACGGCAGGAAGAGCAGCCCGCCGCTGCCCGGCTGCGCCTGGCCGGCCTGGTCGCTGAGCAGCTCGAACGCGCTGATGCCGAGCCGCTCCGCCGCCGCGACTTCCGCCTGGCCAAGCGTGTCGCGGAACCACGCCAGCGCCCCCCCGCCGACCGTCCCGCTCTGCAGGAGATACTGGCCGGACAGGACATGGTGCGAGAAGATGAGCCGCGGCTCGACGACCACCCGGTCTACGCTCAGGCCCATGCCGCCCGCCTGCCCGCCCTGGTCCATCGTCTGACCGGGGCGCACGACGCCCGCACCGAGCGCGCCGGCTGCTGCATCCAGGCAGCCCGCGATGACCGGCGTGCCCGCGGCCAGCCCGGTCGCCTCAGCCGCGGCTGGCGTCACAATGCCGACAATCTCCCCCGGCGGGCAGAGCCGCGGCAGCTTCCCGGCCGGAATGCCCAGCAGTGCGAGCGTCGCCTCGTCCCAGCGCGTGGCGGCCATATCGAAGAAGTGATAGCCGTAGGCCTGGGTGAAATCGCAGGTCAACTCACCGGTGAGCCGTGCGGTCAGGTAGCCGGAGGAGGTCAGGAAGGTGTGCATTGCATCGAAGATGTCCGGGTGGTGCGCCCGGAGCCAGAGCAGCTTCGGCGTGATGTAGGCCGGGTCGAGCGGGTTGGCGCTCAGGTTGACCAGCCGCTCGGCATGCGGCCCGCGGCGCAGTGCGTTAGCCTCGGCCTCCGCGCGGCGGTCCAGCCAGATGAGCGCGGGCGCCAGCGGCTCCACCTGCGCATCGACCGGCAGCAGCGTCCAGCTCAATCCATCGACCCCGACGCCTGCCACCTGCTGCGCGGAGACATGCGCTTCGGCCAGCACCTGCCGCGTGGTCAGGCACGCGGCCCGCCACCACTCACGTGCGTCGATCTCCGCCCAGGCCGGCTGGCTGCGGGTGAGGCTGTAGTCGCACGTCGCGCTAACCACGCGGCTGCCTGCGGCCGTCCACAGCGCGGTCTTGGTGCTCGACGTGCCGATGTCGATGGTGAGGATGTAGCGGTCGGACATGGGTTGTAAGTTGTGGCCGCCTCACCCCCGGCGCCGAACGCCTGTGGCGCAGGTCCGCCACCCCCTCTCCTGAGCAGGCAAGCCTGCTCAGGAGAGGGGGACGGGGGGTGAGGTATATGCGTCGATTATCGCGTCAACCGGCGATGCACGAGGCGGTGCGGGGTCTCTGCGGCAACGCCCAGCCGGCGGCGGCGGTCCGCCTCGTAGTCCGCGCAGTTGCCCACGAACCAGTTCACGCTGCCGTCTTCCTCGAACGCGATGATGTTTGTGCAGATGCGGTCGAGGAACCAGCGATCGTGGCTCACAACCAGCGCGCTGCCGCCGAAGTCGTCGATCGCCTCTTCCAGCGCGCGCAGGGTGTTGACGTCCAGGTCGTTGGTCGGCTCGTCCAGCAGCAGCACGTTGGCCTCTTCCTTCAGCACCTTCGCCAGGTGCACCCGGTTGCGTTCGCCGCCGGACAGGTCGCCCACCTTCTTCTGTTGGTCCGTGCCGAGGAAGTTGAATCCCGCAACGTACGCGCGCGAGTTCATCTTGTGCTGGCCCAGCGTCAATGTGTCCTGCCCGCCGGAGATTTCCTCCCAGACGCTCTTGTCCCCGGTCAGGGTGGCCCGGCTCTGGTCCACGTAGCCCAACTCGACCGTCTGGCCGATGGTAATTTTGCCCGCATCGGGCTGCTCCTGGCCCGCGATCAGCCGGAGCAGCGTGGTCTTGCCTGCGCCGTTGGGCCCGATCACGCCGACAATCGCGCCGGGCGGCACAGTGAAGCTCAGGTCCTCGAACAACAGGCGGTCGCCGTAAGCCTTCGACACGCGGTCGAACTGGACGACGACATCGCCCAGCCGCGGGCCGGGCGGGATGTAGATTTGCATCTCCTCGCGGCGGCGCTCCGTCTCCTGGCTCAGCAGCCGCTCGTAAGCCGTCACACGGGCCTGACCCTTCGCCTGCCGCGCGCGCGGGGACATACGAATCCACTCCAGCTCGCGCTGCAGGGTGTTGATGCGTCTGGTGTCGGCCTTCTCCTCACGGCGCAGGCGCTCCTGCTTCTGCTCCAGCCAGGAGGAATAGTTGCCGCGCCACGGGATGCCATAGCCGCGATCCAGTTCGAGGATCCACTCGGCCACGTTATCGAGGAAGTACCGATCGTGCGTGACCGCGATGACGGTGCCCTTGTACGCCTGCAGATGCCGCTCCAGCCAGGCGACCGATTCCGCATCGAGGTGGTTCGTCGGCTCGTCCAGCAGGAGGATGTCGGGCTCGGTCAGCAGCAGGCGGCAGAGCGCAACGCGGCGGCGCTCGCCGCCGGAGAGGACTGCAATCGGCGTGTCGCCCGGCGGACAGCGCAGCGCCTCCATCGCCTGTTCGAGCCGGTTATCGAGGTTCCAGGCGTCGTGCTTGTCGATTTCTTCCTGCAGGCGGCTCTGCTCCGCCAGCAGCGCGTCGAAGTCGTCGCCGTCTGCAGTCGCGAACTTCTCGTTGACTGCGTCATACTGCTTGAGCAGGTCCACGATCGGCTGGACGGCTTCCTCGACGACCTCGCGCACTGTCTTGGTGTCGTCGAGCTGCGGCTCCTGCTCCAGGAGCCCGCGGCTGTAGCCCTTCGAGAGCATCGTCTCGCCGGTATAGTCCTCGTCCACGCCGGCCATGATGCGCAGCAACGTGCTCTTGCCCGAACCGTTCAGCCCCAGCACGCCGATCTTTGCGCCGTAGTAGAAGCCGAGCGAGATGTCGCGGATGACCTGCTTGCCGGGCGGAAAGACCCGCCCCACGCGCACCATCGAGTAGATGACCTGTCCGTCTGCCATAAACCCCCTCGCAACCTTAACCAGAACCGCTGCTGGGCTCCGTTGTTGTCAGCAGTCAGGCCCTACCTTAACACAGGTAGAGATGTGCGTCAATTGTGCCAGATTGTAGCTCTCTCCCAATCTGTGCACAGGGAATTCTCAGTGCCGCGCCATGCGAAGACTGGAGTCGAGGCTTTAGCCGGTCAGGGAGCCTGTGTGTGTACAGCGCCAATCCGGCTGAAGCCTCGACGCCAATGCATCTGGAGTACTGATCACTATGTTTGACACCCAAAGCGTGATGTATATAATGATGTATAATTCATTCACGGAGTAAGACCCATGGGAACCAAGGTGCGCAAGCAGATCTACATCGAACAAAGCCAGGAAGCAGAGCTGAAAACGCTGGCCGAGCAGACCGGGCTGAGCGAGGCCGAGATCATCCGGCAGGCAATCAGCCGGCAGGCCAGAGTTCTGCGCTTACCTCGCCGCGAGCTGGACGTCTGGGAGACAGAACGGGCGTTTATTGCCCAACTGATGGCCCAGGAGCCTGTCACGGGCGCACGCACCTGGACACGCGAGGACCTCTATGACCGCTAGTGTCTTCCTCGACACCAATGTGCTCGTCTATGCCTACGATCGCTCTCAGCCCGCTAAGCAGGCTCTCGCGGTCGCCACACTTGAGCAGGTCATCAAGTCAGGCCGCGGCATCATCAGCGCCCAGGTCCTGTCGGAATTCTTCAGCGTGGTGACGCGCAAGCTCCCGGCTCCACTCACGGTCGAGCAGGCGGCTGAGCGCATAGCAAACTTCTTACGGCTGCTCGCAGTTGTTCCACTCACTGAGTTAATCGTGCTGGAAGCGATCCGGGGGGTCCGCGAGCACCAGCTCAGCCTTTGGGATGCACAGATCTGGGCGGCGGCGAAACTCAACCAAACCCCCGTCATCCTGAGCGAAGATTTCCAGCATAACCTTATCCTGGAGGGGATTCGCATCGTCGACCCGTTCCAGCCGGAATTCCGTGTGGATGAGTGGCTATAGGCAAGAGGATAGCCTGTTACCGGCACAGCTCCTGCGCAACCGCCGTATAGATGTCCGCGCACTGCGCCACGCTCGCCAGGTCGATCCACTCCTCGGCTGCATGCGCGCCCGCGCCTGTCGGGCCGAGCAGCACCGTAGGGATGCCTGCAGCGGCCAGCAGCGCGGAATCAGCCCAGTACGAGACGCCGCCGACCTCCGCCGGCCGCCCCGTCACGCGGGCCAAGTGTGCGCGGCACATCTGCACGATGTCCGCAGCCTCGTCTACTTCGAAGGGGTCGCGCGCCAGACCGCCTGACAGCCGCGCCCGAAAGGCGGGGTCATCGCGGCCGCACGTCCCAAGAAGGCCCTGCAACTCTGCCTCCACCAGCGCCATGGATTCGCCCGGTATCGTCCGCCGCTCGACTCCGAGCTTGCAGTACGCGGGGTAGGAGGACGGCTCCTGCCCGCCCTGGATGAGGCTGGCGTGGATACTGCCGCTGCCCAGATGCCGGTGCGTTGGGTGGGCGCGCAGGTCACGGTCCAGCTTCTCCACTTCGACCAGCACGCGGCCCATCTTCGCGATGGCATCCACGCCCAGGTGCGGCCGCGAGCCATGCGCGGCGACCCCGAACGTTTCGATGTCGAACCAGGCAAAGCCCTTGTGCGCGACCGCCAGCACCATCTCGGTCGGCTCGGCCACGATCGCGGCGTCGGGCCACCAGCGGTCCAGCTCGCGCACGATCGCCTCCGTGCCGAGGCTGGCGACCTCCTCGTCGGCCACGCACGCCACAATTACATCCCCCCGCAGGCCGAGCGCGCGGGCTCGCTGCGCGGTGATGAGGCTGGCTGCCACGCCTGCCTTCATGTCGTAGGCCCCGCGACCGTACAGCCGGCCCTCCTCCATGCGCGGGGTGAACGGGTCGGTCATACCCGCCAGCCCCACAGTGTCTATGTGGCCGTTGAGCAGCAGGTTCATGCCGCCACCCGTCCCGCGCGCCATCACAATGACGTTAGGCCGGCCGGGCGCAGCTTCCTGGACCACCACTTCCAGCCCGCGACGCGTCGCCCAGTCTGCGATGAAGGCCGCAATCTCGCCTTCGCCCCGCGCGCCGGGGATCAGGTCAGGGTTGACCGAGTCGATGCGCACGAGCGCGGCGAGCAAATCGATGAGTTCATTGCGGTCAGTCATGTAAGCGAGCCTCCTGGAAAGATGGACAATCTTACCGCGGTTTTGGTCAAAAGTCCCATCGCGGGTACACTGTAACTGTCCAGCGTTACCTCGTAACTCAAGGTCACCACGCCACAAACCCGGTCTCTGTGCGAAGCGCAGCTTCGCCGAGAAACCGGGTTTGTAACGGTGAACAATTACGGTACACTACGACCAATGTATCACTACTCTGACAAAGGAGTCACCCCATGACCGAGCAACGCAAGAAGGTCTCCCTGCCCGTACTCTTCGACAAGATGGCCAAGGGCACACCCCTCACCATGATTACCTGCTACGACTACCCGATGGCGACGTTGGTCGAACAGGCCGGCATTGACATCGTCCTCGTGGGCGACAGCCTGGGCATGACCATGCTGGGCTACGAGTCGACCCTGCCCGTCACGATGAACGACATGATCCGCCACGCACAGGCCGTGCGTCGCGGCACGCCCAACGGCTGGCTGATCGGCGACATGCCCTACATGAGCTATCAGGCCTCGGACGAGTCCGCGGTGCTTAACGCGGGCCGCTTCATGGCAGAGGCGGCGTGCGACGGCATCAAGCTGGAGGGCGGCGCGGAAGTCTGCCCCCGCGTGCGTGCAATCGTCGCCGCGGGCATCCCGGTCATGGGCCATCTGGGGCTGACGCCGCAGAGCGTCTCCTCGCTCGGCGGCTTCCGGCTGCAGGGCAAGAGCGCGAAGCAGGCCAAGAAGATCGTGGACGATGCGCGGGCGCTGGAGGAAGCGGGCGCGATGGCGATCCTCCTGGAGCTGGTGCCTGACCAAGTCTGCGGAATGATTACCGAGCGGGCGAAGGTACCCATTATCAGCCTGGGCAGCGGCCCCAACGCGCACGGCCAGCTCCTCATCTTCCACGATATGTTTGGCCTGTACCCGCGCTTCACGCCCAAAATGGCGAAGCAGTACGCCAACGCCGGCAAGCTCATCGGCGACGGGCTCAAGCAGTACGTGGCCGAGGTGACGGGCAAGGTCTTCCCCGAGCCGGAGCGCTACTTCGGCATCAAGGAAGAGGAATACACGGAGCTCCGCCGCCTCGTGGCAGAGGATGACGCTCGTATAGGATAGGCACGGCGATGTTTCTCGTTACTCATTACTCGTTTGCGCAATGAGAAATGAGTAATGAGTAAGGCGAACTAAGGAGCGCATAATGACAAACAAGGAAGAACTGCGCGCAAGGCTGCGCATCCCACAGGGACGGCTGGACGACATTAACACCCTGCTGCTCGATCCGAATACGCGGGTGGTCAACGACCTGCTCGATGTGGTCGCCAGGTATGGCACGCCGGACGAGATCAACGCGAAGGCCGCGCGGGCGCGTGACTTCGACACCCTGATGACGCGGCTGGCCGAACACGACTGCCGTTACCTGGATGACCTCATCTGGCTGCAGGAACAACGCGACGCCGGCGCCTTCATCAGCGAGGCGGACTACCGCCGCGCGGTGCTGGGGCCGCAGGCAGACGCGACGACCTTCCGGGATGATTTCGCGGTCACACTCGAAATCAGCGCGGCGCAGTATTTCCCGTGGGTCATCGAGGAGGCTCGGCAGTCGATTGCCAACCGTGAGCTGATGCCGGGCCGCTTCATCCGCGTGCGCAAGATGCGCGAGTCCGAGGCAGATTGCGGCGACATGCTCGCGTTCGCGGCCGCAATGCAGATCATGGGCGCGTCGTACGTCGAGACGCTGGACACGAAGGGCACGGACGGCTCCAACATCCACCTGGGCGGGCCGGACACCATCACAGGTTACTTCGGCGGCATCGGCCAGCCGAACGACCATGTGCTCCGGTGGGTCGATGAGTATCTGTATTACTACACCACCTATGGCACGCGCCAGGTGCTCAATATCAATCCAGGCACAGTGCTGGCCGGTTACTTGCTGCACAAGCTGGGCATCGACAACGAGTTCAAAATCAGCGTCTACATGGGCAACGACAACCCCTATGCCGCATTGTGGACCCTGCTGGCAGCCAAGCTGTTCTCGCGCGACGATGGCACCTGCCCGCTCATCGGCTTCAATTGGAGCAACTCGGTCAACAACGAGACCATCGAGATCACGGCCCAGTTCCGCAAGGCTCTGGGATTCGAGGACGTGGTACGCTTCGAGCACCACATCACCGAATCGTACCGGCACATCGTCCGCCAGCCGTACAACCGGCGGGATGAGCTGGTCGCGCTGGCCGACCACGTCGCTAACATCTCGGCCAAGCACGAGGGCGGCGACCCGGATGTCGAAGTCACGCGCGACTATCCGTCAGACATCCTCGATTACTTCCGCGCCAAGGACGAGATCGAGGCAGCGGGCGCGATGCCCGTGTTGCTGCGCAACTACCTGGACAAGCACGAGTCGGTCAACCGCACGGCCCGCGCGCTGACCGCCGCCGGGTTGAGCTGGCTCGCCGCGCCGAAGCTGCACCACAGGAAGTGAGAACGGGAACGCTGATGACGCTGATAATCATGATAGCCAAGATGAGATCATCATCCGGCTCATGATCATCTGCGTCATCAGCGTGCTATCAGTCTCAGGAGACAGTTTTGATTCGTAACCCGCGCGTCATCACGGCGGCATCCTTTGCCGCGATGTTGTTCCTCGGCATCGGCAGCGCACTCATCGGCGCGGCTGCCCGCAGCATTGGCTTCACGCCGGAGCAGATCGGGCTCATGCTGGCCGTGCAGAATATCGGCTTCAGCGTGGCCGTCGCAGCGACCGGTGCGCTGAGCGACACGCATCCGAAGGCCCGGCTGCTGCTCTTCGGCAGCCTGATCCTCGGCGCCTCGTTCCTGGCCTTCTATGTCTGGCCCGGCTTTGTCGTCAACCTGGGCATCATGATCTTCATCGGCGTCGGCATCGGCAGCTATGAAGGCGTCACCGATGCGCTGATGTTCGACTTACACAGATCACGCGCCGGTTTCTTCGTCAACGTCAACCACCTGTTCGTGACGCTCGGCTCGATGGTGATTGCGGTCTACCTCATCTTCCTCGCCGCGCAATGGCGGGCCGCGGTCGTGCAGGCAGGCATCGCCGTGCTGGCACTGGCAGCGGTATTCGCGTTGATTCATCTGCCGGTCAGGCAGGAACATGAGGCGGGACTGGGCGAAAAGCTGCACACGATTGCCCGCAGCCGTCTCATCGCCGTGCTCTTCGTCCTGACGGTGCTCATCATCGGCGGCGAAGGGACCGTGATCGGCATTCTCTCCACCTACCTGGCCGACGTGGGCGGGTTCTCGACGCTGGACGCCAACATCGGGCTGGTTGTGTTTCTGGTTGGCATCGCGGCCGGACGTCTGCTGGTCGGCGTGTTGGCCCGACCTCACCGCCTGTTCGGGCTGTTGCTGGGGCTGCTCGCCCTGTCCAGCGTCGTGATGCTGCTGTACTTCACGGTGAACCTCGGCCTGCTCATCTGGCCCTTCACGTTCATCGCGGGGCTGTCGGTATCCGCCCTGCTGCCGCTCATCCTGGCATATGCCGGGCTGGCTTTCCCCCATATGCCCGGCACGGTGATGGGCGCGGTCAAGATCGCCATTCCCACCGGCGGCATCGTGATGCCTCTGCTGCTGTCCGCGGTCACCACGACCGTGTCGTTCGGCGCTGCGCTCTTGCTGCCGCCCATCGGGTTATTTGTCGGGCTGCTGCTGTTGCTCTGGCTGAGCCGCACGCAGCCCGCGTCGGCCGCGCAGCTTTACAGCAGTGCAGCGAGTGAGTAGAATAGGGCGGAAATCCGGGAACTTCGTTTCCGCAACACATGAGGATATGCCAGCGATGTCAGACAATCGCCCCCTGCGCGTGATCAATGCCGTGGCCCCCGTGCGCATCTGCGACAACGGCGGGTGGACCGATACGTGGTTTGCCGGGCACGGCAAAATCTTCAATATCGGGGTCTACCCGTATGCCGAAGTGCAGATCGAGGTGTATCCCTACGACCGGCATGCGGGCGGCGACCGGGTGGTCATCTACGCGGAGAACTACGGCGATCACTACGTGCGCGACCTCCAGCTCAACGGCTGGCAGAAGCACCCGCTCATCGAGGCGGCCATCGAGCGCATGCAGGTGCCGGAAGACCGGGCCGTCCACGTCACCATCTTCTCCGAGGCGCCCGGTGGTGCATCCACGGGCACGTCCGCCGCAGTGACGGTCGCGCTGGTCGGCGCGCTGGACCGGTTGACGCCCGGCTATCTGACGCCCCATGAGGTCGCTTACACGGCCCATGCCATCGAGGCCGAGATGCTCCACCAGCAGAGCGGCATCCAGGACCAACTCGCGTCCGCGTATGGCGGCATCAACTACATCGAGATGCACCATTATCCGCGCGCCTCGGTGTCGCAGATTCAGGTCGCGAACCCCCTCTGGTGGGAGCTGGAGCGGCGGCTCGCGCTGATCTTCCTGGGCAAGACGCATAACTCGTCGCAGGTCCACGAGAAGGTCATTCGCGAGCTGGAGGACGCAGGCCCGGACAGCCGCAAGCTGGCCGTGCTGCGCACCACCGCGGAACGCTCGCGCGACGCGGTGTACGCCGGCGACTTCGCCGCCCTGGGCCGCGCGATGGACGATAACACCGCCGGGCAAGCCGAGCTCAACTCGGCCCTGGTCAGCGCGGACGCGCGGCGCATCATGGAGATTGCAAAGGCCCACGGCGCGCTCGGCTGCAAGGTCAACGGCGCAGGCGGCGAGGGCGGCTCCGTCACCATCCTGTGCGGCGACCTGTCCTCGGCCAAGCGCACGATGATCCGCGAGATCGAGGCGGAGAACGGGCTGTACAAGAACCTGCCCATCTACCTGAGCCGCTTCGGCCTGCGCACGTGGGAAGGCAGCCGCCACGAGAGCTGATCAATAGCACGCTGATAACGCAGATCGAACTGATCTACATGATCTAGGCCCGAATCTCAACGTTCCATTTCAACCTTGAAGGAGATAACATCATGCCACGACCCATCACACTCTTCACCGGCCAGTGGGCAGACCTGCCCTTCGAGACAGTCTGCGCGAAGGCGAAGGCCTTCGGCTATGACGGCGTGGAAATCGCGTGCTGGGGCGACCATTTCGAGGTGGACAAGGCCCTGGAGAGCGACGCGTATCTGCGCAACCGCCACGATATCCTGGAGAGCCACGGCCTCCAGTGCTTCGCGATCAGCACCCACCTCGTCGGCCAGTGCGTCTGCGACCGGATCGACGAGCGCCATGCCAGCATCCTCCCCCCGCGCATCTACGGCGACGGCAAGGAGGACGGTGTGCGCGCCCGCGCCGCCGAGGAAGTCGCCAACACAGCCCGCGCCGCGAAGAAGTTCGGCGTAAACATCGTGCCTGGGTTCACCGGCTCGCCCATCTGGCACATGGTGTACTCCTTCCCGCCCAACCCCGGCGATTTCCTGGAGAAGGGCTTGAAGTTCTTCGCAGACACCTGGAAGCCGATCCTCGATGTGTACCAACAGGAGGGCGTGCGCTATGCGCTGGAAGTCCATCCGACGGAGATCGCGTTCGATATCGCCAGCGCAGAGAACGCGCTCAACGCTCTCGACTGGCATCCCGCGTTCGGCTTCAACTATGACCCCAGCCACTTCGGCTACCAGGGCGTGGACTACGTCAAGTTCATCCGCAAGTTTGCGGAGCGCATCTACCACGTCCACATGAAGGATGTGTGGTGGTCGAACGTGCCGACCGAAGCCGGCGTCTTCGGCGGGCATCTCAACTTCGGTGACTCCCGGCGCTTCTGGGACTTCCGCTCGCTGGGCCGGGGGAGCATCAACTTCGAGGAGATCATCCGCGCGCTCAACGGCATCGGCTACCAGGGGCCGTTGTCGGTCGAGTGGGAGGACGGCGGCATGGATCGCGAGCATGGCGCGACGGAAGCCGCCGCGTTCCTGCGCAAGCTCGACTTCGCACCGTCCGCCGTCGCCTTTGACGCCGCGTTCGAGCGGAAGTAACGCAGCAGTCAATCGCTTTGATACATTACGGAGGTTCATTCATGGCCGAATCATCGTTTGGCAGCATGGCCGGCCCGAAGGCCGAGGGCTCCATTCCGGAGCTGGGCATCGGCATGTTGGGCTATGCGTTCATGGGCAAGGC
>JAKPQT010000020.1 GCA_029555885.1 Chloroflexota bacterium | reverse complement strand
TGCGCGGCGCGCTGATCGAGGGCGCACTGCCGGGCGGCGGCGTGGCGCTACTGGCCTGTCGCCAGCCGTTGGCCGGTCGCCTTGCCGCCGCTACCGGCGCAGACGAGCGAGCCAGCCTGCGCATCCTGCTCTCCGCCGTCGAGCAGCCCCTCCGGACACTGGTGAGCAATGCCGGCTACGAGCCTGCTGCGGTCATGGCCGCGCTCGATGATGCTGGGCCGGGTTTCGGCCTCGACGTGTTGGCGGGCCGCATCGTCGACATGGCCCGCGCAGGAGTGCTCGACCCGGCCTCCGTCCAGAAGGCCGCGGTCTGGCGTGCGGTCACGGGCGCGGCCCTGGCGCTCACCACGGACGTGCTGGTGCACCATAAGAACCCGGCCAAAGAGTTCAATCCATGACAGGGAATACAGCGTTGGATTTCGTCTATGGCATGGCCGTCTCACCGGCCTTTGTCCAAGATGGCTGCTGCTTCGCCGCGCGCACATCGGGGCTGTTTCGTTCCGAGGATGCCGGCCTCACATGGGCGCTCGCGCCCGGAAACCTTGACCTGGACGCGGAGCTTGCGGCGCTGGCCGTGGCGGTCTCCCCTGCATTTCGGGCCGACCACACTGTCTTTGCCGGGGTGGCCGGGGGCGTCCTCCGCTCTCTCGATGCAGGTCGCAACTGGGAAGCCATCCCGCTGCCATCGCCGCCGCCGGTTGTCACGTGCCTGGCGGTGTCACCTCATTTCGAGCAGGATGGCTTCCTGTTTGCCGGCACGATGGAAGATGGGGTGTTTCGCTCGCCCGACCGGGGCCGGAGCTGGCATTCATGGAATTTCGGACTGCTAGACCTGCGGTGCCTGGCGCTGGCGGCCTCGCCCGCGTTTGCAGAAGACGAAACCTTATTCGCTGCGACTGAGACCGCGCTCTACCGCAGCACCAACGGTGGCCGCGCGTGGCGCGAGACGGGCTTACCCCTCGAAGCCTCACCTGTGCTGAGTCTCGCCCTGTCGCCGGCCTTCCCCGCAGACGGCATCCTCTTTGTGGGCACCGATGCCGGACAGCTCCAGCGTTCGCGTGACCGCGGTCGCACGTGGGAAGTGCTGGGATCACGCGCACTGGACGGCTCGATCAACGCGGTGCTGCTCTCCCCGGCGTATCCTGATCGCCAGGATGTGCTCGTGCTGTGCGATGACCGCCTGTGGCTGTCGCGCGATGACGGCGCGATGTGGAAGCCACTGGAGGGTGAGGGGATTTCCGCGGTCGTAGCCCCGAACGGGCTGGGTGCCGGCGCG
>JAKPQT010000018.1 GCA_029555885.1 Chloroflexota bacterium | reverse complement strand
GGCGCGGCGCGGGAATCCATTCCACGCGCGCCGTCAGGCCGGGGATGGCCCGCTCCAGGGCAGCCAGGTCAATGTCATCAGCGGGACGGCGCAGCACGCCCAGGCGGGCCAGCGCGATCAGCTCCTGCGGGCGCGACCAGGTAGGCAGATCGCGCAGCGAGTCCCCCCCGATGAGCAGCACGAGATCGCTGTGCGGGTATTCGTCGCGCAGCAGCCGCAGCATATCCACCGTGTAGTGCGGGCCGGGCCGGTCTATGTCGGTGCGGGCCAGCGCAAAGCGCGCGTTGCCAGCGATGGCCAGCCGCGTCATTGCCAGGCGGTGATCCGCCCCCGCGCGCACGGCGGACGCCTCTTTGTGCGGCGGAGCACCGGCGGGCACGAACAGCACGCGCGCCAGCCCCAGATGATCGGCGGCAGCTTCGGCAAGAACCAGGTGGCCGAGGTGCGGCGGGTCGAATGTCCCGCCAAAGACTCCCAGGCGCTCAGGGGGTGGGATCATAGGCATCGGGCGCTAGCTAATCTTGAACGGAAGCTGGAACGCATAGTCCTCGACACACGCATAGCGGAACTCGTAGTCGTAATCCGGGCGCAGCAGCAGGCGCGGGTACTCGGCATAGCCGCGCACGTGCTCGCCCGGCTCCTCGATCGTCAGGACGACCTGCGCCGCGAAGTACTCGAAGCGCTCTCCCTCGGCGATGCCGAGAAAACCACTGTCCGCTTCGTGCAGGCAGCTTGCACGCGGCTCCAGGAGGCCGGGATCGGAGTCGGTCAGGCTGGCGTCCGGGTCGCGCTGCGCCTCGAAGAAAACGCGGACGGTCGCACTGTCAAGCTCGACGTATTCGAGGGTGATGCGCGCGCTCTCCGTCTTGATGCGCTCGTTCATGGCGATGAGCATCACCGTTTCGGCGGTGCGCAGGCCCGGCTCGACGACGAGAATCAGGTCTTTGCCGTACTGGGTGAGATCGCTGGTCACGTAGGCCGTCGAGTTGTATTCGAGCCGGAAGACTGTGTTGTGCAGGTCGAAGAACAGGTCTTGCCCGTTGATGCGGATGGTCAGGGTGTTGGGCACCCCGTAGTAGGACGTGGGGTTGAAGGCATCGTCCGGCTCGCCCACCCCCAAAAGCGCGGGCAGCTCTATCTGGTGCGGCGCGCGGAAGACGATCCTGCCGCTGGCG
>JAKPQT010000746.1 GCA_029555885.1 Chloroflexota bacterium | reverse complement strand
GGCGCGGGCCTGCGGCATCGTGACGGTGCGGCAGCAGCCTGAGACCGCCAAGGGCGTGATGTTCGTGTCGCTGGAGGACGAGACCGGCAGCGTGCAGGTGATCGTGTGGCCCAAGCTCAAGGCGCAGCTGCGCGGGCCGCTCCTGCGTTCAAAGCTGATGGCGGTGAAGGGCACCTGGCAGCGCGATGGCGACGTGCGCAACCTCATCGCCGGGCATGTCGAGGATCTGACGGCGCTGCTGGGTGGGCTTGCAACGAGTAGTAGAGATTTTCACTAGGACCTGCGGCCGACGGAGAGGAGGCCGACTATTGCCCGGTGCCTTAGCAAGGCTCTCACCAGTGGTGAGAGTCTTGGATCAAGAAGTGCGTCGCGGTAGTCGGTGGTCGGGAAGACAGCCTTTGGCCGTCCGCTTCAAGTCGCACCGCTGCCTAAATGTCAGGGCCGATGGTCGGCGCTGAACGGCCCAAAGCCGACAACCCTTGCGGCGAGAAGCGGTCTGTCTAGCCCGATACCAGAGGTGTGCACGAATGCCAGCGCTCCAGCATGCGGGCCGCCGCCGCTGCATCGTGCATGGCAGCCATCTCCCGGGCGAGCAAGGTAGCTCCCACGCTCATCGCGCCATCTGTCAACAGCTTCGACAGCTCCGTGCTCACCGCCTCCACGGACTGACGCTCCAAATCGACGGAACTGCCCGCACTCACCCGCGAAAGGGCGCGCGCATTGCGAAAGTGATCCGCCGCCTGCGGCAGCACCAGATGCGGCAGTCCGTGGGTTGCCGCACCGAGCATGGCGCCTGCACCGCCGTGCGAGACCACCGCATCGCAGTACGGCAACAGGGCGCCCTGATCGACGAAGCGATGCACGTGCACATGCGCGCCGAGCTGCGCCAGGCCGGGCAGGTCGCCATCCGGGCCCACCGTGACGACGACCGTCCCGCCGAGCAGGGCCGCGGCACGGGCAGCGACGAGGAGCGCCGGGCTGCGGTTGAACACGGTGCCGAAGGTCACGTAGATCCGGGGTCGCGGCGCCGGCGTCTGCTGCAGTGCTGCCTGCAATTCGGCGGGCAGCGCGGAGGGCAACGTCGTTGCCGGGCGGTAGGCACTGAAACGGAAAGTGTGACCGTCCTTCGGTCCGGAGGAAGTTTGGAGGCTGGCTGGCGCGATGTCTAAGTCCAGGTGGCGATGCAGCCCCCCGTCAGCGGGCACGTCCAGCCCACGCGCTCGCCAGTAAGGCCCGAAGAAGTTCATCGCCTCCTCGACGTATTCGCGCGGCGGCCGCAGGCCGTAGCCGTGGGTTGCATGGCGCAGCCCCAACTGCCGGCAGACCAGCGGCACGGCCAGCGCCGCGGGCTCGCCCACCACGAAGTCGGGCCGCCAGGTGCGGGCGGCCCGTTCGACGCCCTCCAGCATTGCCGGCCCGAGCACCGCGCCGAAGAGCCGCGGAAAGGTGTACGCCGACAAGGACTCTCCGGTGAGTCCCGCTGCGCCGGCATGTGCCGTTCGGAACTCGCCCCGGCTCGCCCCGAAGGTGGGGCCGGCCGCGAATAGGTCGAAGCCGTCGCCCTGCAGCGCCGGGCAGGCATCGGGCGCCGTCACCCAGGCCACCTCATGCCCCAGGCGGCGCAGCGCCTGGGCGAGCGGCCGCAGCGGCAACAGGTGCCCCAGGCCTCCCGTGGTGCAGAACAGCACTCGCATCGCTGGCGCCGCGGCCTTCAATCGGCGGTCAGCTTGTACTCGTCCACTAGGGCCGACCAGACGGCCAGCTCGCGCGTGATGGTCGAGGCCAGGTCCTGGGGCGTCGCGCTCTCGGGGGCCAGCATGCGGCGCTCGAGTTCGCTGCGCATCTCGGGCCGTGCCACGGCGGCGGCGATGTCGGCGGCCAACCGGCCACGGGCAGCCTCGGGCGCCTTGGCCGCCGTGTAGACCCCCTGCCAGGTGGGCACGGCCACGCCGCCCATGCCCGCCTCGGCCATCGTCGGTACCTCGGGCAGCGCAGCGTTGCGCTCGGGTTCCAGCACGGCCAGCACACGCAGCGCGCCCGACTTCGCCTGCCCCTGCAGCAGCGACAGCGGCCCGAACATCAGCTGCACGCGGCCCGCCAGCAGGTCGGGCAGGGCCTGGGTGCCACCCTTGTACGGCACCCGGGTGAGCTGGATGCCGGCGGCCTTCATGAACTGCGCCGCCGCCAGCACCTCGCTGGGCGTGCTGGTGGCCACGTTGAAGGCGTTCGGCTGCTGGCGCGCCTGCCTCACGAACTCGGCCAAGGTCTGCGCGGGAACACTGGGGTGCACGGCAAGGGCAAACGGCACCCGGCCGACCTTGCCAAGCGGAGCCAGGTCGCGCGCCCAGTCCAGGCCCGAGCCCCTGGCGAGAAGCGGTGTGGCGATCATCGAGCCCGGCGCATAGAGCAGGGTGTGGCCGTCGGCCGGCGCCGCCAGCGCCTCGCGCGCCGCGACCAGCCCGTTGGCCCCGGGCTTGTTCTCCACCGTCACCACCTGGCCGAGCGAGGCGCTCAGCTGCTGCGCCACCTGGCGCGCGATGAAGTCGCTGGGCCCGCCGGCCGGCACCGGCACCAACATGCGCAGCGGCTTGGCCGGGAAAGACGTTGCAGTAGCGGCCTGCGCCGATGCGGCGACAGGGGCGGCCACGGCCGCAAGGACCGCGATGCAGGACAACAGGTAGCGCATGGAATCCTCCGGAGTTCAGAACAGGGTCGGGAAGGCGGCGCCCGGCTGCAGCCAGCGCAGCCAGGCGATGGAAGCGGCGATGGCGCCGCACATGAAGGCATTGAAGGCGTTGACGGCCACGGCACGGTTGACGCGCCGCCCGTTCTGCTCGTGCAGCCACAGCGCCATCGTCAGGTTGGCGCCCAGGAAGGTCAGCCAGGTGAACAGCGAGTGCTGGTCAGCCTGACCGCTGGTCTGGATGGCGGCGAGCGTGGGCAGGTAGGCGACGATGCGCAGGCCGTTGAAGAGCGCGAACGCGCCGCTCAGAAGCGTCAGGCTGCGCCCGCGCGGCGCGGCGAGGTCGGCGGTGAGCGTGGCGGTCTTCATGGGTGTGCTCCACGGGGTCGATGGGGTTCACTGTAGGAGCCGGTACGGTCGCACGAAAGCCTGTGGAGGGCACAATGCGCCTTAACCGTCGGTTAAGGCGTTATGCGGGAACAATCCGCCATGGACAAGCTGCGCGCCCTGCACTACTTCGTGGCCGCCGCCGAGGAGGGCAGCTTCTCGGCCGCGGCCCGCCGCTTCGACGTCAGCGTGCCGGCGGTGACCAAGCTGGTCTCCGCGCTGGAACGCGACCTGGGCGTGAAGCTGCTCGATCGCAGCACGCAGGGCCTGTCGCTCACGGCCCGGGGGGCGCAGTACCTGGAGAACTGCACGCCCCTGCTGGCCCAGTTGGCCGACGCCGACCGAGCGCTGGCCGCGCCCGGAGCGCGGCGCGCGCGCACGCTGGTCGTGGGCGCGCCGCCGCTGCTGTCGCGCGCGCTGCTGGTTCCGGCCCTGGGTGAGTGGCACGAGCGGCATCCCCACGTGCACATCGACCTGCGCACGGTGGATTTCCTCACCGTCAAGGACACGGCGACGCGGGGTGTCGATGTCCTGGTCGCGCTGGGCTGGCCGGGCAGCGTCGACCTCGTTCAGCGGCCGCTGGCGCAGAGCCGTCTGATCATCTGCGCCAGCCCGGCCTACTGGCGGCGGCATGGCATGCCGGGCCGCCCCGCCGAGCTGGTGAACCACGTCTGCCCGTTGGTGCGGACGCCGGAAGGCACGGTCCTGGACCTGTGGCGCCACATGCGCGATGGCGAGGTCGATGAAGTGGCCGTGGGCGGCTGGCTCACCTGCGCCAGCCGCGACGACGTGCTGCAGGCCGTGTTGCTGGGGCAGGGCTTGGGGCGCTTCGCCGACCTGTCGGTCTGGTCCTTCGTTCGCGACGGCCTGCTGCAGCCCGTGCTGGTCGACTGGGAGAGCAGCGACTCGCCGCCGTTCAGCGCGCTGATTCGGCCCGAGTCGAAGCGGGACGCGGTCGTCCAGGACTTCGTGAACTTCCTGTCTGAGCTGCTGCGTCCCGTCGAGGCGATGTGCAGCGAAGCCTTCGGCTCACGGCCGTCGGCCGTCCGGCCCCGTTGGTACGCCAGCCGTCCTGGGCGAGCGTCGAAGGCGCACCGGTGAATGCCCGGTACCGGGTCGCGAACTCAAAGGGCTGCTCATGGCCGGCCAGAGCACCCCGACCATCAGAAGCGAGCGGCGGCAGCCCACCGCATGAGGGACGTTCGGGCCACGGCGGGCGCCTTCATAGGAGGACCTGCGTCTCCCGCTCAGCCTTCCACGCCTGCGGGCATCCGGAAGCGATCCACCTCGGCTGCAAGTGCCGTGGCCTGCTGCTTCATGGCCGACGCTGCGGCCGCGGTCTGCTCGACAAGGGCGGCATTCTGCTGGGTCATCCGATCCAGCTCGTTGACGGCTTGGCCGATCTGCACGATGCCCTGGCTCTGTTCGCGGGTGCCGTTCGCGATCTCGCAGAGCAGCCCATTCAGGCGCTGGGACGCCTGAACGATGCCGGCCATCTTGGCGCCGGCCGCATCGACGACGGCGCTTCCTGCATTCACTTGAGAGACGCTGCCCGAGATCAGGTCCTTGATCTCGTGGGCGGCGTTCGCCGAGCGCTGGGCCAGTGAACGAACCTCCGCAGCGACGACAGCAAACCCGCGTCCCTGGTCTCCGGCACGCGCAGCTTCGACCGCGGCGTTGAGCGCGAGGATGTTCGTCTGGAACGCGATGCCGTCGATCGTGCCGATGATGTCGCTGATCTTCGTCGACGACTGACGAATCGACTCCATCGTCTTCACGACGTCGTGCATAACCTGCCCGCCCTCGGCCGCAAGCGCCTCGTTGCCAGCGGCCACGTGCGCCGCCTCGCTGGCGTGGTCGGCACTGCTGCGGACCGTCGCCGAGATCTGTTCCATGGAGGCGGCCGACTGCTCCAGGTTGGCAGCAGTCTGCTCGGTGCGCGCCGACAGGTCCATCGCACCGGTGGCGACCTCGCCACTCGACTGCACGATCTCATGGCTCGACCGGCGCACGCTCGACACCATGCGCCGCAAGGATTCCTGCATGTTGCGCAGCTCGAGCATCAGTTGCGCGGCTTCGTCCCGGCCCCAGGGCGAGGGGGACGTCGTCAGGTCACCATCGGTCATGGCGCGCAGGTGGCGGCGCGTCTCGTTCAGGCCGCCCTCCATCACTCGATAGAAGCTCAGGAAGAGCTAGCCGGCCAGCAGTAGCGCAGCGGCGACGACGCCGCTCATCCAAGTCATCTGTCGCAGGGTGGCCTCGCGCACGTCGCCGATGTAGATGCCCGAGCCAATCACCCAGCCCCAGGGTTCGAAGCCCTGGACGTACGAGATCTTGTCGACCGGCTTGTCGCTGCCGGGCTTGGGCCACTGGTATGCGACGAAGCCCTTGCCGCTCTCGCGCACCCGATCCACGAAGGCCGTGAAGACGGGCAAGCCGTTCGGGTCCTTGATCCCCGAGGCGTCCTTGCCGTTGAGCTCGGGCTTGATCGGGTGCATGACGACGTGCGGCTGCATGTCGTTGATCCAGAAGTACTCGTTGCCCTCGTAGCGAAGCTGGGCGATCGTCTGCTTGGCCAGCGCCTGGGCCTGGTCTCGGCTGAGCTGCCCGGACGCTTCCTGCTTGTGCGTTGCGGCCAGGATCCCGTAGGCGATCTCCACATGCTGGCGCGTGGCGTCCTTGCGGGATTTGAGCGCCTCGGTGGCCTGGTGATCCATCTGCCAGAGAATCAGGCCCAAGAACGGGATCACGAAGGCCAGCGAGATGATCGTCGCCTTGGTGCTGAACCCGAGCGCCCGGAACAGGCGCACGCCGGGCGCCCAGACGCCGTGGTACGCGAAGAAGCCCGTCTTCACTTGCGGGCGTGTCGATACGACGCGACCGCCCGCTGCTGTGGATACCCGTGACACGGCGATGCGCTCCTCGATGTGCTCAAGGCGGCGTACGTCACGCGACCCCGGATGGGATTTCGGCTCCTCGGTGACAAGCTTGAGCGTAGTCAATGCACGGATCTCGGCCCTCCACGCTGGCAGCGAGCGACCGGTGCCAACGACGTGATATTCGCGTCGCTCGAGGACGAGACCGGCAGCGTGCAGGTCTCGGCTAAAGTCGCTGAACACTCCACCGTCAGGTCAGAGCCCGGCCGCCTGCGCCGCATCTTGGCGGGCAGTCGACGATGGCCGGATCAACTGGGAAGAAGTCCACGTGCTTGGCGAATCAGAACGGCAGCGGAGGGTCCGCGTCCCACGGGTGACTCGCCGCTCGAGCCTACTGGATGGCGACCTGGGCCCCGACCCGGGAAGTCCAGGTCAGTCGCTCGCGCCAGTGCGGGTGCTGCGCCTGAATCAGGGTGCGATTCGCGTCAAGCGGCGAAACGCCAGCCGACGCGGTGACGAGCTCTGGGTTGGAACGGCGTACAGCGAGTCGGGGCCCGATGAGGACGTCCCGCTGTACTTGCGAATCGGTACGGCGAGGCACATCGTCGCGGAGCTGGTGTGTGCGGTGATCGGCCGCGCAATCGGCCTGCCCGTCCCCGAACCGTTGATCGTCAAGATTGGAAGGGGCGATTTACCGACATCGCGGCTGATCGACCGTGCGGCGGATGTGACGTTGGTTTTCGCCAGCGCCTCGGTCGGTGGCGACAGCTGTGCCCAACTCTTGCGCGAAGACAGCGAGCATGCCCTGCGCCTTGTCATGACGTGGCGGCAGTTGCTGCCGACCACAGCATTCGATGAGTGGATGGCCAACCCAGACCGGAACCTGGGGAACATCGTCTTCGCGGCTCAGAACCTCTGGCTGATCGATCACGCCCAGGCACTGGGCGGCAAGGCCGCCGAGGTGTCTTCCCTGAAGTCACTTCAGCAGCAGGCGTTTCCAAACGTCCTGGCCAAGCTGATCGAGTCCGCCTTCCCGCTGGCCGACTGCGCGGATCACCTGAAGCGCGTACAGCGGTGGCTCAACGACAACACGCTCGCCCTCGACCTTGAGGAAGCGATCGCGGCGACCGGTGTGCGACGGTGGCACACAAAGCGCGAACGAACCCAGTTGCTGAATTTCGTTCAAAACCGACTTCTCATCACTCACTCACTACTGTGCAATCGCCTGGGACATCCTCAATTGAACTTGCCGAACCCGGGCGAGTGAGCGGCCGCAGGGCGCTCATCCAGTTCAGCCCCGGGCTGGTGTCGAGCGAAAAGCTCACTGCCGGTGTCGTGCTGCAACTCGTCGACGGCTCGGTCCACGTTCGGACTGCGCTCGATTCCGAAAAGGCTGAGCACGCTTTCGGCGGTGCCGGTGTCGCATTGGCCACACTGGCACAGGCCATGTGCAGATCCTTGGCCGAGCATTGGACGACGATGGATCCGAAGCCCTGGGTGCCTCCTTTTGAGACCGCCGAACTCGCGCGCGAAGACGCATTCACGGCTCAGAGTGTCGACGCCGCCGCATCCTTCCTCCTTCAGGAGCAAAGCGCGCTGCATCAACTGATGACGGCCTATTCGCTGCCCGCCCAGCAGAGGGCTTCTAACATCGTGCGCCGTGTCAGGCAGCAGGTGAAGGGTAATCCGCGCACAGAGCACCTCGTGCCCCGGTTCAACCGTCCACTGAACATTGTCGACAGCAGCCAACCGCTGCGTGTCGACTTCCTCGGCCAGAACCTGGCCTGCTACTTCATGCAACTGACTGAGAGTCAGCGCGGCGTCGAAGGCAGTGCAGAGCGTGCGTTCAGCAAGCTTTTCGAACTGCAAGCGCTGCGCCGATTCGTGAGCCAGCGACCGAAGCTCATTGGCTTGCTGCCGGAAGAGCGGCCGGGTGAGTTCGAACTGATTCTCGTAGGCAACCACCGCCATCCGGTGAGGCGCCAGGTTCTCGCCCAAATCGAGGCATTGGCCGATCAGAAAGATGTCCGAATGCGGCCCG
>JAKPQT010000745.1 GCA_029555885.1 Chloroflexota bacterium | reverse complement strand
GGCGCGGGCCTGCGGCATCGTGACGGTGCGGCAGCAGCCTGAGACCGCCAAGGGCGTGATGTTCGTGTCGCTGGAGGACGAGACCGGCAGCGTGCAGGTGATCGTGTGGCCCAAGCTCAAGGCGCAGCTGCGCGGGCCGCTGCTGCGTTCAAAGCTGATGGCGGTGAAGGGCACCTGGCAGCGCGATGGCGATGTGCGCAACCTGATTGCCGGGCATGTCGAGGATCTGACGGCCTTGCTGGGTGGGCTGGCGACGAGTAGTAGAGATTTTCATTGACAGCGATCTGGTACTGACACTGAAAGCACTAAAGCGGGAGATAGAGATAGCCGAAGTTCGAAAACTGGGCCTCAGTCGAATGAGAGCTAGTCACTCTGCTCCGTGCCCATCCCGCTCAGGCTCAATAACTGGCACGCAAGGCGCTCAACGACCGACGCTCAGGAGTCCGCGCTCGCCAAGTCCGGTTTGTGACCGAGCCGCCCTCCGATGCTCCCACCGTCCAGTCGCCCGGCAGCGGCGGCTGGTGCGCGCAATGATGCCGATCCGCGTGTCAGTCCGGCGCGGGTGCAGTGGTCGAGGATCGTCCTGCTTGGCGGTGTCGTAACACGCGGTCTACTTGCCGCATCGTTCGCCTCAACTGCGCCCGGATCTGCCGTCCGGCACGCCGGCGGCATGCGCCTGCTGATCCGCGTGGTAACTTGACCGCACCAGCGCACCAACGGCGGCATGGCTGAAACCGATCGCCGTTGCCTCGCGCTCGAACATGCGGAAGGTGTCCGGGTGCACGTAGCGCCGCACCGGCAGGTGGTGACCGCTCGGCGCAAGGTACTGGCCGATCGTCAGCATGTCGATATTGTGCTCGCGCATGTCGCGCATGACCTGCAGGATTTCCTCGTCGGTCTCGCCCAGACCGAGCATCAACCCGCTCTTGGTCGGCACCTCCGGGTGGCGCTCGCGGAATTTCTTCAGCAGCAGCAGCGAATGCGCGTAGTCGGAGCCCGGCCGCGCCTGCGCGTACAGGCGCGGCACGGTTTCGAGATTGTGGTTCATGACGTCCGGCGG
>JAKPQT010000731.1 GCA_029555885.1 Chloroflexota bacterium | reverse complement strand
GTGTTCCACCACGGCGAGGCGGCTGCAGAAGCACACAACCTGACCCTGGAGCTGATCCTGCTGGTCGTCTCCGCGCTGGTCGCGCTCGGCGGCGCATTTGCGGCCTACCGGGCCTACATCGTTGACCCGGCGCTGCCCGGCCGCGTGCGGTCAGGGCTGGGCTGGTTCGCCCGGCTGGTCGAAAACAAGTACTACATCGACGAGCTCTACAACATGGTGATCGTCAACCCGCTGCGCGACCTGGGCGGCTGGCTGGGCCGGGTGTTCGACCAGCGCGGCATCGACGGCGCGGTGAACGGGCTGGCCGGGGTGACGGGCTGGCTCGGCACACAGGCCCGGCGCTTGCAGACCGGCATGGTCGGCCTGTACGCCCTGGCAATGCTGTTCGGCGCAGTGGCACTGCTGGCCTGGCTGGCGATCCGATAGGTGAGAGGCATAATGACTCAATTCCCTTTGTTATCCGCTATTACCCTGCTGCCTCTCGTGGGAGGGTTGATTCTGCTGGCACTGCCCGGTGAGCGGCTCCAGAAGTGGTGGGCGCTCGGCGTCAGCCTGGTGACCTTCGTCATCTCCTGCCTGCTCTTCGTCTGGTGGCAGGCGGGCGAGGCCGGGATGCAGTTTGTCGAGCGGCTGCCCTGGGTGCCCCAGTTCACCATCCAGTATTTCCTGGGCGTGGACGGGATCAGCCTCTTCCTGGTGCTGCTCACCACCTTCCTGACGGTGCTCGTCATCCTGTTCTCGTGGGAAGGCGTCGAGAAGCAGCTCAAGACGTTCCTGGCGCTGCTGCTGGTCCTGGAAACCGGCATGATCGGCGTGTTCGTCGCGCTGGACCTGGTGCTGTTCTACGCCTTCTGGGAACTCTCGCTCATCCCCATGTACTTCCTGATCGGCGGCTGGGGCGACGCGCACGGCACCTACACATTCCTCGGCCGCACGCTGCCGTGGCGCATCTACGCCGCACTCAAGTTCTTCCTGTATACCTTCGCAGGCAGCGCGCTCATGCTGGTCGCCATCCTGGTGCTCTATGCCCGCGGCGGGACGTTCGACCTGCTGGCGTTGCAGCAGATCGGGTTGGAGCCCAACCTGCAATTCTGGCTCTTCCTGGCGTTCGGGCTGGCCTTCGCCATCAAGGTCCCGCTGTTCCCGTTCCATACGTGGCTGCCCGATGCGCACGTCGCCGCGCCGACTGCCGGCTCGGTCATCCTGGCGGGCGTCCTGCTGAAGATGGGCACGTACGGGTTCGTACGCTTCTGCCTCCCGCTCTTCCCGGACGCGTCGCGGCAGTTGGGCCCGTGGATTGCGGCCCTGGCAATCATCGGCATCCTGTACGGCGCACTGGTGGCGCTCGTCCAGAAGGACGTGAAATCGCTGGTCGCCTACTCCTCCGTCGCCCACCTGGGCTTCGTCATGCTCGGTGTCTTTGCGCTCAATGCGCAGGGCGTGGCCGGCGCGACGCTGCAGATGGTCAACCACGGGCTGAGCACCGGCGCACTGTTCCTCATGGTCGGCATGTTGTACAACCGGCGGCACACCCGCCTGCTGGCAGACTTCGGCGGGCTGTGGAAGCAGATTCCCATCTACGGGTTCCTGTTCATCATCGTGGCGCTGTCATCCGCGGGTCTGCCGGGGCTGAACGGCTTCGTAGGCGAGTTCAACATCCTGCTCGGCGCCTTCCAGACCAATTGGGCGTATGCCATCTTGGGTACGCTCGGCATCATCCTGGCGGCCTGGTATCTGCTCGTCGCGGTCCGCCAGATGTTGCACGGGCCGCTCAACAAGGCCGAGAACATGGCTGTGCGCGACCTGAGCGTGCGGGAGATCGTCACGCTCGTGCCGATTGTCCTGCTCTTCTTCGTCATCGGCCTGTTCCCGAACCTGTTCTTCGACAAGATTAACCCATCGGCCCAGGCGGTCGTGGATGCGTTGAACCGGCAACAGCCCATCGTGAGCATGGCTGTGGATTCTGAGCGATAGGTTGGCTGATATGAGCTTTCCGACCCTTAATTACCTGGCCATCCTCCCCTTGCTGATCCTGGTCATCGCAGCGGCGCTCGTGTTGCTGGCTGACCTGGTGGTGCGCAACAAGCGGGTTTTGACTTTTCTGGGCCTGCTGGCTGTGGCAGCCGCGCTGGCCGCCGTGCTGCTCGTCCGTCCCGCCACCCCTGAATTCCAGGGCATGACGCTAGCCGATGAGCTGGGGCTGTTCGCCGCCGCCGCGATCCTCGTGGCCGCGGGCCTGGCGCTGCTGCTGGCGTTGGAGCGCACAGCGGACTTCACGCGGCGGCCCGGCGCCTATGTCGCGCTGCTGCTGCTGGCGACCGCCGGCATGATCGTCATGGCGAAGGCCAGCGACTTCATCACCATCTTCCTGGGCCTGGAAATCTTCTCGCTGGCGCTGTACATCCTGGTCGGCTCTGCGCGGCGCGATGCGCGGTCGAGCGAAGCCGCGCTGAAGTACTTCCTGCTCGGCGCCTTTGCCAGCGGCTTCTTCCTGTACGGCATGGCGCTCATCTACGGCGCAACAGGCTCCACGAATCTGGCCGATATCAACATGGGCATCGCACCGCTGTCGGCCTCGCTGCCGTTTGCGCCGCTGCTGCCCATAGGCATGGGGCTGCTGCTTGTCGGCTACGGGTTCAAGCTGGCGCTGGTCCCGTTCCACATGTGGACGCCCGATGTCTACCAGGGCGCGCCGACCTCCGTCACCGCGTTCATGTCCGTCGCGACCAAGACGGCTGCGTTCGTCTCGCTGATTCGGGTGCTGGCCGCCGTGTCGAGCGTCGAAAAGCCGTGGCTGCTGGCGCTGGCCGGGCTGGCCGTCGTGACCATGACCCTGGGCAACCTGGCTGCGTTGCGGCAGACGAGCCTCAAGCGCATGCTCGCATACTCCAGCATCGCGCACGCGGGCTACGTCCTCACCGGGCTGGCCGCCGGCAATGAGCGGGGGTTCGAGGGCGCGCTATACTACTTGATCGCCTACACCTTCATGAACCTGGGCGCATTCGCGGTCATCCAGGCCGTGCAGCGCCGCGACCGGAACGATGTGACGACCGAGGATGTCGCGGGGCTGTCGGCCCGCCGGCCCGCGCTCGCCCTACTGATGGCCGTCTTCATGTTCGCACTGACCGGTATGCCTCCGCTGGCCGGGTTCTTCGGCAAGCTCTACGTCTTCTCCGGCGCGGTCGAGGGCGGGCTGGCCTGGCTGGCGGTTGTCGGCGTCCTCAACAGCGCCATCGCCGCCTACTACTACCTGCGCGTCACGGTGCTGATGTACATGGGCGGCTCCGTGCCGGCCACGACCGATATCCCGCGCACGGGCTGGGCCGTCTGGACGACCCTCGTCATCGCCGGCCTGGCGACCCTGGTGCTGGGGCTGTGGCAGTACCCGTGGATGGAGTCCATTCGCGAGGCGGTGGCGGTACTCGCGCTGCGGTAGGACCGATTGCATGTGTTAACGCAACGGGGCGCACCGCAGCGGTGCGCCCCGTTGCGTTAACAGACTCTTACCCCTCAGAACAGGCTCAACTGCTCGTTCTCCGCCTTCTTTTTGGCCCGCCCCGGCGCCATCTCCCGCACCTGTTTGAGCGCGTCCTGGATGTCGCCCACGAAACGCGAGGGCGAATTCTCCATCCGCAGGCCGAACAGGAAACGGGTGCGCGCGCTGGTCAGCACAAGCTTGTGCCGCGCCCGCGTCATGCCCACATAGAACAGCCGCCGCTCCTCGTCCAGGTCCACGTCCGTGGACAGGCTCGACCGCTCGTAGGGCAGCAGCCCCTCCTCGCAGCCGACAATGAACACGACCGGGAATTCCAACCCCTTCGCGGCGTGCAGCGTCAGCAGTGCGACGCGATCCGCGCGTGGGTCGTAATCGTCCGTCTCTCCACGCAGCGCGATATCTTGCAGGAACGCCCGTAAGGATAACCCAGACGATTCGGCGCGGCGCAGCAGCTCTGGAACGCGCCCCGCCTGCTCATCGCCCGTGAACGCGACCGCCTGCCGGACGAGTTCCCCCACCGGCGCAGCCAGGTCCAGTCGCTCGTAAAAGCGGGCCAGACTGCGCAGGCGCGTCCGCTGCCCCGAGGAGAACCCATCTGCCCCAGCAGCCGCAGCGAAGGCGGTCACAAGTCCATTGAGGTTTGATACAAGCAGGGCTGCAACCCTCGCCTGCGCCGAAGCCGGGAACGCGGGCTTGCCGGCGGCCAACACCGCGGCCAGGTGCACCTTCGAGCGCGGCTGCACCGTGAGCCAGAGGTGCGCAAGGACGCGCCGCACCGCCGCATCACCGGATAGCGGCGCGTGGCCCGCGCACTGGTACGGGATGCCGGACCGGTCGAACGCCTCGATCAGCGCGCGGCTCTGCGCGCCCAGCCGGTACAGCACCGCAAAGTCACCGAAGGCCCGCTCCGCACCTCCAGGCTCCGCCCTCGGATCGCCGTCCAGCCGGCCCGAATCCACCGAGAAATAGCTCGTCCCCCCGACCATCTGCTCGATCTGATGCACAACGTATTCCGCTTCCGCCCGATCCGTGGCCGCGCGGTGCGTGTCGAGCCGGACCTGTTCGCTGAACTCGGCCAGCGCCGCGACCGCATGGAGCGGCGGGACCTGTTCGGCGCGCTGCGCCGCAAGCACCTGCACAGCGGCGTCGAGGATGAGCTGCGTCGAGCGGTAGTTGTCGCTCAGCCGCAGGAGCCGCGCGGTGGGATAGTCCTGCTGGAACGCCAGGAAATAGCTGCGATCCGCCCCGCGGAAGCCGTAGATGGCCTGATCGGGGTCACCGATGACGCACAGGTTCGCGCCGCCCGCGGTCAACAGCCGCAGGAGCCGCACCTGGGCCAGGTTCACGTCCTGGTACTCGTCCACCGAGAGCCAGCGGTAACGCGCGTGGACTGCGCTCAGCACCTCCGGCCGCGACTCCAGCAGCCGGACGGTGCGCAGGAGCAGGTCATCGAAATCGAGCGCGACGTTGTCGTGCAATGCCGCCTCGTAGCGTGCATAGACAGCCGACAGGTCAGCGTCGCCCGCGGCTGCAACCTCCGCTGAGCCTTGCAGCCGGTTCTTCGCGTCCGAGATGCGCACGAGCAGCCGTTCGGCCTCCACAGGCGTCAACTCAGGAGCCGCCTCGCGGAGCAGCGTCAGGCGGTCAGCGTCCGTGCAGATGACGAAATCGGGGTCCAGCCCGGCCTCCGCGGCCCAGACGCGCAATAGGTGCGCGCCGAACGCGTGGAACGTGCTGACGGTCACACGGGCTGCGATATCTGCCCCGAGCAGCGCGGTCAGCCGCTCGGCCATCTCTGCCGCAGCCTTGTTGGTGAAGGTGATTGCCAGGATGGCCTCCGGCGCGACACCGTGAACCTTGATAAGGTGCGCGATGCGCACGGTGAGGGTGCGCGTCTTGCCCGTGCCCGGTCCCGCGACGATGACCAGCGGCACGGCGGTGCAGAGGACCGCGTCGCGCTGCGCCGGATTGAGCCCTGCCAACAGCGAGTCATCGGCAGAAGGACTTTCATGCAAGACCTTCGAGGTTGTGCCAACCTGCGGTTGGCCTGAAACCTCGAAGGTCTCGGCTCCGCCAGTCGAAGGAGCATCCTTCGACTCCAGCCCGCCTGCGGCGGGCCGCCCACCTGCAGCGGGCCGCCGCTCAGGAGGCTCCCCAGGCGGACTCTCATGCATAATCAAAGCATCCTGAGCGGGTGGACGACTCAACACGGATGACAGCGAATCGCCAGTCGAAGGAGCGTCCTTCGACTCCAGCCCGCCTGCGGCGGGCCGCCCGCCTGCGGCGGGCTTCCGCTCAGGAGGCTCCTCCGGCAAAGAACCTTCGTCAACCTCCTCCTCCCCGAACAAGCTGAACTGCGCGCCGCCCGCCCCCGGCAGGGCAGCCGCTCGGAACAGCCGGATCACGCCGTACTCCCCATCATACCCGGCTTCCGCAACCACCTCGCCGCGGCGCATCCGGCCGATGCCCTCGGCCAGCCGCTCGCCGCCCGCAGCGGCAATCTCCGCCAGCGGCGCAGCGCGCAGGATGGTCAGCTCCGGCCCGAGACGCGCCAGCAACTTCGCATACTCCGCCTCCACTTGCTTGGAACCGGCGCCGACGCCGTACACCTCCGACAGGACCTCCGGCAGGGGGATCAGGCTATCGTACGGCGCGGCGCGGCTTGGCGGGTGACCCGCGGGCCGGTCGGCCAGCGCCTCCACACGGTGCATCACGCCGACCGTGACCTCCTTGCCGCAGCCGGTGCAGATGCCGCCGTGCGCCAGGGTGACCGGCGGCTCCCACACGACGCCGCACTTGCGATGCCCGTCCAGGTGGTACTTGCCCTCTTCGGGGAAGAACTCGACCGTGCCGCCGAACGCAGGCGCTTCTCCGCGCTCCAATGCGGCGAAGATGGCCCCATACGATAGCTCGGTGTCGAACAGGGTCGCCTCCCGCGCCAGCTTCTCCGGCGAATGCGCATCGGAGTTGGAGACGAGCGTGTACCTGTCCAGGCTGGAGACGCGCCAGTTCATCGGCGGGTCGGACGACAGCCCGGTCTCCACCGCGAAGATGTGCGATGTCAGGTCGCCGTAGCATTCCTCGATCGAATCGAAGCCGGACTTCGAGCCGAGCAGCGAGAACCAGGGCGTCCAGATATGCGCGGGGATGAGCCTGCACTCGGAGTCCGCGTCGAGCATCGTTTCGAGCAGGTCGCGCGAGTCCAGCCCGAGGATGGGCCGGCCATCTGCACGGATGTTGCCGATCTTTTCCAGCCGCGCCTGCAGCCGCTCGACTGCCTCGAATGACGGTGCAAACACGACATTGTGGACCTTGCGCGTCCGGGTCTCGCCGGACCGCCCGGCCCGCTTGTAGATGTTGCTGATCTCCCCGCCGAGCATGAAGCGAACGGTCCCCCGGCACGCAGGCGGGACGGTCGCCTGCACCGTGTCCGCCAGCTCATCCCGCAGCCGGAACAGTCCTTCCTCCGCCGGAACGAGCTTCTCGCGCATCTCCTTAAGCCAGCCGGGATGTGCGACATCGCCCGTCCCGACCACGTGGACGCCCTTCAACTGCGCCCACCGCGAGAGATGCTCGAAGGTCAGGTTCTTACTGGTCGCGCGCGAGAAGTGCGAATGGATGTGGAGGTCGGCCACGATTTTCATGGCCTGAGTATAACATACTCCATGACGCCTCAGAGGATGCGCAAGCTCATAGACAGCCGTGCCCGACGGTGATAAGACGAAAGCTGAAACTGACAGAGAGGTCAGGAGGATCCATGACTGAACACCGCATCACGGCACACCCGATTCTGGCCGTTCCGCCGGACGAGGGCGTGCGCTTCTACTGGCAGGGGCGCGAGCTGGTGGCCCGCAAGGATGAAACCATCGCCTCGGCCCTCTTCGCAAACGGCGTCCGCGTATTCGGACACCACCCCAAGGATGACACGCCCCAGGGCATCTTCTGCGCCAACGGCCAGTGCAGCCAATGTCTCGTGCTGGCGGACGGCATGCCCGTCAAGTCATGCATGGAACGCGTGCGGCCGGGAGTGCGCGTCGAGCCGGTCGACGGATTGCCGGAGCTGCCGAAGGTGGCCGCCGCGCCGCCCACACATGCGATCCGCGAGCTGGCCGTGCCGGTGCTGATTATCGGCGGCGGGCCTGCGGGCATGTCAGCGGCCATTCAACTCGGCCAGCGCGGCATCCACACGCTGCTCATCGATGACAAGGCCCGGCTCGGCGGCAAGCTCGTCCTGCAAACCCACCGTTTCTTCGGTTCGATCAACGCGGTCTACGCGGGCACGCGCGGCATCGACATCGCCACGCGGCTCGAGAACCAGGTGCGTGAGCTGCCCGAAGTCGAGGTCTGGCTGGACAGCACCGCACTGGCCGTATTCAGTGACGGCAAGGTCGGCGTGCTGCGCGGCGGGGAGGAATACGTCCTGGTGCAGCCGCAGGCACTGCTGGTCGCGGCAGGCGCGCGGGAGAAGTCGCTGGCCTTCCGGGGCAACACGCTGCCCGGCGTGTACGGTGCGGGCGCATTCCAGACCCTCGTCAACCGCGACCTGGTGCGTGCAGCGGAGCGGCTGTTCATCGTCGGCGGCGGCAACGTCGGGCTGATTGCCGGCTACCACGCGCTGCAGGCGGGCATCGAGGTCGTCGGCCTGGTGGAGGCCCTGCCGGAGTGCGGCGGCTACAAGGTCCACCGCGACAAGCTGCACCGCATGGGCGTGCCCGTCTACACCTCGCACACCATCCTCAGCGCGAACGGGACAGAGCACGTCGAGTCCGTGACCGTCGCGCAGGTTGATCCCCAGTTCCGACCCATCCCCGGCACCGAGAAGTCGTTCGCCTGCGATACGGTGCTCATCGCGGTAGGGCTGGACCCGGTGAACGAGTTCTATGTGAAGGCGCAGGAATTCGGTCTGCTCGCGTTCGCTGCGGGCGATGCGGAGGAAATCGCGGAGGCCTCCGCCGCAATGTTCTCCGGCAAGATCAAGGGGCTGGAGGTGGCGCGGGCGCTCGGGCAGGACGTGGGCGAGATCCCGCCGGACTGGTACCGCACCGCCGAGATTCTGCGCTCCAAGCCGGGCGCGGTCGTGCCGAGGGAGGAGCCGGCGGAAGCCGCGGGCGTCATGCCCGTCTTCCACTGCTCGCAGGAGATACCCTGCAACCCCTGCACGTCGGTCTGCTCGCAGGCCGCGATCTACATCGACCCCGATGACATCCGCCGCGTCCCTGAGTTCATCGGCGCGCAGATCGGCAAACAGTGCATCGGCTGCGAGAAGTGCGTCACCATCTGCCCCGGGCTCGCTATCACGCTGGTGGACTATCGCAAGGATCAGCAGAATCCGACCGTCACCATCCCCTACGAGTTCCTGCGCGAGAGCATCCAGCCCGGCCAGCATGTTACGGTGCTGGATACTGAGGGCGCCGCGCTCGGCAACGTCATCGTGAGCCGCGTGCGCGCAGCGAAGGCCAACGACCGGACGCTCCTCGTCCAGGTGACGGCCCCGCGCGATATCGCGCAGCGCATTGCAGGCATCCAGGTGCAGGACCCGCAGGTCAGCGAGCCGCTGGATCACTACGTCGAGCGTCTCACGGATGACGTGGTGGTGTGCCGCTGCGAGCGCGTGACCGCGGGCGAGATTCGCAGCCTCATCCGGCGCGGCTACCGCGACGTCAACGAAATCAAGGCGGTCACGCGCGCGGGCATGGGCGCGTGCGGCGCCAAGACGTGCGCCGCGCTCATCCGCCGCCTGTTCCGCGAAGAAGGCATCCCCGACGCGGAGGTCATCGAGGGGAGCAAGCGGCCCCTCTTCATGGAGGTGCCGCTGGGCGTGTTCGCCGGGGTCGAGCAGGGAGGCCGCTCATGACATCCACCGCCTATGACGCGATCATCATCGGCGCGGGCAGCATCGGCACGCCGGCTGCATTCGCACTGGCACGCGCGGGCCTGCGCACCCTCGTGCTCGACGGCCGGGCCAGTCCGGGGCAGGGCTCCAACAAGGCGGCCATCGGCGGCGTGCGCGCAACGCACTCCGACCCGGCCAAGATCCGGCTCAACCTGCGCAGCCTCGAGATTCTCTCGACATGGCGCCAAGTGTACGGCGACGACATCGAATGGAACACCGGCGGCTATGTGTTCGTGGCGTACCGCGAGCGCGAAGAGCAGATTCTCCGGGACCTGCTGACCGTCCAACACGGCTACGGCCTGAACATCGACTGGCTGGACCGCCATGCTATGCTCGACCTGCTGCCCGACCTCAACCCGGTGGACCTGCGCGGGGGAACCTATTCCCCGGAGGACGGTCACTGCTCGACGCTGCTGACGCTCCACGCCTTCTACGACCACGCGCGTGCCTTGGGCGCGGAGTTCCGTTTCGACGAACCGGTGACCGGCATCGGCGTGCACGGCGGACGAGTGACCGGCGTGACGACCCCGCACGGCCGCTATGCCGCGCCGGTCGTCGTGAATGCGGCCGGGGCGGATGCCGCAGCCATCGGCGCGCTGACAGGCCACGCACTGCCGGTCCGGCCCGACTCGCACGAGGCGGCCATCACCGAACCGGTCGCGCGCTTCATCAACCCGATGATCGTGGACATCCGGCCTGTGCCCGGCTCGGCCAGCTACTATTTCTACCAGCACTATACCGGCCAGATCATCTTCTGCATCACCCCCAGCCCGAGCATCTGGGGCACGGACACGCGGGAGACGAGCGAGTTCCTGCCGATGGTCGCGCGGCGCATCGTGGACCTGATGCCCCGGCTCACGAACATCCGTGTGCGGCGGACGTGGCGCGGACTCTACCCGATGACGCCGGATGGCTCGCCCATCGTCGGCTGGGCGCCGGGCGTCCAGGGGCTGCTGCTGGCCGTCGGCATGTGCGGGCAGGGGTTCATGCTCGGCCCTGCCCTGGGCGAGCTCATCACCCGTATGGCGCTCGACCAGCTCACGCCGGAGGACCACGAGACGCTGGCGATCCTCTCGCCGGTGCGCGAGTTTAAGGGGACGGAGAAACTGAAGTAGCAGGAGAGCCATGACTGAAGCAGAGCTGATTGCCTTCGGGCTGGAGCTGACCACGCTGAAACGCGTGCCGCGGTCCGGGTGGCTGCTGCGCGGGGTGCCGCACGTCGAGAGCGTTGCGGAACACGCCTATGCTACGGCGACGCTGGCGCTCGCGCTGTGCGACGTGCTGAACGCATCGGGGGAGCTTGCCGCTCCGCTGAACGCGGGCCGCGTGCTGACCATCGCGCTGCTGCACGACCTGGCCGAGGCGCGGCTGACCGACCTGCCCGGCCCCGCCCGGCGGCTGATTCCCGAGGACGTCAAGAGCCGGGCGGAAGCCACCGCCATGGCGAGCATCCTCGCGCCGCTGCCCTCCGCGGAGCGGCTGCTGGCCGCGTGGCGCGAGTTCGAGGACGACAGCACGCCGGAGGGCCACCTCGTCCGCGACGCGGACAAGCTGGAGATGATGGTGCAGTGCACGCGCTACGAGCGCAGCGGCGTGCGCGGGCTGGACGAGTTCTGGGCCGCGGTGGACGGCTACGCCTGGTACTATCCGCTGTGCGCGGCGATATACGCGCGGCTGAAGGCAGGGCGCAGCGGTTGAAGGCACGTTGTAAGAGTCGCAGAACACATTGGAGTCGAGGCTTCAGCCGGTTAGCCTGTTAAGCGCGTACGCTTGTCCCCGGGCGGAAGCCTCGACTCGAATTATGCAGGCCGCAATAACACCGGCCTGATGTTCTCGGTCCAGACGGCATACCCCTGCGCGCTCGGGTGCAGCTTATCGGAGCGATACAGCTCCCGCCGCGGCAGCCCGTCAGGGCCGAGGATAGCCGGGGTCAGGTCGATGAAATACAGGTGGTCGGCAACGGTCGCCGCATAGGCCCGGATGAGGTCGTTCGCCTCACACGCAATCGGCCAGAGCGCCCAGCGCGACGGCGACGGCGTGATCGAGATGTAGTAGATCGGCGTCTCGGGCAGCGCGGCCCGCACGTTGGCGACGAACGTCCGGTAGCCCTCGAAGACCTGCTGCGCGGTCTTCGGCTGGCGGCCCGAGATGTCGTTCGTGCCTGCAAACAGGACGATCGCCTGCGGGTCGTAGGGCACGACAATGCGGTCCACGTAGCGCGCAACCTGGTCGATGCGGGAGCCGCCGAACCCCCGGTTGATGACGGGCAGCGGCGCCATGTCTTGCGCCAGCGTCTTCCAGAAGGTGATGCTGGAGCTGCCGGTGAACACGATGGCCCCCCGCGGCGGAGGCTGCCGGCGGTCCTCCGCCTCGAATCGCGCGATGGCCCATTCCCATGCGTCCGGGTCGGCGGACATGCTGCTGCGGATCATGCGGATGATTTCGACGCCCTCGGCAAAAAACCCCCGCGTCCTCTGCCAGATGTTCATGGGATCAACTCCAATACCTCGCGCAACCGCGCACAGATCATGCGCTCCTCCCCCGGCTGGAGCGTCTGCGGGTTGACGAACAGCCCGTTTGCGCCGGAACCGGCAAGCCAGATGGCCGGCTCCCCGCGGCGCAGCCGGTCGAGCACCTCGTCGCGCGTGATGCCCAGCGACGCCTCGTCCAGAAGCAGCTCCGCGCGCGGCATGGGCTGGCCGGCCTCGCTGGGGAAGTTGCGCCGGGCTGTCACGTGGGGCACGCCGGCGAACGCGTCAATGACGTACTGCACCTGCTCCTCGTAACAGTGCATCAGCGCGGCATGGTCCAGTCCCAGGTACCACTTCACCGCGGCCATCAACCCGACGACTTCCTCCTTGCCCACCTTCATCGTCCGGCCCAGCGCCATGCGCGGGCAGGCGTGGAACGCGCAGGCCTCGACCAGCGCCTTGCGCCCGACGATGAGGCCGCTGCTCTGCGGGCCGCACAATCCCTTGCCGCCGCTGAAGATGGCGAGGTCCGCGCCCATGCCCCGTTCCGGTGACGTGAACCGCCACAGGTTCTCGACCGGCGGAATCTGCGCCGCAGCATCCACGATCAACGGCACGCCATGCCGCCGCGCAATCGCGATACACTCCTGCAGCGGCACCTGCCCGGCCATGCGGCTTTCGTTATAGAAATAAAAGATGGCTGCGGTGCGCTCGTTGATGGCGGCCTCCAGCTCGACCGCGGTCGCGCGCTCTTCGTCGCCGACCCGCACCATCTTCGCGCCGGCATGGCGGATCGCCTCTGCGTAGCCGACGATGCCCGGCCGCTGCACGATGACCTCATCCTTCATGCCAGTTGCATCGGGCAGGCGGCCGCGTTTCTCGGCATCCAGCCCCGCCATGCACGCAGCCGTGCTCAGCACGATGCCCGCAGCCGCGCCGCAGCAGACGTAGGCCGCCTCGTTGTGCGTCCACGCGGCAATCCGTTCGCCTACGCGCGCCTGCAGCTCGTCGATCTCCACGAAGTGGCGGCTAGCCTCGGCCATCGCTGCGACGACTTCCGGTGGCATGATGGAGCCGCCCAGTATCGTGACCGTCGCCAGCCCGTTGATGACCTTGCGCACGCCCAGCTCATCATACACATCGCAGCCGGACGTACTCATGCCTGCAACTCCGGCATCCGCCAGTAGGCCGCGGGCGCGTGCTCCCATTCGGGCACGCTCAAGCCGGTCGGGTCGTAGAGTATTTCGCCGCCGCGCACGGTCAGGATTGCCTCCAGCTTATCATGGCCGATCATCTTCGCGCGGCCGCAGTCCACGTAGCCGAAGTCGCCCGTCAGGTGGCGTAGAACTGCGATATCAGCCTCCGCGCCGACGGTCAGCGTGCCCAGCTCCGGGCGGTTGATCTCCCGCGCGGGCGCGACCGTGGAGCGGGCAATCACCTCGACCAGCGGCATACCCATGCTCAGGCACTTCGACATCGTGGTCGCCATGCTCAGCACCGGCCCATTAACGTTGCCCATGTGGAAGTCGGTGCTGATGGAATCAGGGTAGAAGCCGTCGCGGAACGCGGGCACCGCGTTGCGGAACCAGAAGCTGCCCGCGCCGTGGCCGAGATCGAAGATGACCCCGCGCTCGCGCGCCCGGTGCATGTGCTCGTACACGCGTCCCTGTTCGTCCACGATGGGGAACTGCTGCGCAAAGACGTGCGTGTGGATGTCGCCAGGCCGCAGCTTCTCCAGAATGAGGTCCGGGTAGGGGCGCTCAGGCGGCCGCGGCCAGAAATCCACCATGATATGCAGGCCCGACAGCTCGCCCGCCCGCACCGCGCGCTCGACCGAGGCCCAAGGCGCGTGCTCTGCATCCCACGGCAGCCGCGTCCAGTAGTGTGCAGTCTTGATGCCCACGATGACGTCGGGATATGCCTGCGCGACGGCTGCCGTGATCGCCGGGTCGAGGTCTGCGACGTTCTGCTCGGAGTCCGCATCCACCATCCCCTCGCCTGCGATGTTGAGGTAGGCCAGGATGCGCACCTTCGACCGGTCGATGTCCCGGACCTTGAAATCGTGGAAGTTGCGCCAGCCCGCCGTGCCGGCGTCCACCGTGGTGGTGACACCCGAAGCCAGCAGGTGCGCATCCGCGTGCATCCCCTCGACGTAGCTGCGCGGGCCGACCGTGAAACGATAGACGTGGGTGTGCATGTCGATGATACCGGGCGTGACGAGCGCGCCCGCCACGTCCAGCACGCGGGCGGCCTGTTCCGGCGGAATGTCCGCAGCGACTTCCGCGATATGCTTGCCCGATACCGCAACGTCCAGCCGCGCATCGCGGCCGTTGGCGGGATCGATCACGCGGCCCCCGCGCAGTAGAAGGTCATAACGTTTCGGCTCAGATGCGGTTGTCATGGCTCAGGCTCCTGGTGCAGGCCGCGCTGATAGAGCGCAGTCCCATAGAACTCATACGACGCGGCCTGGTCCGGCACATCCACCACGTGGACGGTGAAGCGGGCCGGGACGCCGTTGTCGGGCAGGTGCTCCGCGAAGAAGGCCGCGTAGGCCTCCGCATAGGCCTTGCGCAGCCGCGCCTTCTCTGCCTCATAGCCCGCGGCATCCACCAGCGGATTCGGGCTTTTCGGCTGGCACCCGAACGCGTGAATCTCGATGAAGTCCACGTCTGCCAGCGACCGGCAGATGCCTGCGTCGACCAGCCACTTCTCCCAGCAACGGAACACCAGGGGAATCTCCCGGTGCGGGTCCATGCTCACCAGCTCATCCAGGCCCAAGACGCTCTTGGCCGAGTAACCGCCGGTCAGCCCCGCGAAGTGGATGATGAGGTCGCCGTCCGGCTGCTCCTCCGTGACCAGCACCGACAGGACGGGCCGCTCGCCCTCGTAGTAGTACGTCAGTTTGCCGCGCTTCTTGACCTTGAATGGCATATCTCCTCCTTGTGGCTCCGAACCCATTACGATATATCCGGCTCGCCTGCAATGTTGCGGATGACCCGCAGCGGGTGCCGCGCGCACAGCGCCTCGACATCGCGACACGGCACGATCGCGCCGTCCTCCACCACATAGACGCGCAGTTGCGCCAGGTCGTTGCTGCCGAGGCCCGCGGCCGCGGCATATTGGAGATAGATCAGGCGAGCCGGATCGAACCCCATCAGGTAGCTGGCCACGGTGTCCACCGCAACCATGTTGACCCCGGCAATCGCCAGCCCCAGCGGGAAGTTGCGCCCGCGCTGGAAGCCGGTGCCCTCGCGGCCGACCACGCCCTCCACGATGTTGAGGTGCGGGCGGATGACCTGCGCCGTGTCGACCAGCCGCCGGGCCAGCCCCTCCTGCCAGGCCGCGTGGATGCGCTCGTCCATCCACGCCTCACGCGGACGGCCTTCAGACTCAGGCAGCATGCCGGCCGCGGCCAGTTCCCGCCACGCCTGGCCGCAGTAGTGCCGGTCGAAGACGTTGACCAGGCCCATCAGATTCTTGAGGCAGAGGGTGGTGATCGCCAGGTTGTGCGTCTTGAGCTTCGGTACGTTGATGAGGACAGTGTCGGGTGCGACCGCCAGGCGGCTGACATTCAGGTGAGGGAAGACCTGCGGCTGCGGCACGGACCGCTTGACGCAGGTGTAGGTCGTGGGACAGCGCAGTTTCACACCCGTCGCCTGCGCCAGTTCATCGTAGCCGGTGCCGCGCCAGTGACGCGGGTGATTGTCGTCCGTATCGCGCGGGTCCTCGACAATGTAGATGCCGCCCGGCCGCGCGCCCTGGCCGGTCAGATAGTCAATCAGGCCGCCGACGAACGCCGGGTGCGTGCCGATGCCGCTGTCAGGGTTCGCATGGTGCTCGCCAGCCGTCACGTTGGGCTTGAGGACGACCTTCTCCCCTGTCAGCGTGACCTGCAAGGCCGCCAGGATCTGCTGCGCAGCCGCCCGGTAGTCCGCGGGCTGCACCGGCTCGGTCACCGCCGCGTGGCTGACGAGGACAGCCCGGGGATCATCGAGGAGGGGATGGATGTGCATGGGCCCTCCGCCTCAAGCTCCCCGCAGAATCAGCGGCAGATACAGTCGGGGGAGCGGCGTGGCTGTCGCCCGCACCTGTTCGATCACCAGCGGTGCGCCGTAGCGATCCCAGGAGGTCGAGAGCGTGTAGCCGCCGTACTTGCATCCCCACTGGTAGACTGTACGCACGCGTGCCTGCACCTGGAGGTGGTGGGTCATATCAGGCAGCAGATCGATGGGCAGGAGCGCGGGTGCGCCGTAGACGCCGAAGCTGCCGGTGGCCGTGAACACGCCCGATTCGGCGGTCACGGTCACCGCCTCGCCATTGCCGATACGGACGGCGATCGTCTGCGTCAGCAGGCCGGTGGGCGAGATGACCGGCTCGACCCACAGCAGTTCCGGGGTCGCACTGGGGCACCTGGTCGGCGTCGGAGACGACGTTAGCGTTTCGGTTAAAGCCTGAACCGGGGCTGTGCAGCCTGCCCCGAGCAAAGCCATAACACAAGCCAGCGCCTTCAGGTTCATAGGCTGTTCATCCTGTAACTGGCAAGCTCTTCGGCGGTCAGATTTTCTGGCGCAACCAATCTGTAGTGGCGTTCTGCTGTAACGGCGATCCCGCGGGCGCTCTGCTCCAATGCAAACAGAGCGATCAGTTCGCACCCCAAAAACTGCGCAGCGATCGCTCGGCAGATCAACCCCGGAAACTTCGCCGCACACATGGCAAAGTCCTGCTCTATCTGCACTGTGCTAAGGACATCACGCCCCGCTTTTGCCTGCACTGGAAAAACATAATGGGCGCCATTATCATCAATGCCGATATAAACTTCATCGGTCTCGATTTGTCCCATTCCTTGCACGGTTGTGCGGAGATGGCTCTGCAAAGAATAACAGGTGACGCGCGTGAAGATATCGATCAGCCGATTATAACGGATCACGGCGAGCAAGGCCTGTTCATCCGAGAGCGCGTATCGTGCAAGGATTCCGGAGGTTGCATTCGGCACTTTGATTTCCGCCAGACCTGGGGAGGGAACGATAGATGTCAGGCTGCTGGCAACAAAACAATACCGTCCTCGCCCAGCGGGCCGAATCAACCATTCCTTGCCCGGCGGCGCAGTCACGCGCACAGAGTCGGGCAAAGAGCCGCGATAGCGAAACGTGTAAATCACATCACCGAGATTCTTTGGGAGTGGCACCTGCAATTCCTGGGCAACCTGCACCAACTCATCGCGATCAAAACAGACCTCACCAAGTTGAGGCTCATAATGTCGGAAGAAGACGCGCTCAATGATTTGGCTGTGGCGATTCATCAAGCTCATCGCTGCACTCCTTGAAGCGAGAGATTATCCAGGCCAACGCAGTACGACGACTTCCTCGCGCAGTTGTTCCCTGGTGGCAGTTGCGATGCGGGTACGGAACAGGTCAATGCTCTCAACCTGATAACCCAGCGAGGCTGCAATCTGTGCGGTGAGCTCCCCGGTGCGAATCAAGACACGAAGGTACGAAGCCTGATCCCCTACCACGTAGGCCAGTTGCGCCCCCGGATACAGGACCCGACGCAAGTTCGCCAGGTGGCGGTACATGCCGCCAAAGTATAGGCGTGTGACGCGAGCGTACATCCGCTCGAAACCGGAGGTCTTACCTAACTCGAGACGCCGCGCCTCAATCGCATCAGCAATCTGCTGGATATCAGGGAAGTCGGCAATCCACCGATCATCATCATCATCGCGGTAGACCCCCCGCGTATTGGAGCGGAGCAAGCCTTGCTTAAGCAGGCGCAGTTCGGCCTTGTCCTTGATAAAGCCCAGTAGTACACTTTCCAGCCGCGTTGTCCTTGTATAGTCTTTTTCGTTCGGATAGGGTGGCGATGTGATGACCGCGTGAACCGACTGCGCAGGCAGCAAATCATCGAGATGACGACTATCAGCCTGAAAGACCTGGCCTGGCACGGCCGTGCGATCCTGTAGTCCCTGCATGTCGGCGGCCATTTGGCGAACTGTATCCAGCCATGGGGCAACAACAGTTGCATCTTCCTTGAGTTCACCTACGCCAACTTCTGGACCAAACTCCAAATTGCTGGCATACAGGACAGCAGCCTTTGCCAATGCGAGACGTTCATGGTCACCATACCGTGTGTCTCCATGCCGTGCTATGTGTTCAAGCAGCACTAAGGTCTTGTGTAAGGGCCGGGGACTGATGGAGTTAGTGAGGAGGAGCGCCGCCTGGGCTGGCGGCAGCGTGCGAAGCCGGCCGTTAGCATGATAAGACTGGCTTTGCAACAGTGGGAGCGTCTCGTCAGGGACGCCGTCGGCA
>JAKPQT010000438.1 GCA_029555885.1 Chloroflexota bacterium | reverse complement strand
TCGTCCGAATAGAAGGAGATGACGAGCCGGCCGCCCTTGCGACCGCGGGTCAGCGCAACTTTTGTGCCGAGCGCCTCGCGGAACGCCTCTTCCAGCCGCCGCGTGTTGACCCGGTCCGGGTCATCTTCCTCGACCGTTTCGTGAGCGGACCCGGTTTGGGCCTCGGCCAGGCGGCGGACGAGGTCCTCTGTCTGCCGCACGGTCAACCCGCGGCTTACCACGACGCCGGCCGCCTGGAGGATGGCCTCGTCATCGGGCAGGCCGAGCAGCGCGCGCGCGTGGCCTTCTGAGAGCACACCGTCCGCGAGCAGCACCTTAACGCGCTCTGGCAGGCGCAGAAGGCGGAGCGTGTTGGCAACCGCAACGCGACTTTTGCCAACGCGCTCGGCTACGTGCTGCTGGTTCAGGTTGAAGTCGCTCATCAGCGCCTGGTACGCTTCGGCTTCCTCCAGGGGATTGAGGTCCGCGCGTTGGATGTTCTCGACGAGCGCGAGTTCCAGGAATTGCTGGGGTGTCGCCTCTTTGAGCAGAACAGGGACAACGTCCAGTCCAGCCTGCTGTGCCGCGCGCCAGCGCCGCTCGCCTGCGATGAGTTGGTAGGGTGCGCGCGCAGTGGGCAAGGCTCGCGTGATGATCAATGGTTGGAGCAAACCGTGTTCTTTGATGGATGCCGCCAGTTCTGCGAGCGAGTCCGGATCCATCTTGGTGCGTGGCTGCCGGGGATTCGGGATGATATCGGAGACCGGCACCTGGAGCAGGCCGGACGGTCCGGTGGTTGCAGCATCATCCACACTGCCTTGCGATGGGATCAGGGCACCGAGGCCCTTGCCCAGCCCGCGGGATTGTGCACTCATGGCGTATTCCTTCCTGCCGTGACCGCTTTGGCCCGGGATGCGTCGCGCGCCTCGCGGTCCAACAGCTCCTGCGCCAATGCGCGGTAGGCGCGGGCGCCGGCGGACGCCGGCGCATATTGCAGGATCGTCTTACCGTAGCTGGGCGCCTCGCTCAGACGCACGCTACGCGGAATGACCGTCGAGAAGGTCTGCAGTGGAAAGTGATTGCGCACCTCGGCGACGACCTGGTCGGAAAGATTGGTGCGCGGATCATACATCGTCAGCACCATGCCGCTGATGAAAAGCGCCGGATTCAAGCTCTCGCGCACCATCTGCACGGTGTGCCAGAGCCGGCCCAGGCCTTCCAGGGCCAGGTATTC
>JAKPQT010000702.1 GCA_029555885.1 Chloroflexota bacterium | reverse complement strand
CCGTGCGGGAGGCTCTGGCCTTGGTGTTGCCACGGGACGCGGTGCATGTGGATATGCGTACCCGGACAGCGATAGTGCTGGGGTTGCCCGACGACATAGCCATGGCCTCCGAGATCGTGGAATTGCTGGATACGGCGGCGGAGTATGCGGAGGCGGCCCAGGCGGAAGCGCGGGCGGCGGCGCCCGTGCAACAGCCGAAGCCCGAGCCGGAGCCGCCTGCCGATGTGATGCGCGTGATCAGGCTGAAGCATGCCGAGGCGGCCCAGGTCCGGGAGGCTATTGCGTCTGCAGTTCCCGGCGTACGCCTGACGGCGGATGGCCGCACCAACTCCCTGATTGTTGTGGCGCCCGGCGAGATGCAGGCAAAGGTGGACGACCTCGTCGCCGCGCTCGATATCGGAATTGAGCCGCCTGCTGTCGCTGCGGCGCCGGCGGAAGCTGCTCCGAAGCCTGAGCCGGAAACGGCAGAGGTAGTTCGGCTGGAGTATGCGGCGCCTGCGGCAGTGCGCCAGGCGCTTGCGCCTACACTGCCTGAGTCCAAGATGAGCGTGGACGAGCGGACCGCTTCCATCGTCATAGTTGGCACTGCGGCCCAGCGCGAGCAGGCTAGGCGAATCATAGCCCAGCTGGATGTGGAGGTTCCGCCGTCGGCCGACGAGATCGCGGCGCCGACAGCGCCTGCCGATCCCGAGGTGCTGCAGGTGTTCCAGCTAGCGCATGCGCCGGCGTCACGGGTACGGGAGGCGCTGGCTCCTGTGGTGCCGGTCGCCAACATGACCGTGGACGAGCGCACCAACTCGCTCATCATAAACGCATCGCGCTTGCGCATGGCGCGGGCCGCTGAGGTCATAGAGAGGCTCGACGTGGAGATCAAGCCGGTGCCGAGCGAAGCGGCGGCGCCGATCCCGCAACCTGAAGCGGAGGTGGCGCGTTACCGGTTGGCCAATGCTCCTGCGGAATCGCTACGGTCGGCTGTGAGCCTGCTGGCGCCGTCCTCCGATGTTCAGGTGGATTCCAGGACCAACACTCTGCTGGTGCGTGCAGTCCCGAGCGTGCAGCAGAGGGTGGCTGAGCTAGTGCGAGGGCTCGACATTCCGGTTGCGTCTGCGCCTGAGCCCGAGCCCAGGCCCGAGCCGACTCCCCCGGCCCCGCCGCCGGAGGTAATGAAGGTATTCCGTTTGACGCATGCGGCGGCGTCCGATATGAAGACGCTTCTGGGCATAGTAGCTCCCGCGGCCAAGATGCAGCCGGACGACAGAACCAAGTCGCTGATTGTGATGGCGCCCGCGTCTACTCTGGC
>JAKPQT010000694.1 GCA_029555885.1 Chloroflexota bacterium | reverse complement strand
GTCTCGGCCACCGCACCGATCGGGTGGGCGACCGATCCGGGCAACATCTTCCTGGATAATCCGGCGAGCTACAGCAACTACGGCCAGTCGGTCATCGACTTTGCGGCACCCGGTGGCGACTTTGTCTACCCGGGGGAGGAGAGCTGCACCATCGCGGGGCTCACCCGCCCCTGCTGGGTCTTCGATCTGGTCTTCAGCACGGGCAGCAACCTGAACCCGACACTCGCAAGCTACTACTGGTCTGCGGGCACCAGCATGGCAGCGCCCCACGCCTCGGGCGTCGCGGCCCTCATCATCGGGGCGAACGGTGGGAGCATGCATCCCGCCCAGGTTGAGACTGCGCTGCGCGCATCCGCCGACGACCTCGGCAAGCCCGGCAAGGACGACTTCTACGGCCACGGCCGCGTCAACGCCGGCAACTACATGAAGTAACTCCGCGGGATAGCCCGCACCATACAAAAAGAGGGAGGCCCATCGAGCACTCCCTCTTTTTGTTGGGTCAAACTGTTGACCGTATGTCCACCTGGATGTAAAGTCAGGGCATTAACGTCCTCGAAGCGCAGTTGAAAGCCCTGGAAGAAGCCGCCGGATCATGGACGGCCGAGGAGCATCTTGAGCTCCTGACTGAAGAGGATATCGACAACTGGCTGCGAGAGCTGCGCGCCTCCTGGGGACCCTTTGGGTCGCGTCTGGCGCGTCTGGCCGGCTCAACCCGATCGCCGAAACGCGACCAGGCCGGCGCGGATGAACCGCCAGCCGTAGTATAGCGGCGCCAGCCAGCGCGAGCGTGCGCCGTAGCGCTGCTGCATGTAGGACCACGGGGGGAAGAAGGCGTCGCTCAAGAACGCCAGTCGCCCGCGCCATCCGGCGGCCCCCCGCATGCGCTGCCTGTAGCTCTCCCAGACCTGCTGGTCGCCTGCTTGTGCGGCGGCAATATACCGGGCCTCATCCTCGGCCGGCCGGACGGCAGCCAGGACCTGGCGCGCATCTTCCCAGAGGAAGGGGCCGAACCAACCCTCGGCCTGTTCCAGCCAGTAGCGCAGCGCCGCGGCCAGGTGCATCGCGCGGGCGCGGTCGACCAGGGCCGCCCAGTCCCACCCCTGCCCGTACCGCAAGACCAGCATGCGCAGATCGAGCAGCCAGATCAGCCGCGGGTGCTGGCCGTGATGCAGCAGCAGGTGCGCGCACGCGTGGAGCAGCTGATCGGCCGGCTCGAGCACCAGCGCCGCACACCCATCCAGGTCTGCCACCTGCGCCCGGGCTCGCACCTCGTCCGCATCCATGTGCCGCACGTAGCCGGGATCGTGGATCAACTGCCAGTGCGCTTCCACGCTCACCGCCTGCCCGCCC
>JAKPQT010000683.1 GCA_029555885.1 Chloroflexota bacterium | reverse complement strand
GCCGCACCCCCCGCTCCCCAGGAGCAGCAGCAGTGCGACGGTACTCAGGAAGTATGGGAGGAGTCTGGACGCGAGTCTGAACATGGTTCTCCCTGCACGAAAGGATGATGCGCGAGCGAGGAGCGCTAACCCTGCAGGGAGAGAGCCTCTATTCGCAAGAAACCAGAGTATAGCATGCAACCACGTTGCTCCCCAAATGCGTTGCGCAGCTAACTAGTAAAAATCGAGTCCCTATGCCGGGTTCAGCGCACCCTCTGTCTGAGGCGCGCGGCGGACCACGATCGCAATCACAGCCAGCAGGATCACGTTGAACACGACCATCACCTCCAGTTCAGGCGCCACATCCGCCCACGTGCCGCCCTGCTGCGTAATCTCCATCACCGGTTGGATCAGGTAGTAGGTTGGGAAGATACGGGCAATCCACTGCGGGATCTCGGGAAACATATAGACGAATCCGGGCGCATAGAGGAAGATGCCGCCACCCTTGACCACGGACATGAGCATGTTCATGTCTTTCAGGAATGCACCCACGAGAATGCCGATGGCTGCGGCCATCGCCGCGCCCAACGCCAGGGCTACCAGCAGCAGCGCAGGCTCTGGCCCCCAGGCACGGTTCAACAGCAGGGTGACAAGGGCCATCAGAATGCTGAGGATCCAGCCCAACAGTCCCTTGGCTGCGAAAACCTCGCCCAGCGAAGCGGACGTGGTCGTCAACGCGCGCAGCGTGCGCCGCTGTTTCTCCTCCACCAGGAGCGCGGCGGGCACGACGCTGCCGCCCATGAGCAGGGCCATCATCACTATGATGGGCAGCAGGCGCTTCTCCCAGGGCAATTGGCCCTCCGCGCCGACGATATCGGTGACAATCTCCACCGGTGCGGCCCGGCCGGTCAACTCGCGGACCAGCGCCGCGACTGTCGTGCCGGCCACCACACGATTCTTGACCGTGCTCTCGCCCCAGATATATGCGGTCAGCGAGACCGGCTCGCCGGCCTGCACGCGCTCGTCAAATCCGTCCGGCAGCACGAGTCCAATGTCCAGCCTGCCATCCGCGACGGCAGACCGCAGCGCCTCGGGCGACTCATAGACCCGTGTATCCAGCGCTGCTAGCCCCGCGGCGCGGGCCGGCAGGGCCGACGCGCCCTCGTCGACCAGCCCCAACCGCGCCTTGCCGGAAAAGACGGTGCCGAACACCAACGAAACGATGATCGTGAAGGCCAGCGGCATCACCAATGCGAAGATGAAGAAGACATTGCGCCATCCCAGCCTGAACTCCTTGCCCAGGAGCACGCCCACCCGCCGGATGCTCATGCGAACCTCTTCTGCAGCGCCGCGATCCCCAGCCCCACGAACAGCACCGCGGAGACCACCAGTGCAACCAGGTGCAGCCCGATATCGCCCCAGCCGGCCTCGAAATTGACAACCCGATGCACTGCGTCCACCAGGTAGTACGATGGCAGCACGTGGATCCAGCCGCTGGCCAGGCCCGGCAGCGCGACCGCCAGCCCCGGGACAACCAGCAGGATCAACAGCAACATCCCATAACCGATCACCGACATGAAGTCGCGGGCGACTGAGGCAAGCAGGAACGCCAGCCCGGTCACCATCACCGCACCCAGCAGCAGCGTCAGCAGGATAATCAGCGGCTGGCGGGACAGCCCACCGGTAATCGCCATGAGCAGCACCGCCTGCCCGAACGCCAGCCCGACGCCCACGATCCCCTTGCTGAGGAACAGGTCGGACACGCGCACCGGCGTCACCAGCAACGCGCGGAGCGTGCCGGACTCGATCTCTGAGCTGATGAGGCTCGCCAGCCCCAGCGTCTCGATCAGCAGGATGAAGACCGCCAGCAGCGGCAACATCCGCTGCCGCGGCGCAATCTGCCGGCCGGCCATGTCCGGCCCCAGAACCTCTTCGCGGGTATCGACGTCGAGCGGTGAGCCGCCGATGGTGAAAGCCAGCTCCCGAACCAGCATCTGGTAGCTCTCGCGGAACTCCGCCGGCAATTCGCCCGCCAGGTAGAGGCGCACTTGGGGCCGCGCGCCGGCTGCGATCTGCTCGGTCATGTCAGGCGGCAGCACGATGCCGGCCTCGAACTCACCGGCTGCGACCGCGGCCTTGAGCGCGTCCTCCGACGGCTGACTCTCCAAGGTCACCCCCTCCTCAGCAAGGATTGCGGCCAGCGCGGGAGGCATGACCGGCGCATAGACCCCGAAGCTGACCGTGTCATCGACCGTGCGCGGCAGGAGAAAGTAGACGGCGATAAACGCAACTAATGCCAGGATGGTGACGAACGCGTAGAAGCGGTCCTTGAAATAGAGGTTGATGTCCTTGGCGACGAGTACGCCGATAACGCTGGAGCCGGAGGCTCTTTGCGGCGTGGTCATGCGAGCCCCCGCCCGGTGATGTCGATGAAGATGTCCTCGAGCGTCGCCTCCGCGCTGTGCACGGTGACCACCTGCTCCTGGCTGAAGAGCGCCTGCATCTCAGCCGCAGTCTCGGGCCGGTCGAGCACGACCTCGCGGATGGCCCGGCCGCCCCCAGGCACGGCCACCTCCGCGCGCAGCCGGCGCTGGCCGTAGCGCTGCTTGAGCACGTGCGGTGTGTCCAGCGCGACGATAGCGCCGCGGTCAATGAAGGCTACCCGGTCAGAGAGCTTGTCGGCCTCGACCATGTCGTGCGTGGTCAGGAAGACCGTCGCGCCCCTGGCCCGCTCCTCAAGAATGATGCTGCGGATGGAGGCCGCCGAGGCAGGATCCAGGCCCTCGGTCGGCTCATCCAGGAAGAGGATGCGCGGCCGGTTGACCAGCGCGCGGGCCACCATGAGACGCTGCTTCATCCCCTTGGAGTACGTCTCCACCCGGTCCTTGCCGCGACCGTCCAGCCCCACGCGGGCCAGCAGCCCCGGCGCATCGAACGCCTGCACGCCGAATAACCGCGCAAAGAGGAGCAGGTTATCGAAGCCGGTGAGCTGTTCGTAGAGGTTGGTAATCTCGAAACAGACGCCGATCTGCGCTTGCACCTGCTTGGGCTGCCGGGCCACGTTCATTCCGAGCACCGTCGCGCGGCCCTCCTTCGGCCGGAGCTGCCCGGTCAGCATCTTGACGGTCGTGGATTTCCCTGCGCCGTTAGGACCCAGAAAGCCCAAGATCTCACCCTCAGCGACCGAGAAACTGATATGATCCACTGCCGTCAGGGGTCCATAACGATAGGTGAGATCTTCTGCCTGAATAGCCTGGGCCATAGTGCGCACTCCTTGCCGCGGTGTCCGGTATATTATACTTTAAGTGTCTATCCGAAAAAGGGGTAGCATAGCCCCTTGTGGGCGTACTAACGGGCACAAGGCCCTAGACTACGACTTTTCGGATAGACACTAAATCGTCCTGGCTTTCGCCGCATAGGTCGCCGTGAGCTGACGCAGACCGCGCTGCAATCGCCAATCCCAAATCCAGGCCACCATCGGGGGCATCCAGCACAGATTCAGGAGCACGCCCTCGAAAGCTGCCAGGAACAGCGTGTCCGGCCGCCAGCCGGCCGAACGGATGAGATAAAGCGCGATGAATGGCAGAGTCACGATGGTAAACGAGGTCACCATCACCGGGTCCCGGAAGTAACCGCGCACGCCGCCCCCGAATGAACCGGCGCGGCGGATGTGGTAGCGCAAGCCATTGAGCGTGGCAAAGAGCTGGTCGGCCAGCGAATAAAAGTAGGCCACGTAGCTGCCCTCAGGTGCGCGCACATCCACGCCGGCCAGCCGCGAGGCCGCATCGACGGCCCACGGGAACGCCATCCCTGCGACCTTCCCGATGCCATAGGCCTCGGCTGCCTCATTGTCGTCCTCTTCCTCAAACCAGACGACACCCTCCTCGTACAGGTCTTCATCGCCCTCGCCCGGCTCCTCGGACGCTTCCTCGTGAGGCTCCGCGGCTTCTACTCGCAGTCTCCGGCGCAGCCGGTTACGCAGCACCCAGGCGCCTTCGCTCAGGTCCTCGCCCTCACCGGAGATGGTGCGGACCAGCCACTCCCCGACGGCACTGGTCGAGAACCCCAGCGCGTCCAGCAGCGCGCCCAGCCCCAGCCCGCCGAGGAACCCCACGAAGGTGAACAGCGAGATTTCCTTGTAGCCTTTGACCCCGGTGCGGCGGCATTCGGCATGGTACCGGCTCAACTCAGCTTGATACGCGCGGCGCCACTCCTCGATGACCTGCCGCGGCGCTTCGGGCAGGCCCTCCCTGACGCCCCGTTCCAGCGTAACGACGACCTGCTCCCGGGGCGGCGCGCCCAATGCCGCGATGACCTGAGCGGCGGCCTCGGCAAAACGGTCTGCCCGGTAGCGGCCCCGCACATCCGCCATCCCGGTCCGCCAGACCAGGACCCGGCCGCGCTGGATGGCCTCCGCGGTCTCGGCCAGGAAGTCATGGCCGCCGGCGCGCGCATCGGCCCGCAGTTGCCCAGCCGGACTGCCCCAACGATCCAGGTGCAGCGGATGGGTCTCCGGCGCGGCGGCGTAAAACTCGCGTGCCTGCTCGAAACACGGGTCCTCCGGCAGCTCGGCCAGGTAGAGGTCAAGCGTGTGCAAGAACTCCTGATGGTCCGTTATGGTGTGCCTCGGGCCGCCTTTGCTACTCATCAGCCTCCCCGACTTCCGCCAACCACGCGCGAATGCGACGATCGACCTCATCCCGGACGACACGGAATTTCGCCAGGGTCTCCGCCTCTGACCCGACAAACGCAGCCGGGTCCTCCAGGTCCCAGTGCAGGCGGTGACTGACGCCAAGGAAGGTACGCGGGCAGTGCTCTTCGGCATGGCTGCAAACGGTGATCAGGTAGCCGAAGTTGACCCGGCCCAGATACTCCATGACGCTCTTCGAGCGCTGCCCGTCCAGGCTGATCCCGACTTCCGCCATGACGCGCACGGTGTAGGGGTTGATGCCCTTCGGCTCCAGGCCGGCGCTGTGGGCCTCGAACCGGTCGCCGGCATAGTGTCGCAGATATGCTTCGGCCATTTGGCTCCGGGCTGAGTTGCCCGTGCACAAGAACAGCACTTTGGTTGTAACCACGGTCATCTCCTTGCTTAATGCGGGTAACTGACAGTCGCGGCGAGGTAAGCTAGCAGATGCTCCACTCGCCGTCTGATCTGCTGGGCTGTCTGCATGAACACCGCGTGCAGCTCTGCCGCGGCCCCGGTCGCTTGCGCCGGGTCCGCAATACTCCAGTGAAGCTGCTCCCGCGCGCCTGCGAAGGCCGGGCACGCCTCACGTGCGCTGTCGCAGACCGTGACGACGAGATCGAAGGTCTCGCCGGCGAACTCGGCCAGCGTCTTGGAGCGTTGTCCTGCGATCGGGGCACCAAGCTCCGCCATGACAGCCTCCGCGAGGGGATGGACTTGGGTGGCATGCAAGCCGGCACTGAAGGCGCGCACGACCGAACCTGTCATGTTATTGACGAAGCCTTCCGCCATCTGCGAGCGCGCACTATTGTGCGTGCAGACGAAAAGGACGGTTCTACAGGGACCGGCGGCCGGTGCTACGGGGAGAGATGCCGTCGACTCGGAATTCGCACGCGCCAGAATCGGGTGCAGAGCCTGACCACTCTCCCGCAGGCGCACGGCCAGGCCATCCAGGTCCAACGTGTAGTATACGTCGCGGCCATCCGCGCTGCTCCGGCGCTCGGTCACGAGGCCGTGTTCGCGGAGCTGTCTGAGATGATACGAGACGAGGTTCTGGGGTCGGCCAGTGCGCGCGGTCAATTCCTGGACCCGCAGGTCGCTGTGCGCGAGCTGCGTGACAATCTGCCAGCGCAAGTCGTCGGCCAGGAGCTTGAAGGTATCCGGCGCGCCCATCTGGGTCGGACAGATTGCACTCACCTCATTTATATCAATCATGCCTGATATGATACGCAAAACGGACGATGTGTCAAGTAGGGGTGGCGGTTAAGCTGGTGAGTCGAGCGGACTCTCAAAGACAGGCTGGTATTTCGACGAGCGTTGCTGGTCCCCCGCCGGAGTCAAGCATTTCGACCAGGCACAGAATGGCCCTGACTCGGACGCGCATTCCTTGACGTGACATGGGGCCGGCGGCGTGGAGCGCAAGTACAAAGACTCCCGGACCCTGCGGAGGATTCGGGAGTCTCAGACTGCGCGCATTACTCTCAAGCCGGCGTGCCGCCGGGTACTCAGTCAGCGTCTCCACTGATGCGCGCGAAGGCGTGACACGCGCTGCACGAGTTGGGCATGATGTCGTAGTCGTGACCGGCGGCCGGGTCCGGATTCTTCAGGATCGCGCTCTGGCCGGGCCAGACGATGTCGAACACGTGCGAGGCTACGTTGCCGGCGGCCACGGCGCTCAGCCCGTTTGAGTCAGGTGCCAGGCGGTATTGCGCGTCATCGTTGACATCCTGCAGCTTGCCGATCTGCGCCATGTGGCAGGAGTTGCAGTTGCCCACCGGCATATCGGGATCGTCGGGCGTGTAAAGCGCGCCGCCCATGCCGGCGCCCACCTGCATGTGCTTGCCGACCGCGTTGGCTATGCGGTTCAGCGCAAGCTTGACGTTCATGGCCTCCGAGGTCAAAGCTTCCCCATCTTTGCTTGCCTGCCCGCCGGCATTGACGTGCACAGCGGCCACGTCATCTTTCGACACATCCTCGAACGGGCCGTGAGTGGCGTGGCAGGCCAGACACAGCGTATTGTTGCCATAGCCTGCCTTCTGGAAGTCGTAACCGTCCACCACCAGGGAGGCCGGCCCGCCATCCAGGCGGTGTGGATCATGGCAGGTGGCGCAGGTGAGCTTCTGATACGGGTTATTGACATGGGCCGACTGCAGGAACTCCGGCAGCATCTGCGAGTGGGCGCGGCTGTGCGACTCGTCGGGCCACGAATGGAACGAGCCTTCCTGCCAATTGTCGTTCAGCGTCGGCTCGTTCAAGTTGGCGTAGAAGGTCGCCAGGTCGTAGACGCCCGGCACGAAGAAGCCGTTGCCCAGCGTGTCTTTGTAGGTCTCATCGAAGGCGTACTTGAAGATGCCCTCTGGTGCCAGGCTCTTCCCTGCGTGAGAGGCATGGCACTGGCCGCACAGTTCATTGCTGGCCTCGGCGGTAAGGTATTGTGGGCTGATGATCGTCGCCTTGTCCCTGGCCGCAACATGCTCCGATCCGGGACCGTGGCAGCGTTCGCAGGAGATGTTCAGGTCGGTGTAGTTCCAATCGGTCACCACGGCCTTGAAGGTTTCCTCGCCATCAGTGAACGTTTCATACGTGATCTCGACGCCGGTAGCATGACATCCGGCGCAGTTCCTGGAGAGCGTGTTGTCGGGCGTGGCCCAGTGAGCCGGTGACTTCTGCCAGAATTTCGGCGTCCCCACCTCGTTGCCGGACAGGATATCGGCGTCGGCCGGTGTGCCGTCTTGCACCACATAGACCGGCATGTAGGCCACGTAGTCCTGCTTGGCGCGCTCCAACGGCACCCCGTGCTCCTCCATCCAGGTCACCAGGTAGGGCACATCTTGGACGCGCGCCAGGTAGCGCTGCTTGCCTTCGCCGAAGTTGGGCAGATCATCAACCTCGTGCGCCGGGTCAACATAGCCTTCGCCCCAGTTGCCCTCGCCGCCAATCGTGCCAGCCACGGGAATGAACACCGCGGTGTCGTCCGCCGCACAGTCAAGCTGATCTTCCGTGCGCGGCGCGGCGCCTTCGGGGAGTTCCTGGTAAAACTTGAAAATGTACTCCCGGCCCGCGTCACCATCACGCGTGCAGAGCACAACATTGACCAGTCCCTTGCCGTCGGCCGGATCTTGCACCATGAGCAGCGCACCCTTGGGATCGCGCGGCAGGTACTTGTCACCAGGGACCGGCCACAGTTCCGGGTAGACAAGGTTACTCGTTCCCTCGGTCACGAAGCGTGAGTGGGCCGCCGCCTGCGGGCTGCCGTCCAGCGCGGCAAATAGGTCCGGCCACATGCCGACGTGACAGCCCTGACATGTGGCCCCGCCGACCGATTTTGCAGCGGCGCTGGGGCGACCGGAGAGTGTAATGACGACATCCGACACGGTCGATCCGGCCTCAGCATAGATCGCAGAGCGGGTCTCGCCATCCAAGTAGGCCTCTGAAGGTGCGGCCACATACAGATATGCGAAGCCCGGTGTCACATCGACTAGTTCGAAGGACCCGTCGGCTGAGGTGGTGGCGCTCGCCGTTTGATCCTCTACGGTTACGATGGCGTTCTCCACGCCATTGCCGCTGGCATCAACCACCTGGCCGCTGATCGCAGCCGGATCGGCTGTGTCTTCGGCCACCACGGCTGCAGGACCTGCAGGGCCTGCGGGTCCCTGAGGTCCGGCCGGTCCCTGAGGTCCGGCCGGTCCCTGGGGTCCAGCTGGCCCTGCAGGTCCAGCGGGTCCCTGAGGTCCTGCGGGTCCGACGGTCCCGGCACATCCTGCCAGCATCAGTGTGATGACGAGAAGGACTCCTAGAATGAGCCTGGTTTTCACGTGCGTTCCTCCTTGTAGTGGGTATTGGGTTTTGCCATTGTGGATTCGTCCAGCGCGGTCTCGTGGGGGGTATGCCTACCGTCTCTGACTCGCCGAAGAAGGTATCAGCGCCATGCACAGGCTTGGGTCCAGGCAGATGAGCGCGTACAACCAATCGCCGGCCAGCGCTCGGTACTGCATTGTGTAGATTGTAGCAAACAATTGGGGGAGCTGTATATGGGGAAAAATCCGTAGCGGGTGCCCACCGCCCAACGGTTCAGGGGTGCTCGATCGCGTAACGAATTAGAGCGGCGCGTGTGGTGATGTGCAGTTTCTCCATAATGTTCGCCCGGTGCTTATCTACAGTCTTGGGACTGATCCCAAGAGTCCTGCCGATCTCAGTGTTCGTCTGTCCCTCGCCGATCAGATGCAGGACTTCACGCTCGCGGCCTGTCAAGGTGGCTTTGACTTCGGCCTCCCCCAAGCCGCTGGCGGCCTTGACCGCGCTGTCGATCACGAATTGCGTCACCGCCGGGTGCAGCACACTCTCCCCGCGTGCCACGGCGCGCAAGGCCTGTACCACCTCGGCGCCGCCGGCCCTCTTCAGGAGGTAGCCGCGCGCGCCAGCCTGGAGCGCGGACAAGATGTTCAGGGGGGCGTCGTACTGCGTCAGCACGACGATACGGCAAGCCGGGTGTTCGTGCGCCGCGCGACGCAACACTTCCAGGCCTCCAAGGCCGGGCATGTGCAGGTCCAGCAGCACGACATCGGGATGCAGCGCAGCGATCTGCGCCAGCGTCTCCACCCCATCACCCGCGTGACCCACAACCTCGATGTCGTCGTAGAGCGCCAGGAACGCGGCAAGGGAATCGCGAAGTACGGCGTGGTCGTCAGCCAGCAGCACGCGGATGGGACTCATACGCCACCTCAGCTTCACCCAGCGGAATGCGCACGATGACCCGGGCGCCGCAACCAGGCGACGAGTGGAGCCCGCACCGGCCGCCGGCCAGGGCCGCGCGCTCCTTCATACCAAAGAGGCCGATGCCGACGCGGGTGTCCGGGCTGGCGAGCACCTGCTCCACATCGAAGCCCCGACCGTCATCCCGCACAGATAACTCGACGTGTCCGCTTCGCTGCCGGATGGTCACCCAGACGTTGGCCGCGTGCGCATGGCGGGCCACGTTGGTCAGCGCCTCCTGACCAATGCGGTAGAGGGTGGTCTCCAGGTGAGGGGCCAGGCGGCTATTCACACCGGCCGCACGCATGTGCACCTTGACGCCGGCGACCTCCAGGCGTTGGGCCGCGTACCAGCGCAAGGCTGGAACTAACCCCAAGTCTTCGAGCAGCGTCGGCCGCAAGTCGAGGATGATACGGTTTACCTCATCCAGCGCCGCCAGCACGCCGCTGCGCAGATTGCCGAGCCGCTCCAGCGCGCGGTCGTCAGTCACCTGCCCGGCTGCCTGGAGCCCTTCCAGGTCGAGCGCCATCGCGGCGAGGGATTGGCTGATTTCGTCGTGCAGCTCCCGCGAGACGCGCCGGCACCGCTCGTCCTGGGTAGCGATGACGCGACGCAGCAGTTCCGCGCGTCGCGCGGCCACATGGCTCTCTTCGTTGTACCGGCGGGCATTCTCGAGCGCAAGGGCCAACTGGTTGGCCACGATGGCAACAAACTGCTCTTCGGCCGCTTCGAAACCCTTGTCCGCCGGCGCAAGGACCCAGATCCGGCCCAATGTCTCCCCGCCGGCGCGCATTGGTGCAGCCAGCCCGCGCAGGCGACCGGAATCCCAGGAGAAGGGACGCGTCTGCTCAAAGCGATCGATTTCCGCCAACAGATCGCCCGCCGCAGTGAACTGTGACGGGTACTGACCGTGCGGCTGCAGCCGTCCCGTGGTGTCAGGCCAGAAGATCCCTGTGGCCACTGCCCCCATGCCAGCACAGAGGCATTCGAGTGCGCTATGCAACTGGCAGTCAACATTGTGGGGGGGGCACTCTAAGAGACACGCGATCTGGCGCAGCAGGCTTGTGGTGTCCATGCTTACTTCTCTCTCTCAGGTGTTTATCTGGGTTACGGCAAGCGCGGCTGAACGCCCGCACCGGGCGTTTCGAGCATGACCTTTCAGCCGCCCTCCAAGAGGTCGCGCGCCTTGCCCTTGAGGTGCTGTTGCAAGAAGGCAAGGGCCGCATCCGCATCCCGGTCGAGCAAGACACGACAGAGTTCGATCAGATCGGCATCATCCAGGATCAAGGTGAGTCCTTTTTTCATCCCTCAGCCTCCTGGCCCGCCGCGCGCAGCGCGCCTCACAGGGCGTGCAGGTCGGGCGCGCCGGCTTCAGCCCCAGCCTGGTCCAACATTTCGGCCAGCGCCAGACGCTGCCCGGCGTAGGCCACATCTGCCAACGCCGGGCACTCCTCCGGACGGTGACGGCTCTCCAGCAGTCCGAACGCGAACGCCATGCAGGTCGCTTCGCCGCAGGCGCGGCAGTTGCTACGGGGCAGCAATTCGTAAACATCCAGCGGACGGGGTACACGGCGGCCTTCCGGCCGGGGCTCGATCTCGTCCCGCCGCGCCCAGGTTTGGTTGACCAGGTCACGCACGGCACACAGCAAGGCTAACCCTTCCTCCATGCCGGCGACCTGGGTGATCATGACCTTATCCGGGTAGAGCGTGATCAGTCCCGGCCGCCGGCGCAAGGTCATCACGCCGCTGAACGGGTGATAGCTTAAGACGTTAGGCAGGATGGCGTTCAGCAGTGGCATGACGCCGTCAATCGTCGCGTCCGTCTCGCCGATGACGATGAGCTTGCCAGGATCGGCCAGGCACGGCAGAGTGCGCACCAACCTGATCGCGCCGACCAGAGGGGCCTTGGTCATATCCTCACATCTTCTGCGCGCTGCGCCGACGTGCCGCCGCGCAAGAGCCCCTGCACCTTGGCCTCGTCCACCCGGCATGCCGGCTGGATCAACAGGTCGAACGGATTGACGCTGACGCCATCCACCAGGATGCCGGGCGAAGCGCGCAGATCGTACTGCTCCGCAAGCGCCTGACCCTCCGGCGACTCCAGGTCAACGCGTGTGAACGGAATGGCGTGGGCCTCCAGGTAGTCCAGCAGACGACGGCTGCGCCGGCAACCGCGTGCCGGCAGGATGGTAACCTGACGCCACCCGGCGTCCTGAACGGCTGGATGGGGTGTTGTCATACGTCCCCCCCCCGCTGGCGCCGGCTCAGGCCAGCCAGACCAGGTACAGCCCAACGGCGATCACGATGACCCCGCTGACCTTTTCCAGCGCGCCGGACCAGCGGCCAAACGCACGCAGTTGCTTCAGTGCGCCGGTGAAGGTGCCGGCTGCCACGATCGGCACCCCACGGCCCAGGGCGTAGACGAAGAGCAGCAGCGCGCCGTAGGCCATCGCGCCTTCGGCCATCACGTAGGTCAGAATGGCGGCCAGTACCGGCGTCGCACATTGCGACGAAACCAACCCGGACACCAGTCCCAGCGCCAGCGCACCCGGCGCGCCGCGCCAGGCCATCCGCTGCCGCTGCTCGGCCAGAAAATCGGGCATGGGCAGGTGGATCAAGCCCAGCAACTGCAGGCCGATCAGGATGCAGACCCCGGCCACGACGTAATAGAACCACTGATGGCCCGCGCCCACCAGCCCGCCGACAAACGAGACGGCTACCCCCAGCAGCATAAAGGTGATCGCCAGACCGGTGGCGAAGGTCGCCGACAGCACGAAGCTGCGCCCGCGCGGGAGATCGCGGCTGCCCCCGACATAGCCGATGATGAGCGGGATCATCGCCATGTTGCAGGGTCCGATACTGGTAACCACGCCGCCGGCGAAGACCAGCAGCAGCGCCAGCGGCGAGAGATGCTGGATGACCGAGAAATCCCACTCCATCTCAGCCCCCCAGGGCGCGCTGGCGCAGGAAGGCGCGGAAGTCGTCGGCCGCCATCGCGCCGACATTCTGCGAGCCCTGGCCTGCCTTGTCAAAGACGACCACCGTCGGAATGTAACGCAGCCCCAGCGTCTCCATCAGCGGGCCGTTGGCCGCATCGTAGACATTGACATCGATCAGGACCACCTGTGCCGCAAACTCCGGGTATACCTGGTCTACTACATGCATCATATCGATGCAGGACTGGCAGTTGTTGGAGTGCATAAAGACCAGGGCCGGCTGGCCTGCGGCCAACGCCTGGTCGAGCTGATCAGCCGGCGAACTGGGCTTGAACGGCCCGGCCACCGCAGCGGCCGGCTGGTTGGCGGCCGGTGCACTTACCTGGGCTGGCGGCGTCACCGAAAGCGCCACCGCGTCTGATGGCTGATGTTTGAGCAGGATAATGCCCGCGACGACCACGGCGATACTGGCAATCACCAGGAGCGACAGGAACCGATCCGGCTTCCGGGCGGCCGGTTGAGTCTTCGCCTGCGACTGGCGGGGCAGGTTGGCGGTCTTGTGTTTCGGTGGCATACCGACGGTTACTCCTCTGCTACCGGCGCGGGGGCCGGCATGAACTGCTCGATGGCGTCCAGGGCGTGGGCCGCATACATCGAAGCCGGACCGCCACCCATCAAGATCGCGACGCTGATTGTTTCCAGCAACTCCTTGCGCGTCGCCCCTGCCGCGACAGCATCGTGGGTGTGGTAGGCGATGCAACCCTCACAGCGCACTGCGATGCTGATCGCCAGGGCCATGAGTTCCTTGGTTTTTGTGCTGAGCGCCCCATCTTCGATGGCCTTCTTGTGCAGTCGCGCAAAGCCGCTCATGGGACCGGGTTGTTCCTGGCCCAACTGCACCAGGCGCTCCTCAAGATGTTGGCGATACGCTCTGTGATCGGTGCTCATGCCGGTCTGCTCGCTGGTGGCTGTGCAGTCGTCTGGTCAGCCGACAACGCTTTTTCGAGGGCGCCGATGATTTCCAGCGCACTCGGGAGTCGCCCGGCGCTGACGAGCTGTTCGTTGATGACCAGCCCCGGCGTATACATCACGTGATATTTGGCAAAGTCGTTCCTGTCGCTCAGATGCTGCAGCGTCACCTCCACACCTTCGAATAGCTGCGGCTTCTGATTATTCAGGAACTCCACCGCGGCGATCGCCAGGCCTTCCACTTTGAAGCAGTTCGCGCAGCCCGGACCCAAAACCTTGATGTTTAGCATGTCATGTCCTCTCTATGACGGTGATTTTCGGTTCCACGACGATCTCGCTCTTGACCGAATTGGCGACCAGGCTGTACTTCTGCGCCGAGGCGAGGGCCTTGAGCACGCGTTTTTCGGTGCTCCCGACATCTCCGTCGGCATCCGCCCGCACCGTAATGTCCGGCCAGAAGCGCAGGTGCGTAAAGATCTCAGTGCGATCCAGCTCGATCTTCTTCGTACCCTCGGTGCGGCAGCGATAGTCCACCAGGTCGAGCTTGAACCGCTCGCTGGCCCACAGAAACATCATCATCACACAAGTGTTGGCCGCGGCGACGAATGCATCCTCCGGGGTCAATACGCCGGCCTGGCCGTAGGCGTCGGGCGGCGCGGAGAAAGCCATCTGCGGGCCGTTGCCCATGATGATGTGGCCCCAGTGATCCCCGCGCCAGGTTACTTCGGTGGTGTAAGTTGCGGTCTTAGCCATGCGCCTGCCCCTCGCGTTGCTCGCAGTAGGCACGCCAGGCAAGATCCAGCGCCTGAGCGTACTGCTCTTCCTCGCCGGCCGGCACGGTGTTGTAGACCTGCACGGTCTGCAGGATTTCCGGCGGCAGCTCACCGTTGGCGCGCAGCCCCTGGTTGTAGGCCAGCTCCAGGACCGGCTCCAGGGCCATGATCTGCACCGCACGGCCGGCCACTTCCACGGTTGTCACCGGGATGCCCGACCCGCACGCGCAGGCTGAGGTGCTGACCGCTTCCTGGGCCGCAGGCTCGGCCTCCAGGATCGCGCCCTCGGTGCGACTCCAGCGCACAGCCATCAGGTGATCCACTTCGGCGGCGATAGCATCGGCCAGGGCGTCTACGACGGGCTGGCTTTCCGGCGTGAGCCGGCGCAGGCCCTGCGGGGCCGGCAGGTCGTGCTGCGCCAGGAGGTCGTCCAGCACGATGCTGGCGGCCGGCTTATTGCTGTACAGCTCGGTAGCGCGCGCGGCGCAGCGCTTCTCGCAGCCGTCTACGGCGATAGTGGGGTAGAACTTGGCAAAAGCGCGATCTCCTTCGCCACCGGCCAGGAAAAGCGGCAGGCAGATCGTCACGGTCTCGCTGGGCCGCAGGTCCTCCAGCACTTTGAGTGCAGCCAGGCGGGTGACGGTGCCCGCGGGCAGTTCTTCGCCCGAGCACGCCACGATGCCCACTTTACGTTTCGGGAGACTAGGCATGGTCATTTCCTCCGGCAATCACTTCATCGGCCGTCTGCGCGACCTCTTCGGCCAGCGCACGGGCCAGGGCCTGGCCCCCCTCGTTCAGCGCGCTGATGCCCTGGGGCTTCAGGGCCTTGTTGCGCCGGAAAACGTCCAATACGGTGAAGTCTTTGGCGACCTCCCCGCCCGCCCCGCGCACATTGAGCGTGGCGCAGGCCAGCTTGCAGCCATCCATCGTGATGACCTGAGCGTCCTGGACGCTTGCCAGCGCAGCCTCGTCGCCCAACACCAATAGCGATAGCGGTACGATGGTCGTCGTCTCGGGCCGCAGGTCCTCCGCGACTTGATAGGCCGCCTCGCGCGTCACCGTCCCATAGGTTTTGCCGATGCCGCTGCACGGCACAATGATCACTCGCTTGCTCATTTCGACGCCTCCGCCTCAGCTTGCGCCTGCATGACGGCGAGGTAAGCCGGCGCATCCAGCAGCCCTTCGGCAGGCCAGCTCTCCGGCCTCAACTCAACCAGCCAGCCGTCGCCGTAGGGTGTTTGGTTGATCAGCTCGGGGCTGTCGTCAAGCCCTGCGTTGACGGCTACCACCTCGCCCCCGAACGGCGCAGGCACTGCTAAGTCCACCTTGATGGTTTCGATGTTGGCCAGATCGCCACCGGCCTCCAGATGGGCGCCGATCGCAGGTAGGTCCACGAAAGCGACATCGCCGCTGGCTTGCTGGCGAAAATCGCTCAGGCCGACGCGGGCCGTGTTGGTCGCCTGATCATAGGCTGCCCAGACGCCGGCCTCGCTGTAGAGGTAACCGACCTTCACCCGAAAGATGAATTTGTCAACCGTAGTTTCGAGATATTCGCTGCTCACTGCGATCTCCTTTTTGTGCACCGTGCAGTGGCGTAGCGGCGCTCCCTGGCAGACCTGTGGTCTTGTGCCTCGCTCCTCCGCTCTACCACACTAAATATGCAAACTGCACTATATAAGGATTATTGCATATAGTAAATTACACCAACCTCTGCCCTCAGACTATGAGCCCGGTCATATTCCGGGAGCCTGGGCGAGGCTTGTGCTGGAAAGCGGTCGGAGGCGAGGCTGGCGATTGGCTACCAGGTGGCTTACGGCTACCGCATCTCGATGGCACTGCCGCAGCATTCTTGGACGCACTTCCCGCACCCATCGCACTTGTCGTAGTCAAAAACGATGACCCCGCCCAACGGCTCGTTCTCGTCGGCAACGTAATGAATGGCGTCACGCGAACAGGCCGGAATCGCCTTGCAGAGAGCGTCCTGAGCCGGGCAGCGACGTTTGATGATAAAGGGTTGTAGCACTTTGTAGTTCCTCTCTACTTCTAAACAGATGCGCGGGGCGCCTCGCGCTGCGCCTGGCGCGTGGTGCATGAGGGCATCAGGCCCCGAGTTCGGCCGCGGGGTCGTCCGTCCACGGCCACATACGCGCTTCGGGACTGGCCGGATACCGCTCGATAATGTCGAGCATCGCATCCCGAAAGGCATCGCGATCCCAGGTCGAGAGGTACCACGCCATCCCCTTGCGGAACAGCATGGCTGCGGCCCGCGGGTTGTCGGGAAACCGCATCAGGCCGTCCTCCATCAACTCCATCACGGCATCATAGCGGCCACGGGTCGTGTCCACCGCGGCTCTTGCCAGACGCATGACCACGCGAAAGTCCTCCGGCCCCACGTATCCGTCGAGATGGAAGTGCAGCTTTCCCGTCCAGTCCAGCACATAGAACGAGGGCGTCCAGACCGCGGCGTAGCGCGCCCGGATGTCGCGGTGCTGGAGGATATCCAAATGCAGCGGTACGAACCACTCGTGCAGCTCCGCCGCGACCTCGGCGTCGGGATAGGTCAGCGCGTACAGCTTCTTGCAGCCGGCGCACTTATCGCGGTGGAACTGCAGCAGGATCGGCTTATGCGTTTCCCTGGCGGCCGCCACAGCCGCGTCGTACTCCGTAAACCAATTTGTAGCCATCAGTACATCTCCCCGACAAGCCGGTTGAGCCGGGCAGCAGGCATCGCCGGAGCTGCGCGCCCACCGGTGGCACCCTCATCACGCGCCTCGGGCAACCCGC
>JAKPQT010000434.1 GCA_029555885.1 Chloroflexota bacterium | reverse complement strand
AGCGTGATGGTCGCAACTGCTGCACTCAGCGCGCCTGCGCCGTCGACTTGCGGAACGGCTGCGGCGGGTGGCGGCAGCTCCGCCACGGTCACGTTCCCCGCGGCCGCGCCTGCGCCGGGCGGGCTGCTGCTCGCCAGGCTGGCGGGATACTGGCCGGGCGTACAGGCCCAGACATACACCTCGTCCAGGAACATGGCGGTGCGGCCGCCCGCGCCGTCGTTGATGACATTGAAGTAGATGCCGATCGTTTGCCCGGCCACGTTGAACACATCGAACACGCGCTGGCGCCAGACCTGCTCGTTCTCCAGCACCTTCCACGGCACGGCCAGCACGGCATCGCCTGCGCCCAGCACCACGAACTGCTGCCGGTCCTCGCCCCAGAGCGATTCCGCGCGCGTATAGGCCCAGAAGCTCACGATCACGCGCGGGTGCGAGGCGGGAATCGGGATCCACTGGCGCAGCGACGAATAGCTGTAGGCATTATCCGCCAGCGCGCCCAACCCCACGGCGTAAGCTCCGCCCGGATAAGGCGCGGTCACAATCTGCGCAGGCAACTCGTTCTTGCCCGGCAGCCACGGATACACGCCGGTCTCGAAGCCGGTGTTCTGTATCAACTGGATGCAGCCAGGGCCGGGCGGGATGGTGCTGCTTGGCGTCACCGTGACACCGGGCACGGGCGTTGCAGTCGGGGTTGCCGTCGCGCTGACCGGCGTCACGGTGGGCGTTGGGGTCGGGGTTGCCGGCTCGGGGTTGCACGCGCGCAGCCGCACATCGTCTACGTACATGACCGTCCGTCCCCCGATCCCATCATTGTTGACCGCGAAGCTCACGAACAGCGTGCTCCCGCTGAACGGCGTCAGGTTGAAAGTCAAGGGCCGCCAGGCCGCGTTATTCAAGGTACCATACGACAACACTGACCACGGCCCGCCGGAGCTATTCAGCAGCTCGATCTTCTGATAGTCGGCATTGGTCACATCCTGGGTCTGCTCGTAGACCCAGGCTTCCAGCGTCACCTGCGCATAGCCCGCCGGAATCGTAACCAATTGGCGCACGCTGGCCTCCCCGACGAGGTTCTGCGTCAGGCTGCCCAGTTGCAACGCATTTGGCGACGTGCGCACAGGGTCAGGCGCGCTGACGATGCTGCTGCCGCCGCCCACCTGCTGCCAGTTGGCAAGGCCCGCATCGAACCCGCCGTTGAGGAGCAGATCCGTACAACCCGGCGGCGCGACCGTGCCGGTCGGCGTGGGGGTAAGCGTCGGCGGCACGGTGACGACGCCGGTCGGGGTGATGGTTCCGGTCGGCGTGCCCGTGCTGACCGGGCCGGTGCAACTTTGCAGCGAAACGTCGTCCAGGAACATGGCGGCCCGGCCGCCCAGGCCGTCGTTGTAGACGTTGAAATACACCTGGACGGTCTGCCCGCGCCACGCAGTCAGGTCGAAGGCGTAGCGATTCCAGAGCCGGCTGTCATTGTGCGATTGCCAGGGCTTGTTGAGGATCGTCGTGCCCGTTGCGTTGAGCAGCACGACTTCCATGTAGTCCGTGGTGGCAGGCGAATCGGCCATCGCATACGCCCAGAACGAAAGCGTGATCTGTGCCGCGCTGGCGGGTAGGGTTACGGTCTGGCGGGCGGAGGAGAAGCTCTCGATGTTCGCGCCGCTGGTGATGCCCAGGACGAGCGACTGGTTGCCGGTATGGCTGGCATAGGTGACGTACTGGGGTGTGACGGGGCTGGGGCCGAGCTGCCAGGCTCCGCCGGCCTCGAACCCGCCATCTACGATCAACTCGGAACAAGTCTGCGCGTAGGCTCGTCCCATGGAGTGAGGCAGCGGAGCAAATACCCCGCCAATGAGTGCTGCCAGCAACCAAAGCACGCAAAGGCCACCCAACCGTGCCTTATTCCTCATTTCAGGTGTCCTTTCCGAAGCATTCCATCATAATACGAAACAAATGCGTTGCTGCGAGTTGCCTGGCGCCATTCTAACATGAACAGCTTAACATAGCAATTGACCCTTTTCTGCGGTGCATGCTATAATGGTCGGGAAGGTCTATGAGTATTCAACCAACCGCCCCTTCGGACCTGGCTATCATCATCGTCAATTACAACACTTCCGGGCTGCTGCGGGATTGCCTGAAGTCTGTGTTTGCCAGCACCGGCGACCTGGACCTGGCAGTCTGCGTCGTTGACAACGCGTCGCCCGATGACAGTGTGGCGATGGTGCGCGCCGAGTTCCCCCAGGTACATCTCATTGCGAACACCGAGAACGTGGGCTATCCCGCGGCCAACAACCAGGGGCTGCGCTACTTCGGGTTTGGCGCGCATCATGCGATTCATTCTTCAGACGCCGAAAACCCTGGAGGCATCCTGAGCGGAACAGAGCCGCCCGCACGAACGGGCGGCGGAGTGCAGTCGAAGGAGGCGGACACGCGCGGACGACATCCTTCGACTGGTGATGTCTCGTCCGCCACGTCGAGCCGCCCACCCGCTCAGGATGCCTTGCTGCCGCGCTTCGCGCTGCTGCTCAATCCCGACACGGTGCTGCCGCCTGCGGCGCTGGCGGAGATGTGCGCGTTCATGGACGCGCACGCGCGGACGGGGGTCAGCGGGCCCAAACTGGTGCGGCTGGACGGGTCGCTCGACAAGGCCTGCCGCCGGTCCTTCCCTACGCCGGAGACATCGCTCTGGCATCTGCTCGGCCTGGACCGCCTCTTCCCCCGCAGCCGCCGCTTTGCGCGCTACAACCTCAGCTTCCTGGACCCGGACGAAGTGACGCGCGTGGATGCGGTGGTCGGCGCGTTCATGCTGGTGCGCCGCGAAGCCATCGTGCAGGCGGGGCTGCTGGACGAGACGTTCTTCATGTACGGCGAGGACCTGGACTGGGCCAAACGCATCACCGATTGCGGCTGGGAAGTGTGGTATAATCCGCAGGTCACGGTGCTGCATATTAAAGAAGCCGCCAGTCGACATTCCTACCGGGCACGCGTGGCGTTCTACAAGGCGCTGACCATCTTTTACGAGAAGCACTACAAGGCAACGACGCCGTTCTACCTGGACTGGCTCATCCGGGGAGGGGTTTACTTCTTCGGGGGCCTCGACCTGTTCATGCGGCGCTTACGTGGGCAGTATCGTGCTGTGACTCGAACGCAGGGGTGACAGGGATGCGCGGTCCGCGTTTAGCATTCACCCTCAGCCTGGTGCTCGTGGATGCGGCCATGAGTTTCCTGGCTTTCTTCATTGCCTATGCCATCCGCCGGCTGACGAGCGAAACGCCGATCGGGCCCTTCGGCGATTACGTGCTGCTGGCGGGCATCCAGACGGTCGCGACGGTAGCCGTCTTCTTCTCTTACAAGTTCTATCACCGCCGCCACGCCGCCCTGCTCATCGACGAGGTGTACCGCATCTTCGGCGCGGTGACCGTCGCCACCCTGATTACTGTCGCCTTCATCGCCTTTGTCCTCCGTGACCAGCTGGAGTATCAGCGGTCGATGGTCGTGCTGGCCTGGGCCGCGTCGATGGTCACGGTCAGCCTGGGGCGCGTCATCCACAGCCGCGTGCAGCGCTCGTTCCAGCGGCGGAACATCGGCGCGGAACGGGTGCTGATTGTCGGGACCGGCGAAGTCGGGCGCATGATCCTACAAAAAGTGCAGCACACGCCGAACCTCGGCTACACCGTCATCGGCTTCGTAGACTCCAACTCCGGGGCGCAGCAGGTTATGGGGTTGCCCGTCCTCGGCGCCATCGAGGACCTGCCCCACATCATCGAAAACCACGAGATCGGGGAGGTCATCATCGGCCTGCCCGAAGCCACGCACGAAGAGCTGGTCGGCATCATCTCCCAGGCCGAACGCGAAAAGGTGAGCATCCGCGTCTTCCCGGATGTGTTCCAGATTATGGCATCGGAAGTGACCATCAGCGACCTGGGCGGCCTGCCGCTGCTGACCATTCGCGACGTGGCGCTGCGCGGCTGGAAGCTAACCCTCAAACGCGGGGTGGACATCATGCTGAGCAGCATCTTCCTGCTGTTCGCCTCGCCCATCATGATGCTCACCGCCATCGCCATCAAACTGGATTCGCCCGGCCCCGTGTTCTTCGTCCAGGAACGCATGGGGCTCGACGCCAAACCGTTCAAGATGCTCAAATTCCGCTCGATGCGCCAGGACGCCGAGGCGCAAGGCCCCGGCTGGACGACCAAGAATGACCCGCGGCGCACGCGCATCGGCAGCCTCATTCGCAAGACCTCCATCGACGAACTGCCCCAATTCATCAACGTCCTGATGGGCGACATGAGCCTGGTCGGGCCGCGGCCGGAACAGCCGGCCTACGTCGAGCAGTTCCGCCAGAGCATCCCGCGCTACATGGACCGCCACCGCGAAAAGGCCGGCATCACCGGCTGGGCGCAGATCAACGGCCTGCGCGGGGACACCTCCATCGCCGAGCGTACCAAGTACGACCTCTGGTACATCGAGAACTGGTCGCTCTGGCTCGACTTCAAGATTATGCTCCGCACCGCCTTCCGCATTTTGCTCGACCGCGCCGCGTATTGATCGTGCCTCCGCTTGCCGGGGCGGGGAAATCTAATTCTGTGGGGGTTTTGGGCCACAAAACAGCCCAAACCCCCCATTTTGGGAGCCCCCTTTCCCACACCGCAGTGTGGGAAAGGCATGAGGGCAAGCCTGGCGCCACACCGATACCCCCCACAACAAGACCGTGATAATGCCCGCTTTTTGACACGCGCGCCCCTTCATGCTATTATTTGCCCCATAGTTTTAGCACTCTCGGCATTAGAGTGCTAATCAGGTGATGTGCTTATGTCGGAAATGACGGCGCGACGACAGGCAGTCTTGGGCCTGGTCATTCGCTCCTATATCGAACGCGGACAGCCGGTCGGCTCCAAGTCCTTCGTGACGCACTTCGGACTGGATATCAGCCCCGCGACCATCCGCAACGAAATGGCCGCGCTCGAGGAGATGGGCTACCTGACGCACCCGCATACGTCCGCGGGCCGCGTGCCCACCGACCAGGGCTACCGCTATTTCGTGGAACACCTGCTGGGCGAGACCGAGCTGCCCCTGCCCGAACAACTGATGATCCGCCACCAGTTTCACCAGGCGCGGCTGGAGCTGGATCAGTGGGTGCGGCTGGCCGTCGCGGTGCTGGCGCACACGACGCGCAAGGCCGCGCTCGCGACGCCGCCGCGCGCCCGCGAAAGCAAGTTCAAGCACGTCGAGCTGATCAGCCTCCGCGACACGCTGGTGCTGCTGGTGCTCGTCTTGATGGGCGGCACCGTCAAGCAACAGATGCTCACCCTCGATGAGCCGGTCGAGCAGGAGACGCTGAGCCGGCTGTCGAACGAGCTCAACGACAGCTATAAAGGGCTGACGGCCAGCCAGATTTCGACGCGCAGCAGCGGCCTGCCGGCCCTGGGTCGCCAGGTCGCGCGCATCGTCGCGCAAGTCATCCAGGCAGTGGACCGGCAGGGCGAGGACCTCGTTTACCGCGATGGCCTGCTGCACATGCTGGGCGAGCCGGAATTCGCCGAGGGCCAGCAGGTGCGCGGCATCGTCCAGACATTCGAGGGCCCATCGCTGTCCAGCATCGTTTCGAACGCCGCGCCGGTGGAGGTGGGCGGCGTGCAGGTGCTCATCGGCGGCGAGGGCCGCTGGCATGAGTTCGCGGACCTCGCGCTGGTGCTCTCGCGCTACGGCGTGGAAGGGGGCGCCAGCGGGCTGCTGGGCGTCGTAGGCCCCTTGCGCATGACGTATGACCGCACCATCGGTGCGGTGCGTTATGTCTCGCAGTTGATGAGCGACCTGGTCAGCGATTGGTACGATGTCAACGGCGTGACGGATGGTTAGTAGGAGTGATGCAAACCATGAGTGAAACGGAACAGCAGATGAATGATGCGACGGCTCAGACGGGCACGGGTAATAATGGCGAGCCGGGCGCCGAGGCGCTGCAGGAGCAACTGACCCAGGCCCAGGCACAGGCCGCCGAGTACCTCGATAGCTGGCGCCGCGCGACCGCGGAACTGAGCAATGCCAAGAAGCGGATGGCACGCGAACAGGACGAGTTTCGCGTAATGGCCGCGTCCCGCCTGATCGAGAAGTTACTGCCCATTGTCGATGACGTGGAGCGCGCCTTCTCAGTCGTGCCCGAAGACCAGGCGAACTCCGAATGGGTCAACGGCTTCCGGCTGATCCAGCGCAAGCTGCAGAGCTTCCTGGAGAGCGAAGGCGTGAAGCCGATCCCGGCTGAAGGTGAGACCTTCGACCCAGCGGTACACTACGCCGTGACTCACGAGGAAGCGGACGGCTACCATGAGGGCCAGGTGATTGCTGAGCTGGCGCGCGGCTATCGCCTGGGAGACAAGGTGCTGCGACCGAGCATGGTGCGGGTCGCCAAAGGATAATCTCGATCAGATAATTGTCGCTATCTCATAGCGAAGGAGATTTGCACGTATGAGCAAGATCGTCGGAATCGACCTCGGCACCACCAACTCGGTGGTTGCGGTCATGGAAGGCGGCGAGCCGGTCGTCATCCCGAGCGCGGAAGGTTCACGCCTGTTCCCCTCGGTGGTGGCCGTCAACCCCAAGAATAACGAGCGGATGGTCGGCCAGGTGGCGCGGCGGCAAGCCATCACCAACCCGGACAACACCATCTTCTCCGTCAAACGGCTGATGGGCCGGCGCTTCACCGACCCGGAAGTCGCCAAGGCGCGCAAGGTGCTGCCTTACAAGATTATCGAGCACTCCAACGGCGACGCATGGGTCTCCATGGGCGGCCGCGATTATAGCCCGCCGGAAATCTCGGCCATGATCCTGCAGAAGATCAAGGCCGATGCCGAGGCCTACCTGGGCGACACTGTGACGCAGGCCGTTATCACGGTCCCGGCGTATTTCAACGACAGCCAGCGCCAGGCGACGAAGGATGCAGGCCGGATTGCGGGCCTCGAAGTCCTGCGCATCATCAACGAACCGACCGCCAGCGCGCTGGCCTACGGTCTCGACAAGAAGGTCGATCAACGCATCGCGGTCTACGACCTGGGCGGCGGCACGTTCGATATCTCCATCCTCGACGTGGGCGAGGGCGTGTTCCAGGTGCTCAGCACGAACGGCGACACCTTCCTGGGCGGCGACGACTTTGACCAGCGCGTCATCAACTGGATTGCCGACGAGTTCAAGCGCGAGAGCGGCATCGACCTGCGCGGGGATCGCATGGCGCTGCAGCGGCTCAAGGAAGCCGCAGAGAAGGCCAAGGTCGAGCTGTCCACCGTGATGCAGACGGAAATCAACCTGCCGTTCATCACTGCGGACGCCTCCGGGCCCAAGCACCTGCAGATGAACCTGACGCGCGCGAAGCTCGAACAGCTCACCGCAGACCTGATCGAGCGCACAATCGAGCCGTGCCGCCAGGCGCTGACCGATGCCAAGCTCAAGACGACCGACATCGCGGAAGTGGTGCTGGTCGGCGGCATGACGCGCATGCCTGCGGTGCAGGAGGCGGTGCGCCGCTTCTTCGGCCGCGAGCCGCACAAGGGCGTCAACCCGGACGAGGTCGTTGCCATCGGCGCGGCGATCCAGGCGGGCGTGCTGGGCGGCGAGGTCAAGGACATCCTCCTGCTGGATGTCACCCCGCTGAGCCTGTCCATCGAGACGCTGGGCGGCATTGCGACGCCGATGATCGAGCGCAACACCACGATTCCGACGAAGAAGACGCAGGTCTTTTCCACCGCCGCTGACATGCAGACCGAGGTCGAGGTCGTCATCGTGCAGGGCGAACGGCCCATGGCACGCGACAACAAGCTGCTCGGCAACTTCCGCCTGCAGGGCATCCCGCCCGCGCCGCGCGGCATCCCGCAGATTGAAGTGACCTTCGATATCGACGCGGATGGCATTCTGCACGTGAGCGCGAAGGACAAGGCGACCAACCGCGAGCAGGGCATCAAGATCACGGCTTCCAGCGGCCTGGCAAAAGACCAGGTCGAGCAGATGGTCCGGGATGCGGAGCGGCACGCCGATGAGGACCGGCGGCGCAAGGCCGAGATCGAGATGCGCAACCGGGCCGACACCGCGCACTACCAGGTGCAGAAGTTCGTCCAGGACAACAACGACAAGCTGCCCGATGCAGATAAGCGGTTGCTGCAAGAGCGGATGGACGCGTTGAAGGCCGATCTGGATCGCAACGCCGGTGCAGACGACCTGGAAAAGGCCGTCAACGCACTGATGGACGCGTGGCAGCAGGTGGGCGGGCGGATGCACCAGCAGGCCGGCCCGCAGACCCCGCCCCAGGACGGCCCTGGCGGCGGTCCCGCCGGCGACGGCGGCGAGGATGTCGTCGA
>JAKPQT010000652.1 GCA_029555885.1 Chloroflexota bacterium | reverse complement strand
GCAGCAGATACAGCCCGGCGCCGAGCGCAAGCGCGCCCTGTGCCATCCGGCCGAACCGCCGCACGGCCAGCGCGCCAGTCATCATCTGGTACACGACCGGCAGCGGCCGCAGCAGTACACGGTCGAACTCCCCCCGCACGACCCACTGCTCGAAGTTGTCGAACGCGCCGACGAACAGCTCCGCCAGGCTGAGCGAGACGGACGCCGCACCGAACAGGAACATGACCTCCGCCAGCGTCCAGCCGCCGATGGCCCGAAAGCGAATCAGCAGGATGGCGACCATCGCGAAATCCAGCCCGGTGATGAGCAGATTGCCGAGCAGTTCCGCGAGGAAGGAGGCGCGATACTGCATCTCCGCGCGGAGCTGTGCGCCCAGCAGGCGGAAGTAGAGGCGCAGGTAGTAGCCGGTGTTCTGAGCCACGCTCACCCTCCGTTGACGGCCAGCCGGCGCACCATGCGGCCCAGCAGCCAGTGACCGGCCAACCCGAACACGACGATCCACACGAGTTGCAGCCCAAGGACACGGGCCAGCCCCGGCCCGGCCACCTTGCCCAGGTAGACGTCGATGGGCACCTGTGAGAGGCCCTGGAACGGCAGCAGCTCGGCCAGCGCGCGCAGCGGCACGGGGAAGAAGGCGATGGGCACGATGAACCCCGCAAAGAACAGGATGAAGGTGTTCGAGAGATACATCACCCCGCGCACATCCATCGTCCAGAAGGCCAGGCTGCTGATGATGAAACGATAAGTGAAGCTGACACACATGCCCGTTATCACGCTCACCCCAAAGAGCGCCCACGCGCGGGGGTCCAGCGGTACATAGCCTCGAAAGAGCAGGATGCCGATGATATAGGTTGGGATGCCACGAAAGACCAGGTAGTAGACTGCGCGACCCAGGTCAAGCGCAGCCCAGTAGAAGTAGAAGTTGATGGGCCGAGAGAGGTCCGTGACAATCTGGCCCCGAATGATCGACTCGGATAGCTCCCGATTGCCGAAGGCTGACATCACCATCAGGAGCGACTGCGCGATGATGGCGTAGGTCACAGCGTCGTTGACGGTGTAGCCATTGACGGTTCGCCCGCCCTCGAACAGAGCGCGGTAGATGAGGACGTAGACCGCGCCGAAGAAGGTGTTCGTGGCGATGCCCGCCAGGTTGGCCGCCCGATACGCCAGGTGCTTCTGAAATGATTTGATTCCAACGCGCAGGTAGACCATGGCAAGCTCCAGAAACCGGGTTTCGAGGAAAACTGGGTTTCTGTAATGACACGAACCCCCATTTTACTCCCTTTCCGGCAGCAGTGATAAAATCGCGGGCATGACTGACACGCCCATCCCCGATGCGCGCCGGCGCCGCGGCCTCCTCAAGGCCGCGCTCGCCTGGCTCCTGGAAATCGACCGGCCCATCCCCGAGCGCACGCCCGATGAGCTGGCCGCTGAGGTCGAACGCAACTACCCGTGGAATTTCACCGTCAATCTGCTCGACGGCGCGTTCTTCTGGTTCGGTTCCGCGTTCATCTCGTCCTCCACCATCCTATCGCTCTTCCTGAGCAAGCTGACCACCAACCCGCTGGCGTTCGGCGTGCTGGCGGTCATCACGCAGGCCGGCTGGTATATCCCCCAGTTGCTTACGGCGAACATCAGCGAGCAAATCCCCCGCAAGAAGGCGGTGGTCGTCAACCTCGGCTTCCTCACCGAGCGTCTGCCGGTTGCCCTGCTGGTGCCGACCGCTTGGGTCGCCGGGCAGTCTCCGCTGGCCGGCGCGCTGCTGCTGCTCGGCATTTACGGCTGGCATTCGCTCGGCGCAGGCGTGCTGGCCGTCTCGTGGCAGGACCTGATCGCGCGCACCTTTCCGGTCAACCGCCGGGGGCGGCTGCTCGGGCTGACGCAGTTCCTCGGCGCGGGCATGGGCACGCTGGGGGCGCTTGTCAGTACGTGGTTGCTAGAGCGGTTCGCCTTTCCCACGAACTTCGTCTACACCTTCTCGATTGCCGCGGTGTTCGTGATGCTCAGTTGGGGGTTCCTCGCGCTGACGCGCGAACCGGTGCAGCGGGTGACGGCCGTGCGGCGGAGCAATCGCGAGTATCTCGCGAGCCTGCCGGAGGTCGTGCGGGGCGATGTGAATCTGCGCCACTTCCTGATGGCGCGGGCGCTGCTGGCGCTGGGGGGTATGTCAGTCGGGTTCGTGACGGTGTCGGCCGTCAGTCGCTGGCAGATTCCCGATGCCACGGCGGGCCTGTACACCTTTGCCTGGCTCATCGGACAGACGTTTGGCAATCTCGCGCTCGGCTTCCTGGCCGACCGCCGCGGCCACAAGCTGAACCTGGAGATTGCGGCGGTGATGGGGCTGATCGCGTTCATGTTGGCGTGGTTGGCGCCGAATCCGACCTGGTACTTTGCGGTGTTCGCGCTGAACGGCATCATCAGCGGTGCGCTGTTCGTCTCCGGCATCCTCATCGTGCTGGAGATGTGCGAGCCGGCGCGCCGCCCGACCTATACAGGCATCTCGAACACGGCTGTGGGCATCGTGGGCGTTGCTGCGCCGCTGCTCGGTGCCGCGCTGGCCGAGGTGGATTACCGGCTGCTCTTCGCGGTCAGCGCGCTGGCCTACCTGGCCGGATTCGTGCTATTCCGCTGGTGGGTGCGCGAGCCGCGGACCTCACCCCCCTGACGCCGACTGATTGCCAGAACCGTAGTCTAGCCCCTCGTGGGCGACCGGACGGGCACAAGGCCCTAGACTACGCATCGTAAGGCCGGGGGGTGAGGCCTAAATCTTCCCCCGGCGCAACTCCGCGATGAACGGCTCATACGCCGTACGGTCTACCTCGTCGTGGTGCACGAAATAGTCTTGCACGATCTGCGCCTGCTGCTCGCGATTGAAGTCGCGCAGGCGGCGGCCGTGGAGGTGCGCCAGGTGCAGGCCCTCCGCCCCGCCATAGCTGTAGCCTTCCCTACGCTGCGCCAGCAGGGCCTCTGCAAAGTAGCGGCTGCCTGCCCGCTCGTACTGGTAGACGTGCACCAGCTCGTGCAGGACAATGTCGAGATGGTCGCGCGTGTGGTGGCCCGTCGCGGGCAGGTTGATGGTGTGAAAAACTGCGAACGCGCGATTGCCGTTCAGCCGAAAGACGAGGCGCAGGATGCCGCCTTCCGCAATGCGCACATCCTCGTAGCGCAGCGCATGGGGGCCCAGCACTGCCGTCGCGGCCGCGATCTCGGCGGCGGTCAGCCGCGACGTGCGCGTCAGGCCGCGCCAGACCAGCGCGAACACCTCCGGCACACCGAAAAGGTCCAGCACCTGCAAGAGCAGTTGCACGAGGCGGATGCTGCCCTGCTGCTGGCGGGAGTGCAGCCACGGCTGCATCTCAGTGCGCCCCCCGCGCTGCCACGCACGCAGGCCGCCCGGGGCAAATAAGAGTACCCCGAACAGCCCCGCCTGCAGCGTCACGGCGAGCCGCGCCGCGCGCGCCGGCAGGAAGCGGATCAGGTTCCGAAGCCATTGCTGTGCATCCGCTGCCCGCTCGCCCAGCCACCGCACACCTGCGGACCCCGCCCGCGCCATCAAATCACGCACGCCCCACTCCATCGCTGATTTTGAACAACGTAGCATAATCCCTTGTGGGCGCCAGGACGGGCACAAGGCCCTACGCTACGGATCATGACCGAAGCCCATTATCCGCACATTGCCCCATTCCCGCAATTGTCCCCCTATCACCTCTTTATCGGAGAAATCCAACGCTCACGCCATGCGAGAATTGAAGTCAAGGCTTTAGCCAGTTTGGCGGTGTTATCTCTTACACGACCAAACCGGCTGAAGCCTCGACTCCGATGCAGTGGAGGCACGAGGAGCCTGCATCTGAGCATGCCAGCTCCTCACCCATTCACCTCTTCACCCATTCACCTCTTCACCCTGTCACCTCTTCACCTTGTCACCTCTTCACCTTGTCACCCCGTCACCTCTTCACCCGTTCACCCCGTCACCGTCGCCTTGTCACCGCTCACAATAACAGGTATTATATTGTCCATAACTCGCGCGCTGGCGAGGAACGTGTTTGCCATGTGTTTGACCGATGAGAGGGAGCTATGAGCCATTCACCCATCCGGCTGCTCGCCCGGCCCGGGGAGACAGCGAACAGCGTACATTTTCTGGTGGCGTTTGCCGGCCTGCAGGAGCAGGCTGCGGCAGAGGGGGCAGACCCCGGATGCGCCGCAGCCCGGCTGCTGACCGGCGACGGGCAGAGCTACGACCTGGGCAACCTGTGCGCACCGACCATCGTCACCTGGCGCGAGCAGCGCCTGACCGACCTGGTAACCCACGCCTATGCAGCTCCCGGCATCTACGAGGCTGTGCTGCACTGGGGCGATGTGACCGCCACGGTCACAACGGGGATTGGTGAGCGTGCGCCCGGCGAGATCACGGTCGGCAGCGCCGGCGCTGCCGCAAGCGCGCCTGCCGTCGCCCTGTTCCAGCTCAAGCCGCTGCCCGATGAGCCTTTCCAGCGGCTGCTCAAGCTCAAGGTGGAGGGTCTACAGCCCGGCCAGAGCGTCCGGTTGGATGCCGCTGCGGGACAGGTGTGGCGGCTGGCGAACAACGAAGGGGACCTGCTGGCCGCAGAGTTCCTGCTGACCTATGCCAAGCCGGGCCTGTATGCCACCACGCTCGACCTGCTGGACGACCAGGGCTTCTGGCTGAGCACCCTGTCTGAGACGCCCATCGAAATTACCGAGCCGGAAGCCGCCGCGGCAGCCCCGGCTGCCGAAGCCGAGGAAGAAGCCCCGCTGCCCGCCGGGGTCACGCCCGAAGCGGTGGAGGCGGCCGCAGCAGAGGCGGTCACCATCGCCGCGGCCCAGCCCTGGCTGCCCTATCGCAATTTCAAGCCGACGAAGGTCGTCGGCACCTACAGCCGGCCCGGCGGCGGGTCCGTGGTGCGCCGCGTGGGGTCCGGCACGTGGCTCACCGCACGCGCCGAGACTGTCGTCGGTGGGGCGCGCTGGTATCAGACTGCGGGCGGCGATTGGATTGCCGCGGCCAACGTCACCTTCTTCCAGCCGTCGAATCTGCGCGGCGTGGTGCTGAATGAGCCTGCGCCGCCGCCCCCACCGCCCCCACCGCCGCCCGGCCGGAAGGGCGTCGTGACGACCTCGCTCAATGTGCGCGCCCGGCCCGGCACCGCCAGCAACAACCCGCCCATCGGCGCGCTGCGCAAGGGCGATGTGGTGACCATCTACGAGCAGCAGGCTGTCGCGGGCGCCATCTGGTATCGCATCGGCGACAATCGCTGGGTGCACGGCGCATACGTGCAAGTGACCGGCGACACCCCACCGCCGCCACCTCCCCCGCCCCCGCCGCCGGATGGCCGCAAAGGGACGGTGACTGCCACCGCGCTCAACGTACGCGCCCGGCCCGGCGTCAGTGCGGGCAACCCGCCAGTCGGCGTGGTGCGGTACGGCGCGCAGGTGATCGTCTATGCCGAGCAGGTTGTCGCGGGCGAGACGTGGTATCGCATCGGTGACAATCGTTGGGTGCTGGGCAAGTGGGTGCGCATCACGGCACAGGCTGCCGCGCCTGCGGTGGCAGCAGATGCTGTCGAGGCCGCAATCCCGGCACAGCCGGCCACGGTCACAGCCGCTGCGCCGCAACTGCCGTTCGGGTGGGTCGTACCGACCACGCTGGATGTTTACGGGCAACCGGGCGGAATAGGCAAACCCGTCCGGCAGCTCGGCCACAACGAGGTCGTGCCGGTCCTGGAGACGCGCACCGTCGCCGGCGTCCGCTGGTACCGAATCGCCGCGGGCCAATGGGTGGATGGCCGGTCGGTGGGCGTCGCGCGGCTCAAGGCGCGGCCCGCCAGCATCGGCGCAAGCGAACGGTGGGTAGGCGTCAACCTGTCCGAGCAGACGCTCGTCGCGTACGAGGGGGATCGCCCGCTGTACGCCGCGCTGATTGCCTCCGGACTGCCGGGCACGCCGACGGTCCAGGGCATCTTCCGCACCTGGCGGCGGCTGACCACCGGCAAGATGGCCGGGCCAGGCTACTACATCGAGGACGTGACGTGGACCTGCTACTTCTACAGCGGGTACGCGCTGCACACGGCCTACTGGCACGATGCGTTCGGCCGCCCGCGCAGCCACGGCTGCGTCAACATGAGCCCGCACGATGCCTGGTGGGTGTTCCAGTGGAGCGCGGCCGGCGGCCCGAACAGCCCGGTCGTGTACGTCTACTGGTCGTGAGGATAAAATACCAGTTTCGTAGGATTGACACCCGCACGCGCCTGTGCTAGACTCGTCACAGACAAGCGATGATGGAAACGAGTAGGTGGTGGGCCGCTGCGCGGCCCAGAAGGGTCACGTTGTGACCCAAGGCCATTTCCAAATCAGCGAGCCCGGGCCGGTGGGAGCCGGACGTGGAATGCTCACCGAAAATCCTTCCGGAGCTGCGATCCGAACCGCTGCCTGCCAGGCAGCCCAGTAGACATCGCCGGGGTTGCGCCCCGTTATCCGGCGCAGGGGCGTGTTGGCGCCTCACTGAGCGGACGCGAGGGTTGAAAGTTTACAGGTTGAAGGTTTCAGGTTAGGCCTGTCGATCAAGCTGGGGCCGCAACCTCGAACCTGCAACCTGCAACTTGTAACTCGTCGTCAACAGGGGTGGTATCGCGGGAGCATGCGCTCTCGTCCCCACGTGGGACGAGAGCGTTTTCATTTAAACACAGGGGGTAAGGTGACAAACCTACTCTATCAGACCGACAGCTATCTGCGCCAGTTCGAGGCGCGCGTCACCGCGGCGGACCCGGCGGGCAGCCGCGTCGCGCTGGAACGGACGGCCTTCTATCCGGGCGGCGGCGGGCAGCCGTCCGACACCGGCAGCCTGACGTTCGACGGCGTCACGGTGCTCGTGACGCAGGTCAAGAAGGAAGGCGACCTCGTCTGGCACACCCTCACGGGTGACCTGCCGGCCGAGGGCGCAACCGTGACCGGAACCATCGACTGGGACCGGCGCTACGCGCTCATGCGGACGCACTCCGCGCTGCACGTGCTGTGCGGCGTCGTCTGGCGGGATTACGGCGCGCAGGTCACGGGCGGCAACATGGACCCGCTGCAGGGACGCATGGATTTCGAGTTCGCCAACTTGCGGGGTGAGCTGGTGGCGGAGATCGAGGCGAAGTGCAATGCAGAGGTGATGGCAGCGCGCGACGTGCGCGTGCGCATTCTCCCGCGCGCCGAAGCCTTCGAGATTCCCGACCTCATCCGCACGAAGATCAACCTGCTGCCGCCGGGCATCACGGAAGTGCGGACGGTCGAGATTGTCGGCCTGGACCTGCAGGCGGATGGCGGCACGCACGTCGCCAACACGCGCGAGATCGGACACATCCGCGTCGCCGATTACAAATCGAAGGGCGCGATCAACAAACGAATCTACGTAGAAATTGCGAATTAGAAATGACGAATTAGGAACGAGTAACTGGAGACTGAGCGGTTACTCGCTAATCCTTACTAATTCCTAATTCATAATTCTCAATTCGTCATTCCCGAAGGGGGCACTATGGGCAAGTTCAAGGACGTTACGCCGCAGGTTAACCTGCCGGCGATGGAGCAAGGGATGCTGGAGTTCTGGCGCCGCGCCGATGTGTTCCGGCAGACCATCGCGCAGACGCAGGACGGGCCGCGCTATGTCTTCTACGAGGGGCCGCCGACGGCCAATGGCCGGCCCGGCATCCACCATGTCCTCGCGCGCGCGTTCAAGGATATCTTCCCCCGTTACAAGACCATGCAGGGCTACTTCGTCTCGCGCAAGGGCGGCTGGGACACGCACGGGCTGCCGGTTGAGCTCGAGATCGAGAAGAAGCTCGGCTTCTCCGGCAAAAAGGCCATCGAGGACTTCGGCGTCGCAGAGTTCAACCGGCGCTGCCGCCAGAGCGTGTTCGATTACGTCGAAGAGTGGGAGAAACTCACCGAGCGCATGGGCTACTGGGTGGACCTGCCCACGGCCTACCGCACGCTCACGAACGATTATGTCGAGTCGCTGTGGTGGATTCTCAAGCAGTACTGGGATCGCGGCCTCATCTACCAGGGCTACAAGGTCGTGCCCTACTGCCCGCGCTGCGGGACGCCGTTGAGCAGCCATGAGCTGGCGCAGGGCTACCAGGAGGGCACAAAGGACCCCAGCGTCTACGTCAAGTTCCCGCTGAAGGACCAGCCGGGGACCTACCTGCTCGTCTGGACGACGACGCCGTGGACCCTGCCGGGCAACGTGGCCGTCGCCGTGGGCGAGGACCTGGACTATGTGCTCGTGCAGCATGAAGACGACAAGCTGTGGCTGGCCGAGGCGCGCATGGCCGCCGTATTCGATGACCATGCCGACCACGTGCAGGTGCTGCGCCGGGCCAAGGGCCGGGAGCTGTTGGGCCTGCACTACCGGCCGCTCTACACCTTCCTGCCCGTCACCGAGGACTACTGCTACATCGTGCCCGGCGATTTCGTCAGCACCGAGGACGGCACGGGGCTCGTCCATATCGCGCCGGCGTTCGGCGCGGATGACCTGGAGGTGGGCCGCAAGTTCAACCTGCCGACGCTCATGACCGTGGACCCGCAGGGCCGGTTCATCGATGCCGTAGGCCCGTGGCGCGGGGTGTTCGTCAAGGATGCGGACCCGTTCATCCAGCGCGAGCTGACCGAGCGCGGGCTGATGTTCAAGCAGGGCGTCTACGAGCACACCTACCCGTTCTGCTGGCGCTGCGACACGCCGCTGCTCTACTACGCACGCACGACGTGGTACATCAAGACGACCGCCTTCAAGGACCGGCTCGTCGCCAACAACCAGCTCATCAACTGGGTGCCGGAGCACATCCGCGACGGCCGCTTCGGGGAGTGGCTGGAGAACAATATCGACTGGGGCCTGGCGCGCGAGCGTTACTGGGGCACGCCGCTGCCGTTCTGGGTCTGCGACAACCCCAAGTGCGGCCATCAGGAGTGTGTCGGGTCGGTCGCGGAGTTGAGCCAGAAGACCGGCCGCAAGTTCATGAACCCGCGCTACCTGGCGCAGCAGATGAATCGCTGGCCGGACCCGGACCAGCCCGACGCGGAGCCGCTCGACCTGCACCGCCCGGCCGTGGATGAACTGACGTGGGCCTGCACGCGCTGCCGGAGCGGGACCATGCGCCGGGTGCGCGAGGTGGCCGACGCCTGGTTCGATTCGGGGTCGATGCCCTTTGCGCAGTGGCACTATCCCTTCGAGAACCGAGAGGTGTTCAGCGAGCAGTATCCGGCGGACTTCATCTGCGAGGCCATCGACCAGACGCGCGGTTGGTTCTACACGCTGCACGCCGTCAGCACGCTGCTGTTCGACCAGCCCTCGTTCAAGAACGTCATCTGCCTGGGCCATATCATGGCCGAGGACGGCGGCAAGATGTCGAAGAGTCGGGGTAACATCGTGGACCCGTGGCAGGTGTTCAACCTGCACGGCGCCGACGCGACGCGCTGGTATATGTACACCGCCAGCCCGCCCGGCAACACGCGGCGCTTCAGCGCGAACCTCGTCAAGGAGGTCGTGGGCCGCTTCATGCTGACGCTGTGGAACAGCTACAGCTTCTTCGTGACCTACGCCAACCTGAACGACTTCGACCCGCTTGCGGCGCCCGTGCCGCTGGCGCAGCGATCGGTGCTGGACCGCTGGGTGCTGGCCCGCCTGCACGACCTGGTGACGGATGTGACGCGCGCGCTGGAGACGTACGATGTCACGGGCGCGACGCGACCCATCAGCGACTTCGTGGACGAGCTGAGCAACTGGTATGTCCGGCTGAGCCGCCGCCGCTTCTGGAACGTGGAGGCGGACGAGGAAAGCCAGCGGCTGGCCCTCGCTGCGCACCAGACGCTCTACGAGGTGCTCGTCACGCTGGCGCACCTGCTCGCGCCGTTCACGCCGTTCCTGGCCGATGAGATGTACTGCAATCTCGTGACAGGCGGCGTGTGTAAGGATGGCGTGGTCGCGGAGATGCCGGCCAGCGTGCACCTGGCCCGCTGGCCGGAGCCGCAGGCCGCCTACGCCGACCCGCAACTGCTGGCCGACATGGCGTTGGCACAGCGCGTCGTCGGGCTGGGCCGCGCCGCGCGGGAGAGCGCGGGCCTCAAGTTGCGCCAGCCGCTGGCAGAGGCGTTCGTGGGCGTCGCCAACCGGAGCGAGGCGGATGCCGTCATGCGCCTGGCCGCGGATGTCATCACCGAGGAACTGAACGTCAAGGCGCTGCATACCGTCACGGCCGGCAGCGACCTGGTGGACGTCCAGATTCACGCGCTGCCCAAGCAGCTCGGCCAGAAGCACGGCCGCAAGTACCCGGCCATCCGGGCCGCGCTCAACGCGCTGGATCCGCTGGCTGTCGCAGCGGCAATCGAGAGCGGGCACAGCGTCACCGTCGAGGTAGACGGCGAGCGCATCGAGGTGCTGCCGGACGAGGTGCAGGTGCGCAAGACGCCGAAGCCAGGCCTGGCCGTCAGCCAGGAGGGCGGCTATCTGGTCGCCGTGACGACCGAGCTGACGGATGCGCTGCGCTGGGAGGGCTACGCGCGCGAGGTCAGCCGCAACATTCAGGAGCTGCGCAAGAAATCGGGCTTCGAGATCAGCGACCGCATCCACACGACTGTGCAAGCAGGGCCGGCGCTCGCGGCAGTCTGGCAGCAGTTCGGCGCCGAGATCGCGGCGGACACGCTGTCGCTCAGCTTCACCGAAGGCGCACCGGTCGCGGACGCCTTCACGACGACCGTCAGGCTCGACGGCGAGGACGTGACCCTGGGCGTGCGCAAGGCGTGATTCATGACAAGGTGACTTGGTGACACGGTGACAAGGTGATGCGGAGGGGTTTGGGTTTTCCGTTGAGGGTATAACCCAGGACGGTGGTAAGAAAAACCAAGGCGCCATTCCATATCACCTTGTCACCTCTTCACCCGGTCACCTTGTCACCGTGTCACGTGCTTGCCCTTTGGCACACTTCAGGCTAAAATAGCTGTACCGGCGCAGCAGGAAGCGCCGGCAGCGAGGACGGTATGCTAACGCCACAGAGACTTGATCGGCTGCGCGGCTACCTGCTCGAACAGCAGGCCGCTCTGCAGCAACAGATTTCTACATTGACGGATGCCAGCCAGGAATCCAACGTGGGCCTGGGCAATCACATGGCCGAGGACGCCACCGCGGCCTTCGACCAGGCCGCCTCCGTCTCGCTGCTGCGGGGCCATGTACGCGCGCTGCAGCTTGTCGAAGCTGCGCTGCACCGCATGGAGCACGGCACCTACGGCAAGTGCGACCGCTGCGGCGACGAGATTGACTTTGCCCGGCTGAAGGCTGTGCCGGAGGCGACCCTGTGCCTCCACTGCCAGCGCGTGGCTGAACTGTAGAAGAAACGAGCTGACATCCGTGCGATCTGCTTTGCGATGGTTTTCGATTTTACTGTTGGCCGCGGTGATTGTCGGGCTGGACCAGTGGACCAAGAGCCTGGTTGAGACGCAAGTGCCCTTGGGCGGCAGCTACACTCCCTTCCCCGCGCTCGAACCCTACTTCAACATCGTACACCTGACCAACACGGGGGCTGCGTTTGGCCTGTTCCGGGGCGGTGCGAGCTTCTTCATCGTCATCGCCGTCGTCGTGATTGTCGGGCTGCTCGTCTTTGCCCGTCACCTGGACCAGGGCGATTGGCTCATCCGGCTGGCGCTGGGCCTGCAACTCGGCGGCGCGACCGGCAACCTCATCGACCGGCTGCACCAGGACGGCCACGTCACCGATTTCCTGCTGTTCACCCTGCCCGTCGGTGACCGGGTGTACCAGTGGCCCGCATGGAATGTGGCAGACGCGGGCATCGTGGTCGGCACCATCCTGCTCGCCATTCTGCTGCTGCGCGACGACCGCCGCAACACCCGGGCGGAACAAGCCGCCGGCACGCGGGACGCGACCGGCCTGGGGCCTGTGCGCGAGGCCCACACCGAAGAGTAAGGCCTGTGAGCGATCGAGAGCACGCTTCGGAAGCCGGCCAGGCTTCCGAAGTTTTGTTTGAGGACCTGGCCGCCGAGCCGGAGGATGACTTCCTGGCAGAGGAGGCGGCCGCACCGCTCGTGCTGGCGGTCGAGGCGGGCGGCGAGCGGCTCGACCGCTGGCTCGCGCACCAATTGCCCGACCGGTCACGCGCCGAAGTGCAGCGCTGGATCGACGCGGGCCAGGTCCTCCGCGCAGGCCGGCCGCTGAAGGCCAGCTACCGGGTCAGCCAGGGCGATGTGGTGACGGTCTTCGTGCCCGCCCCCGAGGAATACAATGTCGAGCCTGAGGACATCCCGCTCGATATCCTGTACGAGGATGCCGACCTGCTCGTCATCAACAAGGCCGCCGGCATGGTCGTCCACCCGGCCGCAGGCAACTGGCACGGCACGTTGGTCAACGCGGTGCTCTATCACGCGCCGGACCTGAAAGGCGTGGGCGGGGTGCATCGGCCCGGCATCGTCCACCGGCTGGACAAGGATACGTCAGGGGTCATCCTCGTGGCGAAGAACGATGCCAGCCACCGCGAACTCCAGGCGCAATTCCAGGCCCGGACGGTGCATAAGGAGTACCTGGCGCTGGCCGTCGGGGTGTTGCAGCCGGCCGCCGGGGAGATCGACGCTGCGCTCGGCCGCGACCCGCGCGACCGCCAGCGCATGGCCGTGCGGCCTGCCGGCCAGGGGCGCGCCAGCCGCACGCAGTATGCAACGCTGGGAATCTACCGGGCGAGACCTTCGGGCGAACGCTTCAGCCTGCTCGCCTGCCGCCCGCTGACCGGACGCACGCACCAGATTCGCGTGCACCTGGCGCACGTCCACCACCCCATCGTGGGCGATCAGCTCTACGGCCGGCGCAAGCTGCCCTTCGCCTGCCCCCGCCAGTTCCTCCACGCCCACCGGCTGACGTTCCGCCTGCCGTCCACGGGCGCGAGTGTGGAGTTCACCGCTCCCCTGCCGGATGACTTGCAGGCCGTTTTAGACCGGCTGGAGGTTACAGGTTAGCAGGTTGAAAGCTGCAAGTTGAGCTCAGGCAGCCTGTAACCTTCTAACCTGCAACTTGTAACCCTTCGGCCACGGGGCGGCCGGGGACTTTGTGACAGTCACGGCAGCGGGCTTCGTAGACTTCGCTCGCGCCGACGAGGATGACCGGGTCGGTGTAATTCGCGGGCGCGCCGTTGATGAGGCGCTGCGTGCGGCTCGCGGCCGCGCCGCACACGACACAGATGGCGTGGAGCTTGTCCACCATCTCGGCTTCGGCCATCAGCAGCGGCATCGGGCCAAACGGCTCGCCCCGAAAGTCCAGGTCGAGGCCTGTGATGATCACCCGCAAACCCCGGTCGGCCAGGATGCGCGCGACATCGGCCACGGCCCAATCGAAGAACTGCGCCTCGTCAATCGCGACCACGGTCGTCTCAGGTTGCAGACGTTCCAGGATTTCCGCGGCGCGCTCGATGACTTCCGCGTGATACTGCAACCCGTCATGCGATGCCACCTGGGACGCTGAATAGCGGTCGTCCAGCCGGGCCTTGAAGACCTGCACATGCTGCCGCGCAATCTCCGCCCGGCGCACCCGGCGGATCAGTTCCTCGGTCTTGCCGCTAAACATGCTGCCGCAGATGACCTCGACCCAGCCGCCGCGGGGTTGAAAGTAGAGCATGGATGCCTCGGCTCTCGAATACAGAAAAGGGCCGGAAACTCGGTGTCAGCCGGTTTCCAGCCCTCTTGCCTGCATCTTGAATCTCAAATCTTCAATCTGCGATTTGCAGTCTGCAACGTTATGCGTCGCCGCGGCGCCTGGCCAGGCGCGCCTGCTGCACAGCCTGCCGCTGGACTTCCTGCTGCGACTTGATCTGCTCCACCGTGTCCGCGGTGCGTTCGAGACGCTTCATGAAGCGATCGACCTGGCCGGCCGTGTCGACGATGCGCTGCTCGCCCGTGTAGAACGGATGGCACGCCGCGCAGATGTCGACCTTGAGTTCCTCTGAAGTGGAGCCGACCGTAAAGGTATTGCCGCACGCGCAGATGACCCGCGCCGCGGGATAGTACTTCGGATGGATCTTCGCCTTCATGTTACGCCTCTGGGTACACACTGACCAGCGAGCGGCCGTTCTTCGTCTCGAACTTGACGAAGCCTTCTGCCGTCGCAAACAAGGTAAAATCCTTGCCCAGGTCGACATTCACGCCCGGGTGGAACTTGGTGCCGTGCTGGCGGACGATGATGCTGCCGGACAGCACATGCTCCCCGCCGAACCGCTTGACGCCCAGGCGCTGACCGGCGCTGTCACGACCGTTGCGGCTGGAGCCGCCACCTTTTTTGTGAGCCATTTCGATATCTCCTGCCCCTTGAGGGGACTTAATCCATTCCAGCCTGGGCTCAGGCGAGGTCTACGGATTCGATCCGCAGCCGGGTGAACGGTTGGCGATGCCCGCGCTTTTTGCGCTGGCGCTTCTTCGGCACATAGTGGAAGAAGATAACCTTGCGCTGCTTGTCCTGGAGCACGACGGTCGCGCGGACCGTGGCGCCCGTGACGAGCGGCTGGCCGACGGTGATCTGGTCGCCATCCGCCACCAGCAGCACCCGGTCGAGCGTGATCTGCTCACCGACCGCAACCGGCAGCTTCTCCACGTCGATAGACTGACCGGGCAGCGCGCGATACTGCTTACCGCCGGTCTCCACCACTGCATACATCCTGTATTGCTCCCCCGGGACCGCGCCCGCCACGTGGGCGAGACTTCGTCTTGGCAGCCCCTGCATGAATATGCCAATAACGCGCTGGCACGGCCCAGCCGGGGCCGTACCAGACGCATATTATAGGCAAGATGGGCCGAATTGTCAAAGATGAGCCGATGAATTTCGAAGATCAAGTCTCGACAAAGAGAGGCAAGGTCTGCCAATCCTGCTGTAGCCACCCGAGATCGCGCCCGATCAATAGTTCAGTCATAGTGGCATGATGCGTATTGGTCATGGCAACCAATGCCGTCTCAAACCCACGCAGGCGGGCCATCTGCACGATCTCATCAGCGTGGTCATAGGTCATCAGGATGTCGCCGGCTAACTGAGCCGTCAAGTCGAACAGGCGATCATGGTCAAGTTCAAAGTGCGTGTAGAGCCGGCTGCCTGCTTTTTTGCCCGCCGCTGTGTAAGGCGGATCAATGAACCAGGCTATACTCCGTCGGGTGGCGTTCGCCCGCAGCAGGTCAAAGGCGTCCCCCTCGATAAACGTGATACGTTGGCGGATAGCCGCAATGTCCCGAAGGCGCCGGGCCAACGTCGCAGCATACCAGCGCGAGCCAATCCCTTTGCCGTTTTCGCCGTGCTTGATGGGAGCTGATCCCGGCGCGAGAATGCCACCGTGAAAGGTGCGATTCTTGACAATCGTCTGAAACGCCTGTTCGCGCCGTGAGTGCGGAGGCTCCGTCAGCACGGCTTGCACGTTATCAAGCGACGGTTGGAAGCCCAATATTCGCTGTGCCAACCACTCTGCGCCATCCCTATCAGACAGAATGGTTTGCCAGACGGCTGCAACCTGAGTGTCAAGTTCAACCATGATGACATGTTCTGCCAGATGCTCAAACGCCACTGTCAGGCTAATGATGCCCCCACCGGCAAACGGCTCACAAAACACGCCAGGCACCGTCCGCAAGCTGCTAAGCCAACGGCGAACATGGGGCACCAGCCACGTCTTGCCTCCGGGATAACGGAAGGGGCTACGCTTCGGCACGGAGGCAACATTAACCACCTTGCCGCCGGGCGGCTGCGGCGTAGCCGAGCGAGCGATCGCATTGCTCATGGTTCGTCCTGTTCCTCGAGAGCTTGAAGCAACGTAGAAGCATCCGGTGCCGAACCGCTCAACTTGTCATCCAGCTTGTCTTGCAGACGTCCCACGAAAAATTCCACCGGTCCGGGCTCAAGCGTTGTCAAACGCTGTAAGGCCGGGGCTAACAAGGTATAGACGGCCTCTACGGGTGCCAGGGCGTAAATGTTGGTTGCAGGATCATGCCGCAGATCGTAAACGAGCAGGACGGTATCGGCAGCTTCACAAGTCGTACGCGGAAGTTCTGGCAGCGTGTTGAAGAAGGGCCGATCTACAGCGATGGCGATCTTCTTATGCCACTTGGTCAGAATACCGCCCTTGTAGATCAGTTGCGGGACCAACCGCTTGATTGATGATGACAGGTAGTCGGGCCGAGGGTAGAAACGCTCACCGTTCCAGTCCAGTTGGCTGCGACCATCAGGGTCAGCCATATAGTACTCAAACGGCCGGCGCACATTACCGGAAATGTAGACCGATTGAACCTCCAAGGCGCCAAAGTCCAGCAGGCGACCCGCATCATCATATGCGACGAGAATGACATCGATGTTGCCCGCCGAATGCCCGTTCTTGTCGGTCAGGCGCACCTCCGTTAACGAAGTCCAACGGGCATCGGGCGGGAAAAAGAACGCGGCGGCATCGTCCGCAATCAACCATTTCTCACGAAACCTGATAGGGCAGGTGACAACCGGGTTGCCTCCCTCATACACACTGCACACGCCGAGCGGGTCATTAGCTTTGTCCTTTGTGCAGTTAGGCACCCTATTATTGAACGGGCAGAGACGTTTGGTTCGATGCCTCGTCGCATCGGACGAAAAGTTGTCAATGGGAAATCCAAAGACCTCGGCCAATGGTTGTCTTGCCATACATGACCCTCCAGACGGGAAACTGTATCCAGTTTAGCACAAATGTTAGAAAAGAGGCAAGCGCGACTGCAAATACGGTGCATTTGGCTGTTTTGGGGCTTACCTTGCCACCCTGTCACCTTGCCACCCTGTCACCTTGTCACCTTGTCACCTTTTCACGCTTCCCTTGTTGACGCTCACTCCCGCAACCGTTATACTGGCGGCATGACGACCTCAACAACCGTGCAGCCCGCCCGGCCGCGGGCACGCAATCTCGACGAAATACCTATGCCCGACCGGGCGTTCTTCGGCCAGTTGTTCGGCCATTACCGCCGGCTGCTGGTCTTCGTCCGCCCCTATTGGAAGCTGCTGGTGGTGGCCGCGATTGTGCTCGTGCTCAGCAGCCTCGCCGGACTCGCGCTGCCGCTTGCCGTGCGCGGGATCGTGGACAGCGCGCTCGTCAACGGCAACTTCGCCCTGCTCAACCGGGTCACGCTGGCGTTGGTCGGCCTGTTCGTGATCCAGGCCGTGCTCGGCTTTGCCCAATCCTACATCATGGGCTGGGTCGGGGAGCGCATCGTCGCCAACCTGCGCGAGACCCTGTACGCCCACCTCCAGAACATGCCGCTGAGCTTCTTCGCCGCCACGCGCACCGGCGACCTGCTCTCCCGGCTCGGCAACGATGTCACGACGATCC
>JAKPQT010000651.1 GCA_029555885.1 Chloroflexota bacterium | reverse complement strand
GGCGCGTCTGCCAGCGTGCGGCCCATGTGCGCATTGGCGAAGTCGATGTACGGCCAGCGCGCAGGGTCCATCACCTGCTTGTCATCGATCAGGATGAAGTCGGCGTGCTTATCCAGCCCGCTCAGGAGGCGCCAGAGCGTGGCGGCCGGGCCGTTGGCATCCGGCCATTCGGTGCCCTCCCAGCCCGTCACGACCTGGTTGCCCCATTTCAGGATGGGGTCGTACTGCCCGCAGCCCGCAATGCCCGTAGCCGGATCGTCGATGATGACCCCACTGCCGCCATCCGGCTTGAGCCCGCTGTGCTGGAGGCCGACCCCGCGGGCGGCCGCGTAGTCCGTGATGGTCTTGCGCTCGCACGAGCTGAGAAAACGCGGCGCGTACTCCACCACCAGTTGTGTATCCGGGAAGGCCTCCACGTAGCGGTCAATGGCCCACTGGGCGTACTCGACCCACAGGTTCTGCGTCAACCCGGCGGCTTGTAGGCAGGCGTCATACTGGTCCTGGGCTGGCTGCGTCTCCCCGAACAGGCCCACGCCGATTTCGACGAAGCTGATGCGCGGGTCGCCGTTGAAGCGTGCACCGAACGCGCGGATGAAGTTGCCGTACTCCTGCTGATAGCCCGGGTCCCAATACTTGGGAATCTCTTCGCCGTTGCAGGTCACCTTAGCCGCAGGGTAGCGTCGGAAAACATAATCCGGCACACCTATGCCGCCGCAGCACGCGCCGTCGTAGGTGTCCAGACCCACGCCGTCGGGCTTGCCGAACACCCAATCGGCGGCCAGGTAGTTGTCGAGCCAGGCCCAGTCGTATTTATCGGCAGCAGGCTGGAGAGTCTTCCACTGGACGGTGACATGGCCGCCGACGATCGGGTAGGCCTGTGGGCTGACGTGGCGGTAATCATAAAAGAAGTAGACGCCCGACGGCCCCATATGGGGTGAGTTGCCCAGGTACGCTGGGCCTGCGGCCGCAGGCACGGCGCGCGGCGACGCCCGCAACGACTCAGGCATGTCGGGTGTGGATTGCAGGTGGAGGGTGCCGGACTGAGCAGGGGCAGGCGCCGCCCTAACACCGTCGCTTCGGCTGGCGAGGTAGCCGGCGAATACAACGGCCAGCAAGATCAGCGCCAGGGTAGAGAGCCAGCGGATTTCGCGCATGGGTCTGCCTCGGAGCAAACTAAAAAACATAATATATATACACTGTCAACGCCAAACGCGCAAAAAAGAAGCGTGTTGGTGAAGGGAAATACAGATTTTACTCTGGCCCGCAGCCGGAGTGAGGGGCAGATTACCGCTAACGGACTTGGATCATGTGAGAGGGGGCCGGCCTCGGCTGTGCCGAAGCCACTGCCGAGGCCGGCCCAGCAGTACGTAAATCTTATGGGACGAGCTTGATGAACTTGCGGCGGCCCACCTGGAGAACGTGCTCGCCGTCCGGCGCGATGACGAGGCTGGCGTCATCCACCCGCTCACCGTCGAGCTTGACGCCGCCGCCTTGCACGAGCCGCCGCACTTCGCTCTTGCTGGCCGCGTGGCCAGAGTTCGTCAGCAGGTCCACCAGGCTCACCGGCTGGACCAGCCGCAACTCAGGCATGTCGGACGGCAGCTCGCGCTGCTGGAACACGGTGCGGAAGTGCTCCTGGGCGGCTTCCGCGGCCTCATGGCCCTGGAAGATTTCGACAATCTCGAAGGCAAGTTGCATCTTCAGATCGCGTGGGTGCAGCTCGCCGGCCTCGAACTGGCTGAACTTGCGATCGATCTCCTCGGTGGAGAACCGCGTCACCAGGTCGAAGAAATTGCGCATGGCCGAATCCGGGATGCTCATCACTTTGCCGAACATCACCTCCGGCGGCTCGTTGATGCCAATGTGGTTGCCGGTAGACTTGCTCATGCGCAGCACGCCGTCCGTGCCGACCAGGATCGGGAAGGTCAGGATGGTCTGCGGCCGCAGCCCGAACGCCTCCATCAGCTTGCGCCCCGCGATGAGGTTGAAAAGCTGATCGGTCCCGCCGATCTGGATGTCGGTGCGAATGGCGACCGCGTCGTAGCCTTGCATTAGGGCGTACATGAACTCGTGCAGCCAGATAGGGTCGCCCTTCTCGAAGCGCAGTGCAAAGTTTTCGCGCACGAGGAACTGCTGCACGGTGAAGTTCGACGCCAGGCCGATGATGTCCTTGAACATGAGCTTCGACAGCCACTCACCGTTGTACATGATCAGCGTGCGGTCCGGATCGAGCACCTTCCAGGCCTGGTCGGTGAAGGTCTTGGCATGGTCGCGCGCCTGTTCCTCGGTCTGCTGGCGCCGCGCGCTGGTCTTGTCGCTTGGGTCACCGATGAGCGATGTGTACGTGCCGATCAGGAAGATGACCTCGTGGCCCAGCTCCTGGAACTGCGCCAGCTTGCGCATGGGCACGGTGTGGCCCAGGTGCAGGTCACTGGCAGTCGGGTCGAAGCCGCAGTAGACGCGCAGCGGGCGGTCGTCGCGCCGCGACTCTGCCAGCCGCATGCGCAACTCCTGCTCCATATTGGTGCGCGTGGTCTCGTCGCCGAACTCGACCCCGCGCATCAACAGCGCGAGTTGTTCTTCTACCGGTCGAAACGGGCTCATTTGCTTTACTCCGTAATCTGCCTGTGGTATAATCGTACCAGGGTTGCGTCATCGAGATGCAAACGAAAAGCGTGGCAAGCGCCACGCCTCACATATTCGATCAAGGAAGCACGATCGGGCGGCTGCCTGCACTCACCGGCGAAGAAGGGGCGTCATCTGCTGCGGCGCATTGCCCGCGGCAAACACGCCCCGCAGATACGAGTAGGGTGCGGCTTGAGGTAGGAACTGCCGGCACGCGAAACGCGATAACATGGCTCGATCATAGCACGACCGGCAGAGGTTGTCAAAGTCATCCAGGGGAACCGGCGGCGCGTCCAGACGTCTTATCTGGCAGATACGCCGCTTAGGCCATAGTCCGCATTTTCCAGGAAAGGAGAACCGTATGTCTCAGTCATGGCAGCGTCGGATGGGTGTGTTGATGGTGGTTGTGCTGCTGCTGACGGCAGTCCTTGTCCCGGCTGCATCGGCTAGCCCGGTCGAGAGCCGCTCGGAGAAGGGCAGCGCCACCGCAGCGCTCGGCGCGAGCGGGCCCCAGTGTGCCGTTTATCACTGGGTGAAGCGCGGTGAGAACCTGACCCAGATTGCCCGCAAGTATGGCGTGTCGATCTGGGATATCATGCAGTGGAACGGCATCAAGAACATGAACCGCATCTATGCGGGGACGAGTCTTGTCATTTGGCGGGCCTGCCCGAAGCCGCCGCCGCGGCCCCATCCGCAGCCGCAGCCGCAGCCGCAGCCGGCGTCCTACTGGTATGCGACTTACTTTAACACTCGCGACCTGTCGGGCGGCCGCGTGTACGAACGCCGCGAGGCGCAGATCAACCATAACTGGGGCTGGAGCTCACCGGCCGGACCGGTCTTCCCGGACAACTTCTCGGCCCGCTGGACTAAGGCGGCAAACGCAGTAGGCGGCACATATCGCATCACTGTCCGGACGGATGACGGCGCGCGCGTGTACGTGGACGGCGTGTTGGTCCTGGACACCTGGAAGGTGCAGGCGGTGACAACCTACGAGGTCGATGTCGTGCTGGTGCCCGGCTGGCATACCTGGACGGTCGAATACTTCGAAGCCGAGGGCGTGGCGGAGATCAGCTTCGGGGTGCGCAAGCTGTAATTCCTGGTCGGTATGGCGGGGCATCCCTGGATGCTTCGCTCTCTGGAGGACGGGCGTCAGCCCGTCCTTTTTTTGTCGCCGGTATCGACGAAAAACGATTGTACCCCGGCTTTGCCAGCGATGCTGGGCGGGTGTATGATGGAGCGATGTGCGGCCTTGCCCGCTGCACGGACATCTATCTCAAGGAATCATCCATGAGCTCGAATGAGACCGTCATGCAAGCCGGGGCCGGGTGGCGCGAGCGCCTCAGCCTGGCAACAGCCGGCTGGGGACCTAACCTGATTACGCTGGCCGTCACTTACTTCCTGGTCGCCCTGGGTCAGGGGCTGTTCAACGGCATCACCACCAACTACTACGTCAACGACCTTGGGCTGAACGGCCAGCAGGTGCTCTGGCTGACCGGCATCCGGGAAATCCCCGGGCTGAGCCTGATGCTTATCGCCGCGCTCATCATGCGCCTGCCGCTGTCCTGGCGCACGGGCATGTCTCTCATCCTGATGGGCATCGGTTTTGGGCTCTACTCCATTGTGCACTCCTACCTGGCACTGGCCGCCGTGGTCATTATCGCCAGCATCGGCTTCCACAACTGGATGCCCCTTTCCAGCTCCCTGGCGCTGTCATTGATCCCGAAGGCGGTGGCCGGGCGCACGCTCGGCACGCTCTCCGCCATTAGCGCACTCGCGTCCATCGTCGGCATGGGCATTGCGGGCCTGCTGGCGGTCGCACTGCCGCTGCGGACCTTTTTCGTGTTGGGCGGCATACTCATCGTGCTCGGCGGGCTGCTCATCTTCCGCGTGCCCGCGTCCGTGGGCCAGGAGAACCGCTCGCAGCCGCGCATGTTGCTCAAGCGGCGCTACTGGCTCTACTACGTCCTGACCCTCTTCGAAGGCTCGCGCATGCAGGTGTTCTCGGCATTCGGGGCGTTGATCCTGGTGCAGGAATATGGGCTGGATGCGCGGCAAATCAGCCTGCTGATGGTCACCAGTGGCATCGTGAACTTCCTATTTGCGCGGCGGCTCGGCCACGCGCTGGACTTCGTGGGTGAGCGCGTCACGCTGTCGGTCAGCTACGTGCTGCTGGCCCTGTGCTTCATCGGCTATGCGACCGTCCACAATGCGCTGTTCCTGTGCGCCATGTTGGTCGGCATCAACCTGCTCGTCACCCTCAGCATCGGCCTGTCGACGTATGTCAACCGCATTGCGCCGCCCGAAGAATTGACGCCGACGTTGAGCGCGGGGGTGAGCGTCAACCATATCTCGTCGGTGGGCATGTCGCTGCTGGCGGGTTCGCTGCTGGCGATCGTCGGATATGAGGCGCTGTCGTGGGGCGCGGCCGGGCTCATCATGCTGTCTGTGCCCTTTGCGCTGATGATTCGCGTGCCGCCCGCGCAGCTTGAGGCTGCCAACGCATAGCCAAGCAGGAGTGGGTCCAAACAGCAACGGGCGGGCTGCGGTGTAGCACAATGGTGTGCTACACCGCAGCCCGCCCGCTTTTCTGCTACGGATTGGCTCTCAAGGGCGCTCCGGCCAGCCCAGGCTGTCTGGACCGGGCCGGAGCATGCGACCCGATTACTGCCCGCCGAGGCGGTCCCAGTAGCCGCGCACGTCGGTGTCCCACCCCGCGCTGATGGCCTCAGGCAGCGAGCCAAGATCGAGTTGCGGCGCATTGTCCAGCGTCGCGGCGTCCACGTTCAGCCGCAGATCCGGCGCACCGCAATCCGTAAACTGCACCTGGAGCGCACTCCACGGCACAGGGACGTGGTTGGCGCCGATGCCCAGGAAACCACCGTAGCTGACCACTGCATACAGCACCTGCCCGGCATCGAGATTGACCAACAGGTCGCTCACTTCGCCCAGGCCCCCATCGTCCACACCGGTCACGTTCAGGCCCACAAACCGGTCGGCCCGCAGAAGCTGGCCGGTGACCGCGTTGGCCGTACCAGGTGCGCTGGCGTCGATGCCGGTGGACTCGGTCATCACATCAGTGCCGGTGACGACGCCGGTCGCATCCACATCGTTGCCGGTTTCAGCGGTAGGCGTAACATCGCTCTCCACACCACCGGGCTCAGGCGTCTCGATGCCTTCGCCTCTCCAGTAGTCCTGGATCTCTGCATCCCAGTCCGGCGTGCCAAAGACCGCCTCACCCTGGGTCAGCGCAGGTGCGTTATCCAGCGTCTCCTGATTGGTATCGAGGATGAAAGTCTCCGTCTCGGCATTGAATCGGAAGGCGGTCCACGGCACCGCTACGCGGCGGCCGCCGAGGCCCAGGAACCCACCGTAGCTCAACACGCCGTAGTAGACCTTGCCGTCGTTCGAGCCGAGCAGCAGGTTGGTCAGTTCGCCCAGATTCGCGCCCAGCGGATCATTGACGTTCGTGCCCAAGATCTCGCTCGCCTGCATCACGACACCGCTCTGCGTGGCGATATTGCGGCCAGGGCGCCGTGGGCTGGCCGTTGCGGCTGCCGCAGGTGCCGGCGTCGTCGTCACGCGCGGGGTCATATCGACTGTCCGCTCGACGCCCACCAGGGCGCTGTTCCAGAACTCAACCAGGTCATCGTCCCAGCCGTCCTCATTGAAGTCCGGCAGCAGGTAGTCCGGCGCATCCGGCGCAGCCATGAACTGGCTCGGCGGGACCAACAGCCGGAACTCCTTGTCGACCAGGTCCAGCTCCAGCGCGTGCCACGGGATGAGTAGAATCCGCACTGCGTCGTCAATCAGGCCGGCCGTGTCGGTCATCGTATCGGTCTCGGTGACGACCGGCGCGGCCTCGACCATACCGGTGTCGGTCATCACGTCCGTGTCGGTGATGACATCGGTGTCAGTGATGACATCAGCATCATTCAGCTCGCCCGCCGTGTCGAAAGCGGCGAAGCGGGCGGTATCCAGAGTCGCGAGGACATAGAGCACGCGCGCGGCCTCGACATCGATCAGCAGGTCGTCGCCCCGGCCAATTGCAAGGGCAGCTTCATCCAGGTCAACCTCGACGGGTTCCTGGTCCAGTTCGACGTCCACATCGGCATCGAGGCCGTCAGTGTCCGTCAGCGTTTCGGTTGTGGTAAGCGCACCGGTCGTCGTCAGCGGCGCGGTCGGAGTCATCTCGACCGGCGCTGTTTCAGTGAACATCTGCGTATCATCGACGGTCTCGGTCGCCCCAGGCGTGACGGCCATCTCGATGCCCGCCGTATCGGTCATTGCATCCGTCGCCTCCGGGGTCACGTTCGCCTCAGGGGTGACGGTCGGTTCGATGATGTCGTTGTCGCTGTCCAATTCGGCGCCGGTCATGCCGCGGTCACCGAGGACGATGGCGAAGTCGCCCAGCTCGGTGATTCTGACGAGGTCCTCTTCGCCCTGACCGGACAAACCGATACTGCGCAGGCTCTGGTCGCCGAAGCTGCCGACCTGCACCAAGCCGCCCGCGCTCACCTCGTCGTCAACGTCGATATCAGCGTCCACATCAACGGTATCAGTCATCGTCTCCGTCGCATTCACGTCGATGTCGACATCGGCCGTATCGGTCAGCGTCCCGGTCGCAGTTAAGGTCTCCGTGGCCGTGATCGTGGCTGTCGCAGCGGGCAGCGTGTCCGTCATCGTCTCATTTGCGGACACGGTCGGCGTAGCGGACGGCAGCGTGTCGGTCATCGTGCCGGTTATGGCGGGCTCTCCAGCGCCTTCCATGCTGCCCGCACCGGGCAATGCGCCGGTTGCAGCCAGGTCAAGCTGGCTCCAGAATTCGCGCAATTCCGCATTGCGCAGCAGCTCGCGCGTGTTGGGCGAAGCGTAGCGGCTCAATGAGGGTGCGTCATCAAGTACATCTTCGTCTACGTCAAGGATGAAGACGCCGCGCTCAGGGTCATACTGCAACGCGCTGAAGGGCACCGGCACGAGCTTCTCGCCCAGGCCGAACAGCCCGCCGGCCGCGATCAGAGCAAACGGGATGTACCCTGTGCTGGGGACGACGAGCAGGTTGTCCAGCTCGCCGATGTCGTCGCCGGCGCTGTTGAGCACGTCAGCACCGAGCAGATCGAACGACTGGCGGACTGTGCCGGAGGCCTCCGGCAGCTTATCGGCCATGCCGGAAGTGTCCGCCATCTCGGAGTCCGCGGTGGCTTCACTGTCACCTGCCGCGGGGGTAGGGGTAGTCTCCGCAGCACTCGCGCCCGTCGGTGTGGCGGTCTGTGTGGGTGTGGCCTGCTGGGCCAGCGCCAGCGGCGACAATACCATGGTCAACACCATGAGGGCTGCAAATAGAATCAGGCTCTTTCGTCGCATCTCTCAATCCTTTCCTCTACACTCAATACATTTACCTGGCGGCAGGCTCGACCTGCGCACATCCTTGGACGCCGGCGGTGACGCCAGGCATGTCCGCAGTGTAGTCGAGTCGCTTGCTCATGAAGAGTGGTGCAGATTACCATGTGTTTGCAATGAATATTAACGTATGCTTAAGGCCAGGGAGGCAGGAAGAGGCTGAGAGAAGATGAAAGCAAGGGGGCTGCGAGTTTGAACCTACAAGAGGAAGCAGGAAAATGGGAGCCGAAGCCATTTTCCTGCTTCCTTCTTCAATCTTCGATCGTCCGCCCCGCGGCCCACAGGATGCCCTGGCGGAGCACCCGTTGGAAGTTCGGGTCGGGCCAGGTCAGGTTGTCGTGGCCGGACTGGAAGCAGAAGACCCGCGCGTTCCGGTAGGTGCGAGTCCATGCGATGGTCTTCATACTGCGGGGATGGTCCACGGTCAGCAGCGCGTGGCTGTCCGCGCTGGGGCTCGCCATCAGATAGGTCTCGTCGACCATTCGCCAGTCCTGCACGCCCGCAGTGACCGGATGCTGCGGGTCCGCGACATGCACATCAAGGGTCTGTTCGTGGTCGTACTCGAAGCTGCGGTCGGGCAGGCCCGTGATGTCGGTCCACGCGGGCCACCGGGGGTAGGCAAGGATCGCGTGGTGGAGCAACACGATGCCCTGCGATGTAGCGCCGAGTCCTTGCAGCGCGGTCAGTGGCTTGCCTGCGTGCCACGGCAGGCCCTCGTCGGTCGGATCGTCCATGAACATGGTGTAGAACACGATCACATCGTAGCCGTTCCGCACGTCCTGGGGCGAGGAGGCAAAGTCGTTCATGGGTTGGATGTATGCGTCGATGCCCGGCAGTGCGCGGAAGAGCAAGTGGAAATTCGGCACATCATACGAATGCCCACCCGTAATCACCGCCACCCTGACAGGGTTAAGGTCACCCATAGGATCCTCCTAATCTTCAATCTGCAATCTTCAATCGTCGTGATACGCCGCCTCGCGCAGCCCTTTGATGTAGCCGATTGCGAACAGGCGGCCGATGGACGAATACGCGGGGGTGTCGTTCGTGTCGCCGGCCATCGTCGGCACGTGATCGGGCCGCAACACGCCCTCGTAGCTGATGTCGCGATAGGCGCGCATGCACTCGACCATGTCCGTCTGACCATCGTCGTGGAACGTCTCGATGAACTTCTCCGGCGTGCCGCGCACATCGCGGAAGTGAACGAAGAAGATCTTGTCCTGGCTGCCGAAGTGTCGGATGGCCGCGGGCAGGTCCGGCGTCATCAGCGAGAAGTTGCCCTGGCACAGCGCCACCCCGTTGACCGGGCTGGGCCGGAGGTCGATGAGCCGCTGATAGTTTTCGATGCTGCGCATGATGCGGCCCAGCCCGTGGATGGGCGAGAGAGGCGGGTCGTCGGGGTGCATCGCCAGCTTGACGCCGGCCTCTTCAGCGACCGGGATGACGCAGTCGAGGAAGTAGGCGAGGTTCTCCCACAGACGCTCCTCGCTGACCTCACCATACTCGGTCAGCGGCGCATCGCGAACGAGCTCCAAGTCAAACTCTGTGGTCAGCGCGTTCCCGCGCGTCGGAACCGCAGTGTTCGTGCGAATCCAATTGAACACGGGCATCCACTCGTAGCACCAGACCGGGATGCCGAGCCGCCCCATGTTGCGGATGAGTTCGATGGCCGTCTCGATCTCCGCGTCGCGGCCCGGCAGGCCCAGCTTGGCCTTGTGGAGCGGCGGGCGCCCTTCGATGACGGCCAGCTCGAAGCCGCCTTCCGCGTAGCCCTGTTTCAGCGCGACAAGCGACTTGTAGCTCCAGGGCAGGTCCTCCGGCGGCACATCGAGGCCCCGGCGCCAGTCCATGCCGGAGACGACGTGGTCCACGCCGCACTGCTTCGCCAGCGTCCACAGCAGGGTGGGCTCGGCGGGCAACACTTCTGCAATCTTGATCATGGGTGGGGGAATGCTCCTGTGGTGGCGAGGTTGCGCACGTTATGCGCCGGCCTCGTTCAGCCGGCGCATCTGTTCGTCGTCCAGCCGGACGTCAAGCGCGGTGAGCAGCTCGTTCATCTGCTGCTCGGTGCTGGCCGCAATGAGGGGAATGACCTTCGGCGTGTGATGCCGCATCCAGGCGAGCACCACCTGGTTTGCGTTGACGCCCAGCTCGGCCGCGACCTGGCGGATGACGGCCAGCCGCGCGTCGCTGTCCGGGCCGACGTATTGCTCCGGCAGCGGGCGATCCGTGCGGGTGTACGCGCCGCCCAGCAACGGCGACCAGGCCAGCAGGGTCAGTGGGTGGCTGGCAAGATAGTCGAACAGGTCGCCGTTGGCGAACGGGTGCGTCGGCCAGTCCTGGCCGGGGCGGGGCCGCAGGTAGGTGTAGCGCTGCTGCACGCAGACGTAGTGCGGCCAGCCGTGCGCGTCCGAGATGGCATGTGCCTCTGCCAGCCGCCAAGCGCGCGCGTTGCTGGAGCCGATGAAGCGGACCTTGCCCGCGCGAACCAGGCGGTCGAAGGCCTCCAGCCGTTCCTCCACCGGCGCGTCCCGGTCATCGCGATGCGCGTAGTACAGGTCGATGGTTTCCACCTTCAGGCGGCGCAGGCTGCCTTCGCACGCCCGCTCGATCTGTTCGGCGCGCAGCCCCATCTCCAGGTCGTCCACCGGCGCGGGCGCGCCGACCTTCGTCGCGATGAAGAGACGGCTACGGTTGCCGCGCTCAGCCAACCAATCGCCCAGCAGGGCCTCGCTCTCGCCGCCCTGGCAGCCGGGCACCCAGCGGGCGTACGCGTTGGCCGTGTCGATGAACGCACCGCCGGCCGCAGTGTACAT
>JAKPQT010000645.1 GCA_029555885.1 Chloroflexota bacterium | reverse complement strand
GATCATACAGGACGCCGTTGAGAACGGCGCCGACATGCGCCAGTTCTTGCAGGACTTGATCGGGCACTTTCGCAACATGCTAGTGGCGAAGGAGTGCCCAGGCCGCCCTGAACTGGTTGACACCCCGGAAGCGGCCTATTCGGCGCTTGAGCGGCAGGCGGCCGATTTCACCCGCGATCGCCTGGTTCAGATTCTCGCAGCGCTCAGCGAAGGAGAGGCGCAGCTCAGGCGCTCTTTCAATCCGAGACTGGCCCTGGAGATCCGAGTGGCGGGGCTCTATGCGCCGCCTGATGTGCCGGTACAGATGCCGGCGCAAGCGACCCGGGAGGCACCGAAACCTGTGCCCAGGTCCGCAGCGGCGCAGCGGGAGGCAGCGGCAACCAAGACCTCGACCAAAGCCGCTACCCGACCGGGCCGATCCGTTCAACCGGCTGAGCCTGCTGGGCCCGCCGGGCCTGCTGGGCCTGCCGAGCCGTCGACGCCTTCACCGCCTTCCTCACCGTCGTCCGGCCCGGCCGACAGCCGGGACGTGGCTGACGACGGCAGCCAGAGCGACGGCCGATTCTTGGGCATCACCGAGTCGCAGTGGCAGCAGGCGCTGGCGCGGGTCAAACCTATCCGGCCCTGGCTGGAGGCATTTCTGAAGGAGATCAGCTGTGTAAGGATTGAGGATGACCTGGTCCGGATCATGTTCGACCCGGCATGGGCCCTTCACGCGCAGAAAGTTGCCGAGCCGGACAATAAGAAGATTCTGGCCCAGGCTCTGGGCGATGTTCTGGGCCGTGTAGTGCGGTGCGAGTCAGTGGCTGGGCGTGACAAGCCGCGAGCCGGGTCGGCGCCGACCGGCGGGAAATCTGGGTCAGCCGGTTCCGACTATGCGGACGCGCCTGAGGTTCAGGCGGCCATTGAGCTCTTTGATCCCAGGGAGATCAAGATGATTACTGATTGACATGGCGAGGAGGCGACCAGAGTGGGCGGCAACATGCAGAAGATGATGAAGCAGTTCCAGAAGATGCAGGCTGAGATGGAGCGCGTTCAGCAGGAGCTCGCGGATGATCGGGTCGAAGGAACCGCAGGCGGCGGCGTGGTGCGGGCGGTTGTCAATGGGCACCAGGAGTTTGTGGAGATTCATATAGACCCGGCCGCAGTGGATCCTGACGATGTTGAGATGCTGGAGGACCTGGTTTTGGCCGCGTGCAGCGAGGCCGTGCGCAAATCGAAGCAAGTG
>JAKPQT010000620.1 GCA_029555885.1 Chloroflexota bacterium | reverse complement strand
GCAGCGCAGTCGCGAACCGCTCGCCTCCGATGACGGGGAAGGGGCGGGACCAGAAGGGCGCGCGCGTGGCGCGCAGCGGCGGCGTGAGCCCCAGCGCGTTGTGCTTCACCGCCAGATACTCGGTGGCCGTTGCGAGGTGGTCGCCGCGCGTCTGCCACGTTTCCGCCGCGAGAACCTCGTGCAGCACCGGCGCGAGGTCCGGTCCCGCGTGCAGGCGCATGAATGCAGTGCCAAACCACTTCGGATAGGGCGCATACTGCTGCTCCATGAGGAAGCAGAGCGACATCACATCGTGTACGAGTCGGGCAGCGATGAGCCGGGAGCCCAGCTCGTCCCCGACGTAGCCGGCCCGACCCATGAGGTGTTCTTCCTGCCCGATGCGCTGCCAGCTGCTCGCCAGCAGGTAGAACCAGACGTCCCTAGGATAGTAATCGAAGCGTGCCCGCACGTCTGCGAGGTCCAGATCGTCATGATACACCGCGCCCCCGGTGAACGTGCGGAGCCGCTGCTGGGGGATCGAGAGCCAGTCGGCGGGTGCGAGCGAGCCTGCGGGGCTAATACCAAGGTAGTCTGAGACGAACCCGTCCACCGTGTACGTCTCCACGCGGTGTTCGACGGGACCGCTGTCGGTCGCCTGGAGCAACCGCGTGCCTTTGTCCTCTGGGTCAGGCTCCGCAAAGTTGGTAGGGTAGCCGAGGAAGCTGTGCGGCAGCCGCCGGCGGAAGGTTTCGTGGAGCGTTTCGTGATATCGTTCGTGGTCCTCTGGAGCCAGGAACAGCATCGCGCGCGGGCCCCAGTGGTGGTCGGTGGACATCTCCGTGTCGAAGCCGAGCACCTCCGAGCCGTAGCCGATCAGCGCGGCGCTGTGCCGGAGGTCCGGGAACTCTGCGTCCAGCACCGGGCGCACCGCCTCCCAATAGAAGCGGCGGCACAGCTGGATGCCGGGGATGAATGAGGGTGCGGTCATGGTGATTCTTTCCTGAAGGCGCTGAAGCGCCAACTACAAACGGTTCGTAGTGGGCACTTCAGTGCCTTTGCTCCCTACAACCCTTGCGTTATCAACCCGGCCAGCCGCGCGGCCGATGCGTTATCCGGCAGCACGATGACGCCGGCCGCGCGCAGCTTCGCCTCCTGCTCGCTCAAGGGCTGTGGGTCGGCTTCGGTGCCGCAGACTGAGGCGATGAACACGACCTGCCGCCCGTCCTCTGCCGCGACGCGCTGCGCCTCGCGGATGGCGTCGAGGCTCGCGCCCGCGGGGTCGGGGTGTGCGCCGTACCCGAGCACGTAGTCGAGCAGGATGACGGCCGTCGCCGGGTCACGCGCCTCCTCGACGATGCGCCGGTTGCGCAGCGCCGGATCGATCATCGGGTGCAGCCGCCCCTGCGTAAATTCGTCTTCGCCCAGGTCAATGATGGTGTGGGCTGTTGCCGCATCCTGAGTGGAGGCCGCAGGAAGTGCGGACGCAGTCGAAGCATGCCAGTTGCCAGCTTCCAGCTTCCTGCCTTTGTCCAGCGGCGCGTTGCTGTAGACCGGCTCCGGGAGGTTCTGCAGGAGCACCTGGGCCTCGTAGCAGAACGTGCCGCCGGTGAACAGCCCGCGCAGCGCACGCTGACCCGGCCTGAGCTGCCCCCGCGCCGCCTCGGCCAGGGGGATGAGCGCCTTGCTCGCTTCCTCCATCTCCACCAGTGGGCTGCAGTAGTCGCCGCTCACGGTCAGCGCAGCCGCGATCGCGGCGGCCTGGGTGAGCGTCGTCGCGGGCAGCGCGCCGGCGGCCTCGATAGGGCCGGGGTCCGCGCCGAGGAAGCAGACGACGGTGGGTTTGGTCGGATTCACGGCCGCCAGTACCTTCGCCGCGACCGACGCCGCGGGCGGCTTGGAGATGAGCACAATGATCTCGGTCTGCGGGTCGGCCTGGAGCATCTGCAAGCCCTGGAGCATCATCAGCCCGCCGACGGCCTCGCTGAGGTCGCGGCCGCCGGTGCCGATGGCCTGCGAGACGCCCGCGCCGCGCCGCGCCAGGCCGCTCGTGACGGCCTGCAAGCCGGTCCCAGCCGCGCTGACCAGCCCGATTTTGCCGCGCGGCACCGCGTTGGCAAAACCGAGCGCGACCCCGTTGATGATCGCCGTGCCTGCGTCCGGCCCCATGCACAGCAGGCCCTTGCTCACGGCAAGCTGCTTCAGGCTGATTTCGTCGGCCAGCGGCACGTTGTCGGAGAAGAGCAGGACGTGGCGGCCCGCGTCGAGCGCGGTGCGCGCTTCCTGTGCAGCGTAGCGGCCCGCGACGGAGATGACGACGAGGTTCGCCTCGGGCGCGGCGCGCAGTGCGGCGGTCAGCGACTTCGGGCGAACCGCGGTCATCTCCGTGCGCGGGGCGCGGCGCGCAAGGATCTCCTGCGCCTGCGCGAGCGCGGCCTGTCCGGCAGCCTCGTCCGCCGCCTTGATGACGATGACGAGATCATTCGGCTTCGTCGCCGCGACCTCCGGGGTCAGCAGCCCGGCCCCCGCGAGTATCTCATGGTTGGCCTGCGTGCCCATCACCACCGCGGCATCCTCGACGCCGGGCAGGTCCAGCAGCGCCGCCGCCACCTGCATGAGGGTGATGGAGTCGTGATATTCAGCCTTGATGCGCGCTAGGATTGGCATGTCTTCCCCTATCCCATCATAATCGCGAGCACGACGCCGCCGGCGAGCACCGAGGCAATCTGCCCGGCGGTGTTCGCGCCCATCGCGTGCATGAGCAGGAAGTTCTCGTAGTCCTCTTCCAGCCCGATCCGGTTGACCACCCGCGCGGCCATCGGGAACGCGCTGATGCCCGCGGCGCCGATCAGCGGGTTGAAACGACCGCGCGTGAGGACGTTCAGCAGCTTGCCGAACAACACGCCCGCCGCGGTGTCCAGCACGAAGGCGAGCACGCCGAGAACCAGGATGATGAGCGTCTGCACATTGGCGAACGACTGGCCGACCATCGTTGCGCCGATGGTGATGCCGAGGAAGATAGTCGTGATGTTCGCCAGCTCGTTGCCCGCGGTCTTGACCAGCCGGTCCACCACACCGGACTCGCGCATCAGATTGCCGAACATCAGCGTGCCGATGAGCGGGCTGGCCTGCGGCGCGAGGAACCCGGTCAGCAGAATGACGATGATCGGAAAGGCCAACCGCACGCGCTTGCTGACCGGCCGCTCGATGTACGGCATGCGGATGCGGCGCTCGGCCTTCGTCGTGAGCAGGCGCATGATGGGCGGCTGGATGATCGGCACGAGGCTCATGTAGGTGTATGCGGCGACCGCAATGGGCGCGAGCAGGTGCGGCGCCAGCTTGGACGCCACGAAGATGCTTGTCGGGCCGTCGATCGCGCCGATGATGCCGATGGATGCGGCCTCGGGGAGCGTGAACTGGCCGGTCGCGAGCGCCAGCAGCAGCACACCGAAGATGCCGAACTGCCCCGCCGCGCCGACGAGCACCATGCGCGGGTTCGAGAGCAGCGGCCCGAAATCGGTCATCGCGCCGATGCCGATGAATAGCAGCAGCGGGAATAGCTCGGTCTCGATGCCCGCCTTGTAGAGTGCGTAGAAAACACTCTCCTGCGGCTCGCCGGCCATGATCGCGCGCAGGTCCAGCCCCATGCCCGCGCCCGGGATGTTGGCGAGGATCGCGCCCGTCCCGATGGGGATGAGCAGGACCGGCTCATACTCCTTCGCGATGGCGAGGTAAATCAGCAGGCCGCCCACGACCATCATCAGGACGTTGGCCCAGGTCAGCTCTTGCAGCCCGGAGACGATCGCCAGCAGGCGCTCCAGGAGGTTGTCGGCCCCGATGCCCATCGCGCCCCCTTATGCCAGGCGGATCAGCAGGTCGCCGTACGCGACGGTCTGCCCGGCCTGCACCGCAATCTCGGTCACGGTCCCGGCCGCGTGCGCGCGAATCGGGTTCTTCATCTTCATGGCTTCGAGCACGCAGACGACCTGCCCGCTCTCCACCGCCTGCCCGATGGTGACATCGACGGTGAGGATCGTGCCAGGCATCGGTGCGGTGATCTGGTGTCCGCCGGACGCGGCGGCAGGCGCGGCCGGCCGCGGGGCCGCCACCTGAGGCAGCGGCGGCAGCAGCGTGGGCTGCGGCGCGGGCGGAGGCGCTTCGGCCAGCGGCGCGGCCGGGGCCGCCGTGATCTCGGTGCCCGCGATGGTCACGTCGAACGGCTGGCCGTCCACGATGACCTGGAGCGGCATCGCGCCGGGGTTCGGAATCTCGACGCGGTAGCTCTTGCCCTGGATGATGATGTCGAATGATGGCACGAAAATGAACCTTTCTAGCCGATAGCAGCCGATCCCGACGCGCCTGTCTCCCAATCGTGACGGCTCAACCGGAAAAATCCTGCCTGCGCATCCGGCTGGACGAAGCCGAGCCGGCGGAGCAGCCGGACCGAACGCGCATGTTCGACGGGTGTGCCGCTCACGACCTCTGCGGCGTCCAGGTCGCGGAACGCACGGTCGAGCATGGCCCGGCACGCCTCGCCCGCATACCCGTGCCCCTGGTACTCGCTGTCGAAGATGTAGCCCAGGTTGTAGGTGCGTGCGCCGGCAGACTCGTCCGGGTTCAGGCATACGAAACCTAGATACAGCCCAGTGTCGCGGCGGCAGACGGCCAGGTACTGGTCGGCACTCGCAAACCAGGCCGCCACGCCCGCAATCTCCGCCTCAGACGTCGGCCAGGGGTGGTCGTACGCGGCATAGGGCGTCGCCTGATAGCGCAGCACGGACTGCCGCAGCGCGGGCGCATCCTCGGGCCGGAAGTTGCGGAGCAGCAGGCGTTCGGTTTGCAGCGTGACGGTCATGGTGATGCTCCGGGGGCATAAGCCCCTACTACGAACCTTACTACCTGCGTTAGTCGCCGGGTTCGCTCCGCCGGGCCGGCTGCCAGGAGGGCAGGGCACGTGCCCGGTTGGCCGCGACCCATAGCGGAGCCGTGCGGCCATGCTCGAACACCGGGCCGGTCGGCACGTCGAACAGCAGCGGCAGCGCATTCGCGAGCAGCGCGCCCGCCGCAATCGCGGCCACGCGGGCGCGCTCCGCGGTCAGGTTATCCACTTCGGCCGATGGCGCAGCACTCGTGGCGGCCGCTTCGTGCAACGGCGGCGCACCGGGCGCGAGCGAGATGCTGACGGAGGGCTCGGTCGCTTCCTGCGCCTCGCGCTCCTCGCGCGAGAGCCGGGCCTGCGACAGCGCGCCCATCAGCGCGAGCACGCCCCACAGCAGCGCCAGCCCCGCAAACACCAGCCCCATGCCCAGGGCCGTGATGATGAGGCCCTGGCGGATTAGCTCACTCATAAGTCCTCCCAGTGTGTCAGGAGGAATTATGAATTAGAAATTAAGAATTACTCGTTACTGATTCCTAATCCTCAATTCCTAATTCATAATCCGCCTACACCGGCATCACG
>JAKPQT010000613.1 GCA_029555885.1 Chloroflexota bacterium | reverse complement strand
CTGATCCTGCACCGCCAGCGGGGTGTCCAGGCAAGCCAGCGCATCGGCTGGCAACGCCAGCGCCTCTTCCAGCGTGAGCGCCTGCAACGTGACGTCGCCCCATTTGCGCCGATCCACCTCGGCGGCGGGAATGCCCGGATACGGCACGGTGACGAAATGGCCGCCCTCGGCGCCAGCCGCCCGCCGGGCTTTCAGGATGACGCTCAGGGAGGGGCTGATGCGGGCGTTCGCCGAGACCTGCCAGGGCCAGGTTGGGAGAAAGGGCGGCGCCACTGGCGACCCGGCTGGGTCGGTGGCGGCCGGCAGTGTCGGCAGGTCGAACTGGCAGGCCGCCTCCGGTGTCCACACCGGCACGAAGCTGCCCAGCTCTCGCTCAGTCAGCAAGGGGATCTTGCGGAACAGCGGCACGAATGGCGCGGTCGGGTAGAGCAATTGCAGGCGGCCTTGGGCGACGTCCACCCGCACCTCGCGCAGCATCAGGTGGGTCAGATCGCGCTGGTCGCTGACGTCGGCATCATCCCACACTTCGGACAGCGAGTCCAGCAGATCGGCCGAGTACTTGATCTGCACCATGTCCCCTTCGGCCGGCAACTGTTCCAGCTCCCGCCGGACGCGCTCCAGGGCGCGGCGGTACAGGTCCTCATCCTCCTCGAAATCCCCGCGCAGGTACGCTTCCTTGAGCCGCCGGCGCTCCGCGGTGAGCCGCGCCCGCCGGTTGGCCAGCGTGACGACGCCTTCATCCTCGCCGAGCATTTCGGTTAGCTCGGCCTGCCAGTCCGGCGGCAATTCCAGCAGCCGCAGGATCGCCCCGAGCTGAGCGTGCAGTGGATCGGTCCGCGTGCCCAACCGGGAGTTTGGGCAGTCGTCGTAGCCGCGTTCATATGACATCTCGCGGTAGTAGCCGCCGCTCTTCAGGCCCTGGGCGCGCAGGGTGCGGCCGCAGATGTGGCAGCGCGCCAGCTGGCTGAGTAGATAGGGCCGCGGCACGGCCTGCGAGATGCGCGTCCGGTGCTGATGCTGGCCGCGGATCCGCACACTGGCCTCCCACAAGTCTTCCGAGATGATGGGCTCTTGCCGACCGTCAAAGATCTCGCCTACATCCCGCTTCCGCTGACCCGCCTTGTACAGCACCTTGCCCGCATAGTAGGGGTTGCGAACCATATCGGTCACCGTATCCTTGGAGAACTGCCGGCCCGCGCGCGTGCGCCAGCCCCGGTCGTTGACCATCTCGGCGATGTCGCTGAACGAGTAGCGGCCGGTCACGTAGCGCTCGAACATGAAACGCACCGCCGCGGCTTCCTCGGGCACGATGACCGGGGGCAGGCGCGGGGAGCCGGCATTGGCGTAACCATAAGGGGGCACGGACGAGTTGTACAGCCCCTCCCGCGCCCGCTCTCGCTTGGCCTTCTTGGTGTGCATCCTGAGGATGTCGATGTAGTACTGGTTGATCGCTGCGATGATCGTGAGCAGGAAGCGGCCAGTCGGGTTTGAGAGATCGAACTGCGGCTCCTTGACCGAGGCGAAACCGACCTTGCAGCGCCCCAGGTGGTCGAAGATGGAAAAGGTATCGTACACCGACGAACGCGAGAGCCGCGACAGCTCGTGCACGATCAGGATGTCGAACGCGCC
>JAKPQT010000587.1 GCA_029555885.1 Chloroflexota bacterium | reverse complement strand
CGGCGGGGTCGCGCGGCTGGAGCGCATGCCCGACAAGCCCATCGAGGAACTGTGGGTGGCGCTGGCCGGGCCAGCGGTCAACGTGGTCATCGCAGCCGCGCTCGTGCCGGTCGTGCTGCTGACGCAGGGATTCGACGGATTGCAAAACTTCAGCCTGACCCAGGGATCGATCCTGCAGCGGCTGCTGGTGACGAACCTTGTGCTGGTCGGGTTCAACCTGCTGCCTGCGTTCCCGATGGATGGCGGCCGGGTGCTGCGAGCGCTGCTGGCGACGCGGCTGGAGTACACCCGCGCGACGCAGATTGCCGCATCGCTCGGCCAGGCATTCGCCTTCTTGCTGGGATTGTTCGGCCTGTTCGGCAACCCGCTGCTGGTCTTCACCGCGCTGTTCGTGTGGATCGGTGCGGCACAGGAATCCAGCATGACGCAGATGAAGAGCGCGCTGGACGGCATTCCGGTCAGCCGGGCGATGCTGACCGATTTCCGGACGCTGTCGCCCGACGACACGCTGGGCCGCGCGGCTGATCTCATCATCGCCGGCACGCAGCAGGACTTCCCGGTCGTAGACAGCTTCGGCGTGCAGGGCGTCCTGACCCGCAACGACCTGATTGCCGCGCTCCGCCAGCGGGGGCAGCAGGCGCGGGTGCGCGATGTGATGCGCCGCGACTTTGCGGCCGCGGATTCGTCCGAGATGCTGGAGAGCGTCTCGCGTCGGCTCCAGGAGTGCCAGTGCCACACGCTGCCCGTCACGCACGACGGCCGGCTCGTGGGGCTGGTGACGATGGACAACATCGGTGAGTTCCTGATGATCCAGTCGGCGCTCCAGAAGAGTACGGCGAGGGCGTAACAGGCAAACCGCGAAGACGCGAAGAACGCTAAGGCATAAAAGATACTCTCCTTGCGTTCTTCGCGTCTTCGCGGTTCAGAGAGCCTTCGCGATTCACAATCCTCACAACCTGTACTATAATGGCTCCGTCCCCAAACCACCACGGAAGGAGCCATGATGAGCCAACCCCAGGTGCAATTCTCCGTCTTTACGAAACCGTGGAAACAGCTTCCGCTGAGCGAGTTGAGCCGGATGGTCAAGGGCTGGGGGTTCGATGGCATCGAGCTGCCCGTCCGCCCCGGCTACCAGGTCCTCCCCGAGAACGTGCAGCGCGACCTGCCACGGGCCGCGCGCCAGCTTGCAGATGAGGGCGTGCGCATCTTCAGCATTGCCGGGCCGACTGACGAGCCCACGATCGCAGCCTGTGCCGAGGCGGGCGTTCCTATCATCCGTATCATGGTCGGCGTCGGGCCGGAGGGCTATCTCGCGACCATCGACAGGGTGCAGCGCGAGTTCGATGCGCTCCTGCCGCTGCTCGAGCGTTACGGCGTGACCGTCGGCGTGCAGAACCACAGCGGGCCGATGGTCGCCAACGCGATGGGGCTGCGCAACCTCGTCGGCAAGTACGATCCGCGCTGCTTTGCGGCCATCTGGGACGCGGGGCACGAGGCGCTCGTCGGCGAGCCGCCAGAGCAGGCGCTCGACATCATCTGGTCGCACCTGGCGATGGTCAACCTCAAGAACGCGGTCTGGCGGCGCACCAACCCGGACGCCCCGGTGGCCGAGTGGCAGCACTACTGGCTGCGCGGGCCGGACGGGCTGGCCTCCTGGCCGCGCGTCGCCGCGGAGCTGCAGCGGCGGCAATACACCGGCGTCGTCTGCCTGACCGCGGAATACACCGACGAGGCGCGGGTGGAAGAGTTCATCGGACAGGACCTTGTGTTCGCAAAGGGACTGTTTCGGAATGAGTAACGAGTAAGAAGTATTGAATAAACGGCATGATTGAGCACACTGTACTCGTTACTCATTACTCATTTCTCGTCAGGAGCACCTACCATGCGCGTAGCAATGATCGGCGCGGGGGTCATGGCGAACATGGTCCACTATCCCTCGCTTGCTTCCTTCCCCGACGTCGAGTTTGCGGGCATCTGCGACATCCGACTCGACCGGCTGCACGCCACCGCGGACAAGTACGCGATTCCCGCGGAGCGGCGCTACACCGAATACCGGCAGATGGTCACGGAGGTTGCGCCGGACGCGGTCTACATCATCGGGCAGCCGGAGGTCATGTATCACCTGGCGGTCTGGTGTCTCCAGCAGGGACAGAACGTCTACTTCGAGAAGCCGCTGGGCATCACGCTGCACCAGGCGCGCAACCTGGCATACCTGGCGGAGAAGCACGGCTGCATCACCCAGGTCATCTTCCAGCGCCGGACGTGCCCGATGGTCGTCCAGCTCCACGCGCAGTGTCTCGCGCGCGGGCCCGTCACCCACGCGGTGTGCCGCTTCTACAAGCACCTGCCCGTGCCGCATCTCGACACGCGGGACCACATGATGGACGACGGGGTGCACGCGATCGACACGCTGCGCTGGCTGTGCGGCGGCGAGGTCGTGCGGGTCGAGGGGACCACGAAGCGGGTGATGACGCCGGACATCAACTTCATCGCGGCCACGCTCCACTTCGACAACGGCAGCCTGGGCGTCATGCTCAATAGCTGGACGAGCGGTCGGCGCATCTTCGCGGTCGAGATGCACGCGCCCGGGATCGCGGTGGAGGCGGAGCACGAGGGCCGGGGCATCGTCTACGCGGACGGCGACACGCAGGGCGTGGCCTATGACACGCGCGCGGTCGCCCGCAGCGACGAGTTTTATGTCTACGGCGGGTTCCAAGCCAAGAACCGGGAGTTCATCGACTGCGTGCAGGCGGGCACGCTGCCCGCATCGCATTTCGGGGATGCTGTCAAAACGATGGAAGTAGCCGAGCGCATCCTGGCGCAGGGGCTGCTGGCGGAGTAAGGAGGATACCATGAACTCGCGCGAACGCGTCACACTCGCACTGAATCATCACGAACCCGACCGCGTGCCGCTGGACCTCGGCGCGACCGCGGTGACGGGCATGCACGTCAGCTCGGTCTATGCGCTGCGGCAGGCGCTCCGGCTCGACCCGCCGGGCACGCCGGTCAAGGTCGTGGAGCCGTACCAGATGCTCGGCGAAATCCAGCCGGACCTGCTCGACGCGGTTGGCGGCGACATCGTGGGGCTCGGCGGGACCAAGACCTTCTTCGGCTTCCGCAACGAGGGCTGGAAGCCGTGGACCTTCTTTGACGGGACGCCGGTGTTGGTGCCCGAAGCGTTCAACACGGAGCCCGAACCGGACGGCTCGATCCTGATGTACCCGGAGGGCGACAAGTCGGCGCCGCCGAGCGGCCACCTGCCCGCGGGCGGCTTCTACTTCGACGCCATCGTGCGCCAGCCGCCCATCGACGACGCGACGCTCGATGTAGAGGACAACCTGGAGGAGTTCGGCCCGGTCTCGGACGCAGACCTGGCGTACTTCGCGACCGAGTGCAACCGGCTGTTCACGGAGACGGACAAGGCCATCATCGCCAACTTCGGCGGGACGAGCTTTGGCGACATCGCGATGGTGCCCGCGACCCAACTCAAGCACCAGAAGGGCATCCGCGACGTTGCCGAGTGGTATATGAGCACGGTCACCCGCCGTGACTACGTCTACCGCATCTTCGAGCGGCAGTGCGAGATCGGGCTGGCGAACCTCCAGAAGCTGCACGGCGTCGTGGGCGAGCGCGTCGCGGCGGTATTCGTCACGGGCACCGACTTCGGCCAGCAGACCGGTCCCTTCATCTCCCGCCGCGCGTACCGGGACCTGTTCATGCCGTTCCACCGGGCCATCAACGACTGGGTGCATGCCAACACAACCTGGAAGACGTTCATCCACTCGTGCGGCTCGGTTGTCGCCCTGCTCCCCGACTTCATCGAGGCCGGGTTCGACATCCTCAACCCGGTGCAGTGCTCGGCCGCAGGCATGGACCCCGCGACGCTCAAGGCGCGGTTCGGGCAGCAGATCACGTTCTGGGGCGGCGGCGTGGATACGCAGCACACGCTCCCCTTCGGCACGCCGGACGAGGTGGCCGCGGAGGTGGCGGAGCGCATCCGCATCTTCGGGCCGGGCGGCGGGTTCGTGTTCAACACGATCCACAACGTGCAGGCGCGCGTGCCGGTGGAGAACCTGATCGCGATGTACGAGACGGTGCAGAAATTAGGAATTGGAAATTAGGAATGACGAATTACGAGTGGTGAAGTGCAGATCGTAATCCGTAATTCATAATTCGTAATTCGAGACTAAGGGGGTGTGATGGAGAGGCGTGCATGTGGCAACACCGGCCTGACGCTGCCGGTGCTGGGCGTGGGAGTGTGGTCATTCGGCGGGGGCG
>JAKPQT010000568.1 GCA_029555885.1 Chloroflexota bacterium | reverse complement strand
TGCGCTATCGCATCGACGATGGTCCCTGGCAGACGGGGACAACGTTCGTCGTCAACCGGGATGGCACGCACACGGTTGGCGTCTCGGCGCTGGACAGCGCGGGCAACGCGGAGCCGGAGCAGCGCTTCACGGTCGCGATCGACCGTCGTGCACCCACGGCAAACGTGAGCGTGCAGAGCCATTACCAGCCCGCACCGGAGTTCGAGGTGCGCTGGTGGCATTACGATCCCGAACCCGGCTCCGGCGTGGATCGGGTGGACGTGCAGTTCCGCGACGGCTATGACGGCGCGTGGCAGAACTGGCAGGTGGACACGCAGCAGTCCGGCGCGCGCTTTGCCGGCCAGCGCGGGCATACGTACTTCTTCCGGGCCCGCGCCAGCGACCTGGCAGGCCATGAGGGTGCGTGGAGCGAGACGCCCGCATACACCGTGATCGAGACGGTGCGCAACGGCCGGTTTGATACGGGCACGTTCAGCGATTGGGCGGCCAGCGGCTCGCTCTATCTGGCTGTCATCCCGTACACGACGCCGGCGGGCAGCAGCTTCGTCGCCCGGCTCGGCACGGAGGATTACGGGCCGAGCCTGGACCGGCCCGGGGGCGTGCCGGTCGGCCATGCGACCATCGCGCAGACCATCCAGGTGCCGTCGTTGAACCAGGTGCCGGACCTGACCCTGAGCTTCCGGTATCGCGTGTTGAGCTGGGACGTGATGTACAGCCCGACGTACAAGCGCGACCAGGATACGTTCGAGGTGTGGGCCAACGATGCCGCGGGCCGGCCGCTGGCGTTGCTGCTGCGTGCGGGCAACCCGACGGATAAGTACGGCAAGCAACTGGCGGCGCCCTACGACACGGGCTGGCAGCAGGCGTTCATCGACCTGACCCCGTTCGCAGGGCAGACCGTCCAGTTGACCTTTGCCAACCATAACCGTTACGACAACCTGTTCAACACCTGGAGCTACGTGGACGACATCCGGCTGCAGGGCTGGCCCTACAGCTACAGCTATTTCCTTCCGCTGGTGATGGGCGGCGGGGCAGGGCAGGCCGCCGCTGCCGCGTCGGCGGAGGCGGACGCCCCGCTGGCATGGTCAGAGACCGGCCAGGACGGAGAGGCTGAACCTCTTCGTTGATGAGTTGACTATCGACGTTGAGCGAACCGCAGAACGAGTTTATGGCCGAGGTTGAGTTCCCGAAGGCGGAAGCCGAATCGACGCCGGACCGACCGGACAATGGCAGCCCGTCCAGCGCCGCGCGGGCCGCGAATGTCCGCCTGTCTGCTGCCGAGCATCGCCGCGCTTACGGCCTGACTTCGCCGCCGCCGGACCCCGCCGAAGCTCTCTATTACGAGGGCATGGCCGCGTATCAGCATCGCAACTGGGAACAGGCCCTCGAACGGTTTCGCCGGCTCAAGGCGCTACAACCGGCGCGGCCCGGACTCGATGCCCTGCTGGACGAAGTCCAGTGGTTCCTCCAGCTCGAAGCAGCCGCGCCGGATGTCTCCCCGGATGCGGCATACGGCGCGCCGCGCGAACGGTCACAGTCCGTGCGGCGCAAGGGCGGTTCATGGCGCGTGTGGGGCGTGGGGCTGTTGGGGTTCATCGGTGTGGTGGCGCTGCTCCTGGTCGCGCTCCAGGTGGGCGCGCCGGGTTCCGCGGCCCGCTCCTGGCAGACGCTGCTGCCGTGGAATCGGGCCTCCGAGCAGGATGCGCAGGAGTTGTTCAACCGCGGGCAGGAACGCCTGACCGCAGGCGATTACGAAGGCGCGCAGGATGCCTTCCGGCAGTTGCTTGCGATTGCACCGGATGACCCGCAGGCGCGCTCCGGCCTCGCGCGCGCCGAGCGACAGCAGACGCTGGCCCAGGATTACGCAGCCGCCGAGGCGGCCATCGCCGAGGAGGACTGGGAGCGCGCGGCCGCGGAGCTGGACAGAATCCTGGCCGTGGACCCCGGCTACGCGGACGCCCAGGCACGCGCCGATTTCGTCTCGCGGCGCAGCCGCCTGGCCGCGCTGTATGCCGATGGCAGTCGCCTCTACGACCTGGCGCAGTGGACCGCGGCCATCGAGCAGTTCGAGAAGATCAAGGAGCTGGACGGCTCCTATCGCACCGAGGCAGTCAACGAGTTTTTGTTCGTGTGTTACCTGAATGCGGGGCAGGACCTGGTGGAAGGCACGGGCAGCGGCGATCCGGCAGCGGATCTGGCCGCCGTCGGGCAGGCAGTGGAGTATTTCTCCCGCGCGCTGAGCATCCACCCGCGCAACCGCATGGCACTCGAGGCGCGGCGGCTCGGCGGATTGTACCTGGAGGCGCTGCGCACGCTGGCGCGCGATGAGCGGGACGAGGCGCTGATCCGGCTGGAAGCCCTGGTCGCGGAGACCCGGGCCTCGGAGACGCCCGGCTTCGGCCAGGGACGCATCGCGCGGCAGCTCTACGGGTTGCTGCTGGCGGATGCCGATGCTGCACTGCGCCGCGGCGACGTGCCCGCGGCCATCGCGCTGTACCGCCGCGCGCAAGACGTGCCGGTGGACGACAACAGCCGCGCGGTGGAGGGGGAGATGCTGGCCCGCTCCTTCACGCCGACACCGACCCCGCGACCGACGAACACGCCTTCGCCCGTGCCGACCCCGCGGCCGCTTGCTATCGTGCCGCAAGGCCCGGTCAGCGCACGCGCAGGCCCCGGCAGCACCTATCGCCTTGTCGGGCAGGTGGCGGCGGGGAGCGAGCTGGAGATTACGGGCCGCCGCGCGGACGGTCTCTGGCTGCGCGTATGCTGCATCACGCCGGCATCCGGCGGCAGTGCGACTGAGGGCTGGCTGCCGGTCACCGCGGTCGAGGTGCGCGGGGACCTGACTGCGCTCGCGATCGTGACACCCGCGCCGTCGCCGGTCCCCGCGGCCACCCGCGCGCCTGCACCCACGGCCACGCCGCCTGCGTTGGTCTGCATCGTCGGGCAGTTGCGCGACACGAAGGGCGGCGCACCGCTCGCGCGTTGGACGGTGACGCTGGATGGAGGGGGCGCTGCGGTCAGCGTGCGCACCGATGCGGGCGGCAACTACCGGTTTGCGGACCTCGCCCCCGGCAGCTACAGCGTGAGCGAGCGGCTGGAGAACGGCTGGCGCGCGGTCAGCCCGAACCCGACCGTAGTCGTGCTCGCGCCGGCGGCCGAGTGCGTGACCGTCGATTTCTGGAACGAACGGGCGGAAGAGCCCCCTCTAAGGTAATCTGATGTTGTCGCGTGCCTCGGCTTTCGCCCCTTTGCAGGCCGCACGACGGCGGCTGAAGACGTCGCGCCTGGCGCACACGGGCTATCTCATCCCGCTGCTTGCCATCAGCCTGCTCTTCATGGCCCCGCTCCTGGTGCGGCCGCTGGCCGCGCGCGACGACGGGACAGGCTGGCGCGCGCTGGGGCTGCGCGGGCAGACGGTGCTGAATTTCGCCATCGCGAGCGGCGAAGGTGAGCACATGCTCTATGCTGAGACTGCGACGGGCCTGTGGCGCTATGTCGCCGCCGAGGGTGCAGACGGCGATTGGGAAAGCATCGACGCGGGACTGCCGCGCAACAGCCTCGGCGGGCCTGCGCTGGCCGCGTGGCGCGTCGTGCCGGGTCGCGCGCGGCACATCTACGCGCTGACCGGCTCCGGCGCGTTCCGCCAGCTCTACCATACGGCAGACGGTGGGGGCCACTGGCGCAGCGTGGGGCCCGCGCCCGGCAAGCCGCTGCATCCGGCGCTGGCAATCCTCCCCGGCCTGCGGACGCCGAGCGACCTGATCTTGCTGGCGACCGATACGCGGCTCCAGCGCAGCACGGACGGCGGCGCAACCTGGGCGCCCGGCGGCCCGTGGTCGCAGGCGGCCGCTGACACGCCCGCAGGGGCCGCTGGCGAAGGTGAGACGCAGATTGTGGCGCTCCTGGCCGAGAGCAGCGCGCCGGAGCACCTGTTCATCCTGACCGAATCGGGCCGCGTCTGGCTCAGCGACAGCGGCGGACTGGCGTGGCGCGATGCGCTCCCCGCAGCCGCGCCCGTGACCGCACTCGCCATCGCGCCCTATTTCGGCATCCGGGCCTGGGCCGCGACGACCGAGGGCCTGGCAGCCAGTATGGACAGCGGCGCATCCTGGAGCCTGGGACCGCTGCCGGGCGGTCGGTCGATTACGGCGCTGGCAAGCGACGTGCGCGTCCCGGAAACCCTCTATGCCGGCGTGCAGGGCGGCGAGGTTTATCGCAGCGACGACAGCGGCGCGACGTGGACGACGCTCGCACGGCCCGGCGCGGCGCAGGTCCGCGCGTTGGCGCTGGATGCGGGGTCGCGCGGGCTGCTCTATGCCGCGACCGATGACGGCGTGTGGGTGCGCTAGGTGACGCCGCTGCAGCCGACGCCAGCGCCGACGCCGAGGGACACGGCGACCTTCGCGCCGACGCCGACGGCGTCGGCCACACCAACGTCGTCGGCTACGCCGACTTACACGCCGACGGCGTCGGCCACGCCCACGTCGTCGGCTACGCCGACTTACACGCCGACTTACACGCCGACGGCCACCGCAACGCGGCGTCCGGCGCGCACGCCGACGCGCACGCCGACGTCGTCGGCTACGCCGACTTACACGCCACCGGCGCAGCCGCCGGCTCCGCCCCCTCCCGCTGATGATGAGCCGGGTGGTGTGCTAGTGGCTCCTACAGCCACATCGATTCCGCCGCGATGATGAACCCTGCTGCTTCACCCCTTCCAGCTACCCCGCGGCGTATCCGCCCGCCGTCGCTCGTGCGCGTGCAGCGGCTCGTGGACGTGCCGACGCGCTGGACGCTGCTGGCGTTAGGCGCGTGGGTGCTCTGGCGGACGCGTGACGCGGGCGTTGGCGGCGGCTGGCTGGGGCTGATGGCGGGCTACACAGCGCTGGCGCTCCTGTCCACGGCCTACTGGCTGACCCGGCCGCAGACCGCCGTCGCGCGCCGCGCGGATGCCTGGCTGGCCTACGGCCTCTACGCCGCGGACGCCCTGTTGGTCAGTGCGCTCATCTGGCGCGACGGCGGCATCAGCAGCCCGCTCTACATCTTGCTGGTGCTGCTGGCGCTCAAAGCGGTCACGCTCACGCCCGCCCTGCCCGGCATGATCTGGATGCCGTTCTTGTTCGGTCCCTGTTATACTGCGGCGCTGCGGCTGGCCGCAGGCAATTTCGGCTTTCTGGCTGACGGCGCCTTCCAGACGCGCTACATCCTCCTGTGGGCCTGGCTGGTCGGGCTGGTGCTCGTGGCATGGGAGCTGGCCCGGCGGACCGCGGAGGCCGTCGAGATGGATGCCGCGCTGACGCAGCAGCAAGCCGCGCTGGCGCAGAAGACCGAAACCCTCCAGCGCACCGCGACTGACCTGGGGGACCGCGTGCTGGAGCTGCGCGCCTTGCAGGAGGTTTCGAAGGCGCTGGCGACCACCCTGCGCACGGAAGAGACGCTCCAACTGGTGCTGGAAAACCTGTGCAGCGTCACGGGAAGCAGCCACTGTGCGGTCGCGCTCGTCGAGGCGGGCCGCGATGACGGGATGCTCAGCGGCGCGTCCTTCGCGGACGGCGATGAGCAGGTGCAGCCGTTCGCGGCATCGCTCGCGGCAGAGCCGGCCGTCCGTGAGGCGCTGCGCGGGGGGCGGCCCGTCCGCGTCGAGGCAGGGCTACGAAGGGAAGATGAAAGAGGGAAGAAGGAAGATGGCAGACGGGAAGATGGTGACAGTCTTTTCTCTTGGCGAAGCGAAGCTTCGCACATCTTCAATCTTCCTTCGGCGAGTCTCGGCGCACTGCTCGGCGGCCATCCCTACATCGTGACGCCGCTCATCTCGCGCGGACAACCCATCGGCGTTCTGCTCGTCGCTCAGCAAGCCAGCCGCGCACAGGGCAAGCTCAACCTGACCGAGCAGCTGCTCACCAGCTTCGCCTACTTTGCGGCCACCGCGCTGGAGAACGCGCGGCTCTACCAGGATGCGTGGGAGAAACGCCGTGAGCTGGAGGCCGTCCTGGCCGGCATCGGTGACGGCGTGGTCGTGGTCGACCCGGACATGGCGCTGATCCTGATGAACCCGGTGGTGCGCGACATCCTCGGCCTGGAGGCGGAGCCGCCCGCAGGCGTGCCGCTGCGCCCCTATCTCAGTGTATCCGCATTCGTGGACCTGCTGGCGGAGACCATGCAGAGCGGCCAGGAGCAGATTCGTGAGCTGGACCTGCCGTGCCCCGGCCAGGGCGAGATGCCATTCGCGGACGAGTGCCGCACCTACGGCATCCTGGCTTCGCCCGTCCTGGATGCCGAGGGGCAGGTCGGCGGGGTGGTTGCGGTCCTGCGCGATGTCACTGCGCAAAAAGAGCTGGAACGGATGAAGTCCAACTTCCTCTCCGTGGTCAGCCACGAGCTGCGCACGCCGCTGCACTCGATCAAGGGCTTCGTCGAGATCATCCTGATGGGCAAGACTGGCCCGGTCAGCGAGCTGCAAGAGGACTTCCTCAAGACCGTGCGGACGCAGACGCTAGTGCTCCAGCGCATGATCGACGACCTGCTCGAATTTTCGCGCATGGAGGCGGGCCGCGTGCGACTGCACCTGGCTGAGGTGTCGCTGCCCGCGATGGCGCGCAGCGTCAACGCCAAGCTTGCGCCGCTGGCCGAGGAGGGCGGGCTGCGCTTGACCCAAGACCTCCCCGATGACCTGCCGGAGATCGACGGCGACCGCACGCGGCTGGAGCAGGTGTTGACGAACCTTGTGGAGAATGCGATCAAGTTCACACCGGGCGGGGGCGAAATCGTCATTTCCGGCGAGCGGGTGGACGACCGCGTGCGGCTGACCGTCGCGGATTCGGGCATCGGCATCCCGCCGGACGAGCAGGAGAAGATCTTCGATCTTTTCTACCAGGTCGACCGCGGGGAGAAGCGCGCGTACCGGGGTACGGGCCTGGGATTGAGCATCACGCGCCATATCATCGAGCGCCACGACGGTTCCGTCTGGGTGGAAAGCGATGGCATTTCGGGCCATGGCAGCGCGTTCCATGTGGAGCTGCCCATCGACCTGCGGCCGGCCGAAGCGCCCACCATCGACTTCACGACGCCCCGCCACCAGCCTCCGCAGCCCCTGGACGATGCAGCCCAGGGCGCGGATGGCAGTGCGTGAGCCAGGATATTTCCTATCTCAACCATCCATCAGGCATCGAGGG
>JAKPQT010000541.1 GCA_029555885.1 Chloroflexota bacterium | reverse complement strand
AGGAATGAGCTTGCGGGCTTGGTAGCCGCGCTCGGTGAGCGCATCCCGCGCGTCGTCGAGGAGGTCCCGCCATTGGGTACCGAATCCGTTTGCGTATCGCGACTCGGATACCTGGTGCGCGTCAGCTGCTCGGTCGTGTCGATCCCGCACAACCCTTACTAGCAAGTCGCGAACAGGGCCAGCGTGGGCGCCGAGCACGTCGGCTGGCGTGAGCGGAGCCATGTGTACCTCCTCAGTTTGGATGCAGCGAGCCTTTACGTGCTCGACTTCAGTATGGCACGCGCATCGCGCGCTAACACTTCAACACGCCGCGGGATACGCGCAGGGCTGTCAACGGGCCGGGCGCCCAAACCATCTATAAGCGCGGCCAGCGAAACGCCCGGGGCGCATAACTTCCCGTTAATACTGCATACGACTGCGGCTACTCCAGTTTTGGCTGCATCTCGACAGCCGCCGCTGATTCTCCGTACTCGGCAAGACCTCATGGAGGGACGTGGAGGGACGCGCCGTGTGGGCGGCCTGACCGCGGCGGGGACGTGTTCTGACCTGCGCAGATGCCCGAGCGAAGGGGCGGCGGGTTGTCCCTTCACGGCTTTGACAGGACCCGAGAGGGGAGGGGGACGCCCGCAGGGGGACGGGTGCGGGGACAACGGCGCGCGACCTTCCTGCCGTGTCACAACGGCGAAAGGAACTCGCGATGAGCGTCGCAACCCAGCTCGGTCTGGCCGACCCGGACCAGGAGCTCTTGAAGCAGGCACGGCAGGCCTGGCCCTCTTGGGGCCGGCAGCAGCCCAGCCTGGGTGTGGTCGAGGACCTGCTCGACCTGCCCGTATGGCTCAGGAGCGCCGAGCCTGAATCGGCCGATGAGGTCCTGCACCACCTGGCGGAGCTGGCCAGTCCCACCGGCGGAGATGACGTCACAGCGGCTGGCGCCTTGGCTTGGCTGCTACTTCCGGCCGCGTGCCTCGTGGCTCACCGATTGCGGTCTCTGACGACGCGCATCGACGAAGTGGTCGCGGCCCAGCTCTGGCTCGCGGTGCGCGCCTTCCCTTGGCAACGGCAACGCAAGGTCGCTGCCAACATCACG
>JAKPQT010000520.1 GCA_029555885.1 Chloroflexota bacterium | reverse complement strand
GCAACCGTTATACTGGCGGCATGACGACTTCAACCACCGCGCAACCCGCCCGGCCGCGGGGCCGCAGCATGGATGACCTGCCCATGCCCGATCGGGCGTTCTTCGGCCAGCTGTTCGGCCATTATCGCCGGCTGCTGGTCTTCGTCCGGCCCTACTGGAAGCTGCTGCTGCTGGCCGCGGTCGTGCTCATGCTCAGCAGCCTGGCCGGGCTGGCGCTGCCGCTCGCGGTGCGCGGGATCGTAGACAGCGCGCTCGTCAACGGCAACTTCGACCTGCTTAACCGGGTCACGCTGGCCCTCGTCGGCCTGTTCGTGATCCAGGCTGTGCTCGGCTTTGCCCAATCCTACATCATGGGCTGGGTCGGCGAGCGCATCGTCGCAAACCTGCGCGAGACCCTGTACGCCCACCTCCAGAACATGCCGCTGAGCTTCTTCGCGTCCACGCGCACCGGCGACCTGCTCTCCCGGCTCGGCAACGACGTCACGACGATCCAGAATGCCGTCACCGACGTGCTGCTCAGCCTCCTCTCGAACATCGTCATGTTCGTGGGCGGCGTCGTCATCATCTCCGTGATGGCGTGGCGGCTGACATTGATCATGCTCGCAGTGGTGCCGCTGGCCGTGCTCGGCATGATCCTCCTGGGTCGCCTCGTGCGCCGCCTCAGCCGCCAGGTGCAGGACACGCTGGCCGAGGTCAGCGCGACCGCCGAAGAGGCCATCACGGGGGTGCGTATCGTCAAGTCGTTTGCGCGGGAGCCCTACGAGGTGGACCGCTACCGCGCCGGCACCGAGCGCCTGTTCGGGCTGGCGGTCAAGCGCGTTCGGCTGCGCGCGACGCTGGGGCCGATCATCGGCCTGCTGGCCTACGGCAGCATTGCGCTCGTCCTGTGGTTCGGCAGCCGGGAGGTCATCGCGGGCAACCTGACCCCCGGCCAGTTGATCTCGTTCCTGCTCTACACCATGATGATCGCCGCGCCCATCGCCGCGTTCACCAGCCTGTACAGTCAGTTCCAGCAGGCGCTCGGCGCGAGCGAGCGGGTATTCCAACTGCTCGACACGACGCCGGAGCTGCTGGACGCGGCGGATGCGCCTGCGATGCCGCATATCGAGGGCGCGGTGCAGTTCGAGAGTGTGTGCTTCGACTACGGTGACACGGCGGAAGAGCGCATCGTCCTGCGCGATATCGATCTTCGTGTCGAGCCGGGGCAGGTCGTAGCGCTGGTCGGGCCGAGCGGCGCGGGTAAGACCACGCTCGTCAACCTGATTCCCCGCTTCTACGACCCGACCGAGGGCCGCATCCTTGTGGACGGCCAGGACATCCGCGAGGTGCAGATGCGCAGCCTGCGCGAGCAGATCGGCATTGTGCCGCAGGAGACCGCGCTCTTCTCGGGCACGGTGCGCGACAACATTGCCTATGGCAAGCTGGATGCAGGGAATGACGAGATCGAGGCCGCGGCCCGCGCGGCGAACGCCCATGACTTCATCCAGGAGCTGCCGCAGGGCTATGCCACGCCCGTGGG
>JAKPQT010000518.1 GCA_029555885.1 Chloroflexota bacterium | reverse complement strand
ATCTTCGCCTCCGCGCTGATTATCGAGATGCTTGCCAAGACCGGAGAATCCATCTCCCAGTTACAGGAGCGGGTCTGGGCCATCACGGGCCGGCTGTACAGCGTGGAGGACGGGCTGCCCGCGACGCCCGACATGCGCATCATCGTGCCGCAGCGGGTGCAGGCGCTCATCGACAGCGGGAACGCGCCTGCGCCGATCCTGCGCACGCGCGAGGACGACGGCATCAAGCTTTACTTCGCGAACGACAACTGGGTGTTGCTGCGCTTCTCCGGCACGGAACCGCTGCTGCGCATTTTTGCAGAGGCCGATACGCGGGAGAAAGCCCGCGCGCTGGTGGACTGGTTGAAATCCGCGGCACAGGCCGGGTAGGGAGCTTTCATGCCCCACATCACTCTCTCCAAGAAGGAACGGCTCCGCCGGCAGGCGTGCGGGCAGGAGATCGACCGCGTGCCGTCGCTCGCCGGCTGGATCGGCGGCGTGCGCGTGCTGTCCGACCTGGCCGGCATCAGCACGGACGAGTACCTCGCGAACCCGCTGGCCGGTGTGGTCAAAGCCGGCCTTGCGCTCGATGCGGACGGCATGGTCCAGCCAGCCATCCCGACGCAGCTCGACCAGATTCGCACCGGCTCGGTGGAGGAAAGCCACTACGCGGGCATCGAGCCGGAGGCGCTGCTCGACCAGGCGAACTCGCTGCCCGACAGCGAGCGCGACGTGCTGGCGGCCTTCGATGCCGCGGCCGAGGAGCGTCGCTACCGCGACTACTTTGAGAACGCGTTCCGCAATTACGGCGGCATCGAGCCGATCCCCAACTTCTGGGAAATCGGCGGCCACTTCCCGCTCTACAGCGAGTTCGGCTACACCGCCTTTCTCCTGGCCTGCAAGCTGTATCCGGAGGCCGTGGGTAAAATCTGGTGGGCGAAGAGCCTGCACTCGCGCGAGCGCGCGAAGATCCTGGTGCGGCTGTACCGCGACTATGACCTGGTGCCGCTGATGTTCTGCGGGGAGGACCTGGCCAACAACAAGGGGCCGATGGTGTCGCCGGTGTTCCTGCGCCAGTACTACCTGCCCACTGTGCGCATGATTATCGAGCCGCTCGTCGATGCAGGCGTGCGGCTCATCCACCACTGCGACGGCGACGTCCGGCCGCTCGTCACGGATTATCTTGGAGTTGGATTCAGCGGGTTTCAGGGGTTCCAGTATGAACTGGGGATCGACCCGTATGCGCTGCGCCGGATGCGCAGCCCGCTGGGCGAGGAACCGCTCTTCTTCGCGGGCTTGAGCGTCAGCCGCACGCTGCCCTTCGGCACGGTGGCGGATGTGCGGGACGAGGTGAATTACTTCCTGGACTTCACGGATGGCGGCAAGGGGCTGTTCCTGATGACGAGCAACGTCACAGGCGTCGAGGTGCCGCCGGACAACCTGCGCGCCGCATACCGCTATATCAAGCAGTGGGACCCTGCGCAGCCCCGCGAGGTGCGTTGGACGCGCTGGCCGTGGGGCGAGACGCACGATTGACGGGCCTCACCCCCTTGGCGAGCTTGGCTCGCACCCCCTTTCCTGGGCAGACCTGACAGCCTGCCCAGGAGAGGGGGAGAATGGTTAACCCTCGTTGGCTTCAGCCACCGACGCGACCGGCACATCCACCGCGCGCACCGTGATGGAGACGCTGGCCGCGACCCATGCCGTGCCCGTCGTGGTGCGCACCTGCCACCACGAGCCATCAGCGTTGCGCCCGATGATGGGCAGGCTCT
>JAKPQT010000517.1 GCA_029555885.1 Chloroflexota bacterium | reverse complement strand
CTCGTCGAGCAAGTTGGATAGGACGTGACAAGGTGAAGAGGTGACAGGGTGAAGAGGTGATGTGGACGGGGAGGGTTTCTCTGTCATGGGTATCAACCGTGGCCGTGGAAAGAAACGCCAACCCGCAACGCGACATCGCCTTGTCACCTCTTCACCTTGTCACCTTGTCACGTAACGACGTCGCAAGGATGCGTAAATGACCACACACCCCCCCAAGACCCTGTACCTGGGCTCGGCCTACTACCCCGAACACTGGCCTGAATCGCGCTGGGCTGAGGATATCCGCTTGATGCAGGAGGCCGGCCTCAACGTGGCGCGGCTAGGCGAGTTCGCCTGGTCAACCATGGAGCCGGCGGACGGCCAGTTCCACCTGGACTGGCTACAGCGCGCCGTGAACCAGCTCGCGCAGGCGGGCATCGCCACTGTGCTCGGCACGCCGACGGCTGCGCCTCCGGCCTGGCTGACGCAGACGCACCCGGACACGCTGGCCGTGGACGAGTATGGCCGCCGCGCACAGCACGGCAACCGTTGCCACTTTTGCGTCAACTCGGCCACTTACCAGGCCTACTGCCGGCGCATCGTTGCTGCGATGGGCGAGCGCTTCGGCCAGCATCCGCACGTCATCGGCTGGCAGCTCGACAACGAGTACAACCGGGTCTGCTACTGCGAGGAGTGTCGCAGCCAGTTTCAGACCTTCCTTCAGGCGCGCTACGGCAGCCTGAACGAGCTGAATGCGCGCTGGGCTACGGCTTACTGGAGCCAGACGTACACCGACTGGAGGCAGATCCCTGCACCGATCGGCGGGCACAACCCGGGGCTGATGCTCGACTGGAAGCGTTTCATCACCGAGAGCTATCGCCAGTACCAGCAGGTGCAGATCGATGCCCTGCGCCCGCAACTGCGCGAGGGCGTCTGGATTACCCATAACTTCATGGGCTGGTTCGACGGGTACGACCATTATGCCCTCAGCGAGGACCTGGATATGGCCTCGTGGGACTACTATGTCGGCACGGGCCACCACGACTACCTCGAAAAGGGTGCCATCCACGACCTGACGCGTGGTTTCAAGCTGGCATCTGGAAAGCCCAAGAACTTCTGGGTCATGGAGACCCAGCCCGGCTCCGTCAATTGGCGGCCGGTCAACAATGCGCTCAACCAGGGCGAGGCGCGGGTCATGGCGTGGCAGGCCATCGGCCACGGCGCGGACGGCGTGCTCTACTGGCAGTGGCGGTCCGCGCTGAATGGGCAGGAGCAGTATCACGGCAGCCTGGTCGATCAATCGGGTCAGCCTCGGCCGTTCTATGATGAGGTCAAGCTGCTCGGCGCGGACGTGCTGGCTGTGGGTGAACTGCTGGCCCAGACGCGGCCCGAAGCCCGTGTCGCCTTCCTCAATGATTATCCGAGCCGCTGGTCGGTCCAGTGGCAGAAGCACCACGCCGATTTCGATTGGGTCAAGCATTTCACGCATTACTATCGGCCCTTTGCGCGAGCGAACCTCGGCGTTGACGTGGTCCATGCGGACACACCGCTCGACAATTATCGGATCGTCGTCATGCCGGCCCTCATCATGCTGAACGAACAGCGCAGTCGCCGCCTGGCCGAGTTCGTCCGTCGCGGCGGCAAGCTCATCATCACCGCCCGCAGCGCAATGAAGGACGAGGACAACAGCCTGCTGCCCATGCGGCAGCCCGGCACGCTGGCCGATCTTGCGGGCGTGGAGGTCGAGGAATACTATGCGCTCGACGAGCCAGTGCCCATCAAGGGCAACTGGTTCGAGGGCCAGTCGCGGGTCTGGGCGGAGCGGCTGAAAGTGCGCGACCCGAACCATGTGGCGGTCATCGCCAAGTATGGGCCGTCGAACGGCTGGCTGGACGGCCAACCGGCCATCACGGTGCGCGGTACCAGCTCCGGCTTGTGCTATTACTGCGGTGCGTATCTGGATGACGTGGCACAGCAAGCGTTTCTGCACCGGGTCATCGAGACGGTCGGCTTGCGCTCGCCCATCACCGTGCCGGAGGGGGTGGAGGTCTGCACGCGCGTCACGCTGGACGGCAAGACGCGCTACTTCATCCTCATCAACCACACGCGCACCGGTCAGATCATCGACCTGCCGTGGCCCGCGGCGGAGCAGCCCGGCGGCCGCGTGCTGACCGGACGCATCGAGCTTCCGGCGTACGAAGTCGCAGTCGTGACAAAGGCTTAGAAATAGCACGCTGATGAACGCTGATTGTCATGATCTCCCAATAGCTTCTTGCGGATCATGATGCTCAGCGTTATCAGCGTTCCCGTCCGTACTTTCTTTGACAATCCCCCCTTCTTCCCCTAAAATATGATTTTGCGGCGCGCTGAGGGATTCGGCGCGCCTTGATTGTAAAGCCACGTGAGGATGACCGAATGAGCCAAACGCGCCCAACCAGTGCGGCGATTCGCCAACAATTCCTGGATTTCTTTGCGAGCAGAGGGCACCGCATCGTGCCCAGTGATTCGCTCGTGCCGCATGACGACCCGACGCTGCTGTTCACTAATGCCGGCATGAACCAGTTCAAGGATATCTTCCTCGGCCTGCGCGAGCCGGAGGCCCGCCGCGTCGCCGATGCGCAGAAGTGTATGCGCGTCAGCGGCAAGCACAACGACTTAGACGATGTGGGGCGCTCCCCCTACCACCACACGCTGTTCGAGATGCTGGGCAACTGGTCGTTCGGCGATTACTACAAGCGCGAGGCAATTACGTGGGCGTGGGAACTGCTGACCGGCGTGTGGGGCCTGCCAAAGGATCGTCTTTGGGCGACCGCGTTTCGGGACGACAAGGGTGACATCGAACAGGACAACGAGGCAGCGGATTACTGGCGCAGCGAGACCGACATCAACCCGGAGCATGTTCTGTTCTTTGGCCGCAAGGACAACTTCTGGGAGATGGGCGACACCGGGCCGTGCGGGCCGTGCAGCGAAATCCATCTAGACCTGGGGCCAGAGGCGTGCGACAAGCAGAGCGTGCCTGGGCATGAGTGCCGCGTCAACGGCGACTGCCGCCGCTATATCGAACTGTGGAACCTGGTCTTCATCCAGTACAATCGAGGCGCCGACGGCACGCTGGAGCCGCTGCCCGCGAAGCACGTAGACACGGGCATGGGCTTTGAGCGCATCGTCAGCGTGTTGCAGGGCGTCCGCAATAACTACGATAACGATCTGTTCGCCCCGCTGATCAAGCGCACGCAGGAGCTATTGGCGAAGGTCGACGCCGGCCGCGACGTGATGCAGGATCTCAAGGACCCGCAACGCGCGATCTCCTATCGCGTCATCGCGGATCACAGCCGCACGATCACGTTCCTCATTGGCGACGGCGTGATGCCTGCGAACGAGGGCCGTGGCTACGTGCTGCGTTTGATTCTGCGCCGGGCCGCGCGGCACGGCCGGATGCTGGGGTTCGACCGGCCTTTCCTCGCAGATGTTGCGCGGACCGTCATCGAGACGATGGGGCCGCACTATACCGAACTGACCCGCCGTCGCGACTTCATCCTCTCCAATATCGAGCAGGAAGAGGCGCGCTTCTCGACCGCGCTCACCAACGGCATTGCACTGTTGGAGGAACTCATTGCGCAGGTCAAGGCGCGCGGTGAGAACGTCATCCCCGGTGCAGAGGCATTCCGGCTGTACGACACGCACGGCTTCCCGCTCGACCTGACGCAGGACGTGGCGCGCGAGATCGGTATGACGGTGGATGTGGCCGGGTTCCAGGCCGCGCTCAACGAGCAGAAGGAGCGCGCCCGCGCATCGGCACACTTCGACGCGCAGGGCACGCAGGATGTCCAGGTGTATCTGGACCTGCTGCGCGAGCTCAAGGCCGAAGGCGCGGTGGATGCGGCAGGCATTCAGCACCGCTATGATGAAGACGTGGAAATCGAGACCCGGCTCGTCGCCTTGTTGTCCGGCGGACGCCGCGTGACGGCAGTTTCTCCCGGCGACAAGGTCGAGGTCGTGCTGCCGGAGACGCCGTTCTATCTCGAGTCGGGCGGGCAGGTGAGCGACACCGGCTTCATCGCGCGCTATCCTGAGCCGAACGAAGCGACCGGCGCGGGCCAGCCGACCAACGGCCGCGGTGCAGCCGGCCGCGGGGATGAGCCATCTGCCGAGCCCGACGAGCAGCCGATCTGGGAGATTCGCGTCGACGATGTGCGCCGGCCTGTGCCGGGTCTGATCGTCCATGTGGGCGAGGTGACGATCGGGCAGCCGCGTGTCGGGGAGACGTGCTGGG
>JAKPQT010000501.1 GCA_029555885.1 Chloroflexota bacterium | reverse complement strand
GCGGTATCCAGGTTCAACCGGTGACCACGCCGCTTCAAAGCTTCAATCCCGGCCAGAATACGCGCCGCTGTTCGTCACAGGCGCACACCTGGCGGAAGCCGAGGTCGACCTCCGCACTGGACAGGTGCAGGTCCTGCGGATGGTCGCCTGTCACGATGTGGGCCGCGCGGTCAATCGGGTCGATGCGGAAGGGCAGATCGAGGGCGCACTCGTAATGGGGCTGGGCGCTGCATTGATGGAAGAGGTGCTGCCCGGCCATACGCGCGGCTTCGCGGACTACTACATGCCGACCATCAACTCTATGCCCCAGATCGAGGTGATCCTGGTGGAGACGCCCAGCCCGTTCGGGCCGTTCGGCGTGAAGGGCCTGGGCGAAGCGGCCATGTTGCCCGCAACGCCTGCAATCATCAACGCAGTGTCCCGCGCCATTGGCCACCGCCTGCGTACGATTCCGGCCACCCCCGAGCGCATCCTGGCCGCATTGGGTAGAGGCGTTGCGGAATGACCGGATACTTGTCGCCCACGACGATCGATGAAGCGCTCGGTATGCTGGCAGCATACGATGGCCGGGCGCGCGTCATCGCCGGCGGCACAGATGTCCTGCTTGACCTGCAAAAGGGCAAGCTCCGCACCGAGTGCCTGGTCGATATCACGCGCATTCCCGATCTGGGGCGGATCGAGGTAAGCGATGGCTGGGTCACCGTAGGCGCGGCCGTGCCCTTCAGTGCGCTCCGTGTCCACCCGTATCTCGCCGGCCACGTCCACGCGCTCGTTGACGCTTCTGCGTCCGTTGGCGCTCCGGCCATCCAGACCTCCGCCACGTGGGTAGGCAACCTCGTGCAGGCCATGCCCGCGGCCGACGGTGCGATCATCGCCGCCGCACTGGATGCAGAAGTCCGGGTCCTGGCCGCGGACGGCGCGCCGTCCCAAAGGGGCACACCCCAGAGGGATGTCGGCATGAGCCAGGGAAGCACCGCACAATGGCAGCCTCTGGCCGCACTCTACGCAGGCCCGGGCCGCTCAGCCATCGATTCCACGCGGCAGATCGTGACGCACATCCGCTTTCCCCTTCCACAGCATCGCTGGGGCACAGGCTGGCAGCGCCTGGGCAGGCGACCCTCCCTGGTGCTGCCAACGCTGAACTGCGCGGCGAAGATCGTGCTTGACGGCGCGCTCATCGAGGCCGCTGCCATCGCTATGGGGCCGGTTGGCCCTTGCCCGATACGTGCTGCCGGGGCCGAAGCGTTCCTGGCCGGCCGGCGACCTGATCAGGAGACGTTCGCGGAGGCCGCGCAGTTGGCATTATGCGACGCAGATCCTCGCAGCAGCATCCTGCGCGCATCGCGCGG
>JAKPQT010000474.1 GCA_029555885.1 Chloroflexota bacterium | reverse complement strand
GCGCCAGCGTCTCCGCATCCATGTTGCGCGCCCGCGCCTGGAGCGGATGCAGGCAGTCCACCCCCGCGTCGATGAGCCGGTCGATGACCCGGAAGATGGAACCGCACGAGTGGAGGATGACCTGGTAGCCGTGGCGGTGGCCCTGCTCGGTGAAGCGGCGGAACCACGGCATGATGAACCGGTCGAACAGCTTGGGGCTGCAGATGAGGTCGAGCTGCGTGCCGAAGTCGTTGCCGAAAAAGAACCCATCCACCAGGTCGCCCGCGGCCGCAAAAAACCGCTCGTTCGCCTCGTAGTAGAGGCTGCAGATGCGATCCGTCGCGGCCTGCACCACCTCCGGATGCGTATACATCTTAACCATGTAGTTTTCCATGCCGAACAAGTCCATCAGGTGATGGTAGAACGGCGTCCAGAACCCGCTCGCCCGGTAGACGTCGCCAGCGGCACGCAGGTCGGCCAGGCACTCGTCGAAGTTGAGATAGGTCAGGTCGGGCCAGGGGAAATCCTCGACCTCACGCGGGTCCTCGCATGCAGCGAGCGGCCCGGCCTCGCCGTGGCTCTTTTTCATCGAGTGCAGGTCGATCAGCTTGCGTCCGTCCGGGTGCTGGTACGTCGACTTGTAGAACTCGGGCGACAGCCAGACCAGGTCATCGCCCAGCTTGCGGCGCAGCTCTGGCTCAGTCTCCGTGCCGAAGTATTTGTGATAGATGGGCCACGTATCGGCATGGGGGTTGCCCATCCAAAACCCGCAGCGGTCCGCCGGCTCGCGCGCGATAATCGCGCGGATACGCTCTCGACTGTTCATGCACAGCTCCGTTATCAGTTGTAGCGGCACTCTCTGGCCGCATCGACGAACGCCTGGATGTTGGCCGGATCGCCAAAGAAGAAGTGATCGGAAGGACAGCAGATGTAGCCGCCGTTCGGGCAGGCCGCGTGCAGCCGGAAGACGGCCTCGCGCGTCGTCGCCGGCGTCCCGTTCTCGAAGTACGCGTTCTGGTCCAGCCCGCCAATAAAGAACAGCCGGTCACCCACGCGACGCTCCGCCTCGGCAAGGTCGCAGTCCGCGCCCATGCTCGGCGGGGTCATGGTTTCCAGCCCGTCGGCGCCGGTCTGGACCACCAGCTCCAGCATCTGCATCAGCCCGCCGCAAAGGTGATACACGATCTTCATGCCCGCCTCGTGCAGCGCGGCATTCTGGATGCGGTCATACGGCAGGCAAAACTCACGGAAGAACTTCGGGCTGATGACCGTGTTCGAGCCTGCGCCGCCGCCGACCTCGATGAGGTCGATGGGGATGCCCTTGAGCATCTCGACATAGCGCAGCCGCTTCTGCAGGATGGCGTCGAGGGCGAAGTGGAGGAAGTCCGGCTTGTCCATGCCCCAGAGGATGGCGGTCTGCGTGTCGGCCAGCGTGCAGAAATCCTGCCACGGCGAGCCCTGCCCGTAGCCCCAGGCCCAGGAACGCACGATGCCGCGGCTGCCCAGGCGCTCCTGCATCGCGATGACCGGCGCAGGGTCCAGGCGGACGGGCACGGGCGCATATTTGGCGAACAGCTCCATGTCGCGCTCGGTCTTGATGAGGAACTCGGTCTCCCAGGGCGTGAATGCGTTGTATGCGCCGGCGTGGTGCAGCTCGCCTTCGGGGGTCGTGATGGTGGCGGCCCACAGGTGGTTGCCGTCGGCGTCCGTGCCCAGGTCGCGGCGGTCGGTCTGCCAGTTCGCCAAGTCACGCTCGTCCCAGATGAACTCGGGGGCCATGTAGATGACGTGGTCCATGCCGAAGCGATCATAGGCCTCGAACGGCTCGCAGCCGCCGAGGTAGGTGTCGAGGTAGTAGCGCATCCAGTTGTGGACCTGCGCAGGCAGGTGATCGGGTTTTCCGTTAGAGATCGCGGTGAGGAGTCGTGCGCGGGCGTCCATGGTTGCATCCTTGCGAGTGAGATACGGTGATTATAACCTTTTACACCGCGAAGACACAAAGGAGCACAAAGACACGCGAAGACTCCAGGCTTCTTATTTCTTCGCGTATCTTAGCGTACTTTGCGTCTTTACGGTTAGTGCTTCGCGGTTACGCGCTCGCCCGCCGGCCCTTCTCGGTCAGCGCGAGCACCGGAGGTTTCCCCGTCACACCGCACGCCGCGGCCAGCCCGCACGCGTCGCAGCCGGACGAGCACCCCGCATCCAGCGGCGCGAGATAGCCGCGGCGGGTCAGGTCTTCCACCATCAGGCTGACCAGCGCCTCGCTCAGGTCGAGTCGCCGCGCCAGCTCGGCGGTGGAGCGGATGCCGCCTTCGCCCAACAGGTGCAGCAGCCGGCCCATGACTGCGCCGCTCATAGCAGCCGCCCGATCTGGTAGACGAGGGCCCCCGCGCCGAGCGAGAGGGCCAGCAGCAAACCCAGGCTGGCCGCGGTCCAGCGCCACGAGTTCGTCTCCTGCTTGATGGTGATGGTTGTCGCCAGGCAGGGGATAAAGAGCATCGTCACGACGAGGAAGGCCAGCCGTGCCGCAGGCGCCAGTACCGCTGCAACCTGTGCGGCCAGTGCTCCCGCCTGCTCGCTGCCGCTGTAGAGGATGCCGAGGGTGGCGATGGTGTTCTCTTTGGCGAAAAAGCTCGTAATCAGCGCCACGATCATGCGCCAGTCGGTCAGCCCCATCCACGCACCGACCGGCTCCAGCAGCCGGCCGAGGGCCGCGAGCACGCTGGTCTCGATGTCGCCGCCCGGCAGTGACGAGAGCGCCCAGACGACGACCGAGGCCACCAGGATCAGGCTGCCGGCCTTCTGCAGGAAGGACTTGGTGTTGTTCCAGACATACAGCCCGACCGTGCGCGCATTCGGGATGTGGTACAGGGGCAGCTCCATGATGAAGGCAGTCTGCTCCCCCTTGAAGGCCAGCTTGTTGACCGCGATGCCCGCAACCGCCAGCACTAGCAGGTTCAGCGTGACCAGGCCCCACGAGCCTACCGCGGCATATGGCCCCAGAAATGCGGGCGCCAGGAACGCGATGACCGCCAGCCGCGCGGTGCAGGGCACCAGGGGCGCCAGCAGGATCGTGAGGAAGCGGGCGCGGCGCTCTTCAAGGATGCGCGCGCCGAGCACCGCCGGGACGTTGCAGCCGAAGCCCAGGAACAACGGCAGGAATGACTTGCCGTGCAGCCCCATCAGGTGCATAAACCGGTCCATGACATACGCGCCGCGCGATAGGTAGCCCACATCTTCGAGGATGCCGAGCAGCGCGAAGAAGATGACGAGGATGGGCAGGAAGGTCAGCACCGTGCCCGCACCGTTGATGATGCCGTCGTTGATCAATGCCAGCAGCCAGGCCGGGCCGCCTGCCAGCAGGGCAGTCACCAGGCCGCTCAGCCCGCCGAGCACCGTCTCCGCCAGCCACTCCGCGACCGGCGTCGCAATGGCATAGGTCAGCCAGAAGGCCACGCCGAAGACGGCCAGCAACAGGCCCAGCCCCAGCAGCGGGTGTGTGGCAATCCGGTCCAGCCGCTCAGTAACGGTGATCGCGCCCGCGCGCGGCTCGGTGACTGCGGCGCGCATCATACGTCCGATCCACTCGTAGCGCCCGCCGGCAATATCCAGGAAGGCATCCTCATGGTCGAGCAGGATCGCGTGCACCTGCGTCCAGATGGCCTCCGGCAGCGCGGCCTGCATGATGGCGGTCACTTCGCTGTCGCCCTCCAGCAGCTTGAGCGCGACCCAATCCGCCTCATACGGCGCGGGGATGTACCCCGCAATCAGGCGTACTAGCTCATCCAACACCGGTCGGTGCTCAGGCCGGATTTCGGGGCGGTTCGGCGCAAAGCCAGTAGGATTGGCGGCCAGCTTCAGCGCGGCGTCTACCAGTTCATGGACACCTATATTGCGCGAGGCAACCACCCTGACCACCGGCACGCCGAGCGCGGCCTCGAGCACGTGCGGCTCGATGTGGATGCCGTGCTGCTCGGCCACGTCGCTCATGTTGAGCCCAATGACCAGGGGCCGGCCCAGCGCCAGCAGCTCAGCCACGAGATAAAGGCTCCGCTCCAGCGCCGCCGCGTTGACCACCGCCATAACCACATCGGGCCGCTCCTGCAGGAGATACTCGCGCGTGATGCGCTCCTCCTCGGAGTTAGCGGTCAGGCTGTAGGTCCCCGGCAGATCGACAATATCGAGCAGCGTACCGTCGTGCTCAAAGCGGCCGGTCTTTTGCTCCACAGTCTTGCCGGGCCAGTTGCCCACATGCTGATTGAGGCCGGTCAGCATGTTGAAGACGGTGGATTTGCCGACATTGGGCTGCCCGACCAGCGCAACGGTCAATTGCGCGGGCACGCGCGCGGGCAGGGGCTCGCTGTCGTTGTCATGGCAGCCAGGCTTGACCAGGCGCAAGGCGGGCGGCGCCACCTGTGCCGCCGGCTTCCGTGCGACGGACAATCTCATCCTTCGGCTCCTGTCAGTTCGGCGCTGCCGCCAGGACGAGGACATGGCTGGCTTCGCGGCGGCCCAACGCCACCAGCGTGCCGCGCAGCGCCACCAGGACAGGCCCATGCCCGTAATTCTGCCGGATGACAACTTCTGCCCCCATCGTGAAACCCAGGTTAGCAACCCGGCTGCAGAATTCGTGTCCGCCCTGAAGAGAATATACGATCGCGCGCTGCCCGGCGGGCAGCGCACTCAAGGGTTGCGGCGTAGCTTCGGCGTGCGTGTGGTGCATAGACATCCTTGCGGCGGCATAGAGAGCAATAATGCGAATAATTTGCAATAAGTATCTACCTGTACTGATACCCATGTCTATGACGTTCATCACATCGGCCTGGGATTCTGTGCCTGGGTCCTCCTTGACCGGCATTCCCTTTTCATGTTACAACAGGCATACGATTTGGCTTTAGATAAGGAGATTCATCCATGCGCGTGGCAGCCCTGATCCTCGCCGGCGGCGCGGGCACGCGGTTGGGCGTCCTGTCCGAGCAGCGCGCCAAGCCTGCCGTCCCCTTCGCCGGTCGCTTCCGCATCATCGACTTCACCCTTTCCAACTGCGTCAACTCCGGCATCTATGACGTCGCGGTGCTGACGCAGTACCTGCCCCGCTCGCTCAACGACCACATCGGCATCGGGCGTCCCTGGGACCTCGACCGCACGCGCGGGGGCGTCCGCCTGCTGCAACCCTACCAGGGCAAGGGCCACCAGCAGTGGTACGAGGGTACTGCGGATGCCGTGCTCCAGAATCTCGACTATCTCAGGCAGACGCGCGCCAACACCGTGCTCATCCTGTCGGGCGACCACATCTACAAGATGGATTACCGGCCCATGCTCCAGGCGCACCAGGAGCGCGGGGCCGACCTGACGCTGGCGGTCATGGACGTCAAGCCCGAAGAGACCTCCCGCTTCGGCATCGTGCTGACGGACGAGGATGGGCGGGTGACGGGGTTCATGGAGAAGCCGAAGGAGGCGCCGAGCACGCTTGCCAACATGGGCGTCTACGTCTTCCGGGTGGATGCGCTCATCGAGCGGTTGCAGGCCCTGGCTCCCAAACATAAGGACCTCGACTTCGGCAAGCACGTTATCCCCAGCATGCTCGACCGCTACACCCTCCAGTCCTACCCGTTCGCGGGGTATTGGGTGGACGTGGGCACGGTAGACGCCTACTGGACGACCAGCATGGAGCTCATCTCCGGCCATTCGCAGCTCAACCTCTACGATCCCGACTGGGTCATCCACACGCGCAGCGAGGAGCGTGCGCCCGCCAAGGTCGGCCCGCAGAGCCGCGTGCTGGAGAGCATGATCTGCAATGGCTCCTTCGTGCGTGGGCAGGTGATGCGCTCGGTGCTGTCGCCCGGCGTCTACGTCTCGCCCGGAGCCGTGGTACGCGAGAGCGTGATTATGAACGACACCTGGATCGGCCCCGGCGCGGTGGTCGATCGGTGCATCGTGGACAAGAACGTTGTCGTGGGAGCAGGTACGGAGCTGGGCTTCGGTGATGACTTGGACACGCCGAACGCCGCAGCCCCGGACAGATTCTACACCGGCCCGACCAGCATCGGCAAGGGCGCACACATTCCCGGCGGCCTGCGCATCGGGCGCAACGTCGTCGTGCAGGTCGATGTGGACGAAGAGGCCTTCGCCAGCTTCGGGGACACCGTGCCCAGCGGGTCCACGGTCGCATAGAGGGGGTGCATCATGGCAGTTATGGCGATGATTCTGGCGGGCGGCGAAGGCCCTGCGCTGAGCGTGCTGACGGCCAAGCGGTCGGAAGCGGCGGTGCCGTTTGCGGGCAAATACCGCATCATTGACTTTGCGCTGTCCAACTGCGTCAACTCCGGCATCTTCGATGTAGCGGTGCTGACTCAGTACCAACCCCGCTCGCTCAACGAACACATCGGCGTGGGTCGGCCCTGGGACCTCGACCGCACGACAGGCGGTGTGCGCCTGCTCCAGCCGTACCAGAGCACCAGAGGTGAAGCGGGCGCTTGGCAGGCGGGCACGGCGGACGCCATCCGCTTCAACCTGAATGTCCTGCGGCCGACTGTGGATGATGTGCTCATCCTGGCCGGCGACCACATCTATACGATGGATTATGGTCCCCTGCTGCGCGAGCATCGTGAGCGTAACGCCGATGTTACGCTGGCCGTCTACACCGTGCCCGGGTTCGAAGCTTACCGTTTCGGTATGGTCACTGCCGACACGCAGGGCCGGATCGTCAAGTTCGAGGAGAAGCCGCGGCGCACGGCCAGCACGCTGGCGAGCATGGGCATCTACGTCTTCAAGCGCGAGGTCCTGGTCGATTGGCTGAGTCAGGCGGGTGCCAACGGCGATGAGAAGGGGCACAACCTGGCGCGCGACTACATTCCCGACCACTTGACCACCCACCGGGTTTTTGCGCACCGCTTCCAGGGCTACTGGGCCGATGTGGGCACGATCCAGGCCTACTACGAAGCCAACATGGCGCTGCTGACCGAGACGCCCGCCCTCGACCTGTACAACCCGGACTGGGTCATCCACACGCGCAGCGAGGAACGCGCGGCCGCGTTGATCGGCCCGGAGGCACGCGTGGAGGGCAACCTGCTCAGTGACGGCTGCCGCATCGAAGGCACCGTGATCCGCTCGATTATCTCGCCCGGCGTCTATGTCGCGGCGGGAGCCACGGTGCGCGACGCCATCATTATGACGGATACGGTCATCGAGCCGGGCGCAGAGGTGGACCGTGCGATCATCGACAAGCACGTGACTGTGGAAGCAGATGCGAAGGTCGGCTGGAGCGAGAAGAACACGCCGAACCGTGAACGGCCTGACCGCCTGAACACCGGCCTGACGGTCGTCGGCAAGGGCGCGGTCATCCCCCAGGGCATGCGCGTGGGACGCAACGTCGTCATCCACCCGCGTGTCACCGCCGAGTCCTACAACCGCAAAGAGGTGCCTAGCGGCGCGACCATTTACGCGTGAGCGAACTGCGTGCATACGAGGCAACCTACGAAACAGACGGAGCACACGGAAGTGGACCGGCCGTTCCCGTAAGCGCGCATGTTCGGCGGCCGGTTAGCTCCTGACCGCCATCCGCACAGCCAGTTCGTCTACCGTCAACTCGCCACCCTGTACGAACACGCCCCAGCTCCCTTGACGATGATCGTACATCCGGGTGCTGAGCGCGGTCGTACCGTTGGCATAGACCTCGCATACCGT
>JAKPQT010000454.1 GCA_029555885.1 Chloroflexota bacterium | reverse complement strand
GCATCCTTCGACTGCGTCCCGCCAAACAGCGACGGGACTCCGCTCAGGCTGCTCACGCTCCCGGAGTTGAGCCGCGCTCGTTCGCATAGCCGCTGAGGTCCGCCCTGAATCTCTCCCGTGAATTTCGCGACTTGACTACTGCCTAAAATAGGTTATGATACGCGTCAACATCTTTGGCGGCGCCCTGTACGCTTCTCTGAGCTGTTCTGCCAATCGCATCTCTCCGCCAACGGCTCGATATCTGTGTCATCTGCATCCGTTCGCCGCGACGCCTGAACTTCGACAGACGATCGATTCAATTCTGTTGTGGCGCGGACAGAGCAGCCATGACGGTGGCAGCGGAAGCTCTGCTACGATGCCGGCTTATCACAGGCGCTATTTCAGCTAATACCAGGAAGGAGGTGATACACGCCGATCGAATCGAACACCTGACCTAGGGACCCGTGTGGGATGGATGTAAGACGTCCACGACATCGCCTACTTTCGAAGGAGAAAAGGAGACATGTTCAAGAAATCCCTATGGCCGATCTTGTTGATCCTGGCGCTGGTCCTGTCCGCCTGCGGCGGCGCAGCCACGCCTGCCCCGGCGCCAGCCCCGGCCGCCGAGGAACCGGCGGCTGAAGCACCCGCCGCCGAAGCACCTGCGGCTGAACAACCTGCGGCTGAACAACCCGCGGCGGCAGCCGAGAGCAAATACAAGGAATCCCCTGTCCTGGCCGCCAAGGTTGCAGCCGGCGAATTGCCTCCGGTTGACGAGCGGCTGCCCGAGGAACCGATGGTTGTCGGGCCGGGCGTCTACCTGACCGAAGAGAACCTGCCCAACTGGGAGCCCGGCGTCTACGGCGGCACCCTCCGCTCCGCGCACGCCGTGGCGAACTGGTCGCCCGACATCTTCGTGATGCTGGACGAGCCGCTGGTGCAGGCCCCCAAGATTGGTGACCAGGGCATCGTCGGCGCGGTCGTCAAGGAATTTACGGTCGAGAACGACAACAAGGACTTCACCTTCGTGCTCCGCAAGGGCCTGAAGTGGTCCGACGGCGAACCGGTCACGACCGAGGACGTCCGCTTCACCTACGAGAACATCCTGCTCAACGAGAAAATCAACCCGATCTTCCCGGCCAAGTTCCGCAACGGCTTCAAGGCTGACGAAGAGCCGATGACCCTTGAGGTTGTGGATGACTACACCTTCAAGGTTCACTTCACCAAGCCGTACGGTGGGTTCCTGCGCGCGCTGGCCATCGAAGGCTGGGTGGGCTACACGGACCTGATCAACCCGTCGCACTACCTCAAGCAATGGCATGCGGACTATGCCGACATCAACTCGGATGCCTTCAAGGCGGAGTACGAGCGCCTGAACCTGACCGACGAGTGGTGGCAGGTCTTCGCGCAGAAGCGCTGCCAGAACTGGGACATGACCAACCCGCGCTGCGTCAACTACCCCGCCATGAATGCGTTCATCGGTGTCCCGTCCGACAATGCCAGCCTGCTCACCTTCGAGCGCAACCCGTACTACTTCAAGGTTGACACCGAGGGGCAGCAGCTCCCGTACATCGATCGCATCGTCTCCCAGCAGGTCGAGAACGTGGAAATGGTCAACATGAAGGTGTTGGCCGGCGAGGTGGACTTCCTGCGCGAGAGCACGGCCCTGGTGAAGATTCCGCTCTACAAGGAGAATGAGGCGAAGGCGGGCTTCCAGGTCGTCTTGCTCGACATGCACGTGGATTCCTCCGGCCTGCGCCTCAACCAGACCTTCGCCGATCCGGATTGGCAGTCGGTCGTGCGGGACGTTCGCTTCCGCCAGGCCGTCAGCCTTGCCATCAACCGGCAGGAGCTGATCGACAGCGTATACTACGGCTACGCCAGCCTCCCGCTGCAGACCATCGGTGAGGAATTCTCGACGTTCGACGTCGCCAAGGCCAACGCGCTGCTCGACGAGATGGGGCTGACCGAGAAGGACGCCGACGGCTTCCGCAAGTACCCGAGCGGCAAGGTCATCGAAATCCTGCTCGAAAACGGCCAGCAGGCGCCTGACCTGGCCCCCGTGGCCGACCTGACCGCGCAGTACCTCAAGGCCATCGGCCTGAAGGTCACGGTGAAGGCCATCGACTCGAGCCTTCACGGCCAGCGCTGGGCCGCTAACGAGATTCAGGCGACCGTGATGTGGAGCCATGACGTCGGCTGGGCCGGCGACATCACCATCGGCAACCTGGATCGCGCTGGTAGGCTGTGGCGCGTTTGGCGAGACACCAATGGCGCCGAAGGTGAGGAGCCGCCGGACTGGGCCAAGGAAGCCATCCAGATCGACGCGGATCGCTGGTCGGCCGTCCCTGGCACTGACGAATACAATGCGTTGGTCGAGGCAGGTCTCAAGTGGACGCGCGACAACCTGCCGTACATCAACTACGTCGAGGGCGTGAAGTACCCGATGATCGTCAATACCAAGATGGGCAACGTGCCGCAGTCTGGTTACGCCATCGGCTACAACTTCACCGGCCCGCAGATGTTCTTCAAGCCGTAAGCTGATTCTATCAGCTTCCTCACCCTCACCCCTCTGCTACATATGGTGTGGGAGAGGGGTGCAAGTGTCACTCGCTGGGGGCTATGGGTCGCAAAGCGGCCCATAGCCCCCAGCAGACAGAACTGCCCCGCCTCCGCTTGCGGGGGCGGGGCCAGGGGTGAGGGTCGCAGAGTACCGAGTGATCGTGGTAAAGCGCCAGAGCGCTTACTACGAACGGAGATTTCGAGTGGGGTCCGCCGCCCCTTGCCGCGGGCCCAACGGCGGAGGCAACACAGTGATAATCTATATCATACGCCGCATCCTGATGCTGATTCCCATCCTGATCCTCATGTCCATGGTAGCTTTCTTTCTGATCGAGCTGCCGCCGGGCGATTGGGTCAGCACACGCATCACCCAGTTGGAGATGTCGGGCGTGCAGGTTTCGGAAGATGAGGCCGCGCGGCTCATTGCGCAGTACGGCCTGGACAAGCCCATGCCGGTGCGTTACTGGCGTTGGGTGGAAGGCATCGTCATGCGCGGCAACTGGGGCTTTTCGATGCAGTGGAACAAGCCTGTCAACGAGATCCTGGCCGAGCGGGTCCCCATGACCATTGCGATTTCGCTCTCGGCGCTGCTGCTCTCGTGGGCCATCGCGATTCCCATCGGCATCTATTCGGCGACCCACCAGTACTCCTTCCTGGATTACGTCTTTACGATTCTGGGATTTATAGGTGCGGCAACGCCGGGGTTCCTATTGGCGCTCATTCTTGCCTGGGTGCTTTTTGCGGAGTTCGGGTTCTCCATGTTAGGTCTCTACTCCAGAGAGTACCTGGAGGCGCCCTGGAGCTTTGCCAAGTTCATCGACCTGCTCAAGCACATCTGGCTGCCGCTCATCCTGGTCGGTTTGGGCAACACCGCGGCGACTATCCGCGTGGTGCGCAACAATTTGCTGGATGAGCTCAACAAGCAGTACGTGATTGCGGCGCGGTCTAAGGGCCTGTCCGAGTGGAAGCTCCTGCTCAAGTACCCTGTGCGGCTGGCGATCAACCCGCTGCTCAGCACGATGAGCTGGACGCTGCCAGGGCTGGTCTCCGGCTCGGTCCTGATCGACATCGTCCTGAGCCTGCAGACGACCGGCCCCGTGCTGCTGCGGGCGACGCTAGCACAGGACATGTACCTGGCCGGCAGCATCGTACTGATCCTGAGCGCCCTGACTGTTATCGGCGCGCTGGTCGGTGACCTGCTGTTGATCCTGGTAGATCCCCGTATTCGTTTCGGGAGGGCGGAAAAGTGAGCACCCAGACACCCATCGCAGTCCCACAGACTCCAGATGTACCTCCGGAGACGATCCTCGAACCAGGACAGGCGGCGAAGGATGAGCGTTATTATTACGCAAGCCAGTGGCAGTTGATCCGGTGGCGTTTTTCGCGCCACAAGGCTGCCGTGGTCTCCATCTTCCTGCTCGTCATCCTGTATATCCTGGCGATCTTCGCGGAGTTCTTCTCGCCCTACACACCGGACACGCGCTTCGAGGGTTATCAGAGCGCTCCGCCGACGCCGATTCACTGGATCAAACCCGACGGCGGCGGCTTCGGCCCGTATGTGTTCGACACGCTGCGCGAGCTGGATCGGGAGACCTTCAAGTACATCTACGAGCCGGATGAGACGAAGGTGATCCCGCTCAAGTTCTTCGTCCGGGGCGAGCCGTACAAGCTGCTTGGCTTCATCCGCACGAACGTGCATCTGTTCGGCGTCGAAGAAGGCCGGGTCCTGCTCTTCGGTTCGGACCGGCTGGCGCGCGATGTGTTCACGCGGACGCTCCACGGCGCGCGCATCTCCCTGTCCATCGGCCTGGTGGGCGTGTTCATCAGCTTCATCCTGGGTGTGCTCCTGGGGGGCATCTCCGGCTACTTCGGCGGCGTGGTGGACGACATCATTCAGCGCGTGATCGACTTCCTGATGGCGATCCCGGGCCTGCCCCTGTGGATGACGCTCTCCGCCGCGCTCCCACGTGACTGGCCCACACTCAAGTTGTACTTTGCGATTACGATCATTCTGTCCATCCTCGGCTGGACCGGCCTGGCCCGCGTCGTGCGCGGCAAGATGCTGGCCCTGCGCGAGGAGGATTATACATTGGCCGCGCGCGGTGCAGGCGCCAGCGCATGGCGCATCATCACGCGCCATCTGCTGCCCGGCTTCACCAGCCACCTGATCGTGTCGATTACCTTCAACATCCCGGGCATGATTCTGAGCGAGACGGCCCTGAGCTTCATCGGCGTCGGCATCCAGCCGCCCGCGGTGAGCTGGGGCACGCTGCTGCAGGACGCGCAGAACCTCACGGCAGTCGCACAGCAGACCTGGCTCATGATCCCCGCGCTCTTCGTGATCGCCACCGTGTTGCTATTCAACTTCGTCGGCGACGGCCTGCGCGATGCGGCCGATCCGTACGCGCGCTAGAGGGGGAATCGTATGACAGACACAGCCAACCTGTTCCTGGAAGTAGATAACCTCAAGACCTACTTCTTCCTCCACGAAGGCACGGTCAAGGCCGTCGACGGCGTGAGCTTCAAGCTGTACAAGGGCAAGTCCCTGGGCGTGATCGGCGAGAGCGGCTGCGGCAAGTCGGTGACGGCGCACTCGATCCTGCGTCTCGTGCCCAGCCCGCCCGGTCGCGAGGTGGACGGCAAGATTCTCCTGCACCTGCACGAAGGCAGCAACGGCAGCTACAGCGAAGAGATCGTCGACACGCTGAAGCTGGACCGCAACGGGCCCAAAATGCGCAGCATCCGGGGCCGGGAGATCGGGATGATTTTCCAGGAACCGATGACGTCATTCAGTCCCGTGCACACCATCGGCAGCCAGATCATGGAGAACCTCGTCATCCACGACCCGAAGATTTCGAAAAAGGAAGCGCGTGAGCGCACCATCGAGATGTTGCAGCGTGTGGGCATTGCGCGGGCGCACCAGTTGGTGGACGCCTATCCGCACCAGTTCAGCGGCGGCATGCGCCAACGGGCCATGATCGCGATGGCGCTCATCTGCGGCCCAAGCATGTTGATCGGCGACGAGCCGACGACCGCCCTGGATGTGACTATCGCGGCGCAGATCCTGGACCTCATCAACGACCTGCAGGCTGAGCTCAACATGGCGCTGATGTACATCAGCCATGACCTGGCCGTGGTCGGTGAGATGTCCGACGAGATCATGGTGATGTATCTGGGCCTGGTGATGGAGCACGCCAGTACGGACGAGATCTTCGACAACCCGCTGCATCCGTACACGCTGGCACTCTGGCGCTCGATTCCGACCATGGAGGGCAAGCTGGAGCGGCTCGTGCCCATCAGCGGCACGCTGCCCAGCCCGTTCGCCCATGTGCCGGGCTGCCCCTTCTTCTCGCGCTGCGAGCGGCGCAAGCCGGGAATCTGCGATGCGGCGTTGCCGCCCTTGAAAGAAGTCGCGCCGGGACACTTGGTGCGCTGCGTGTTGTACTAGAGGCATGAACCGCATGGTCAACCAACCACAACCGCCATTGCTAGAGGTCCAGGACCTCAAGAAATACTTTTCCTCTCACCGGGGTTTCATCAAGCGCCAGCTTGTGACCGTGAAAGCGGTGGATGGCGTCAACCTGCAGGTGCAGGCCGGTGAGACACTCGGCATCGTCGGCGAGAGCGGTTCGGGCAAGACGACGCTCGGCCGCTGCATCACCCGGCTGTATGAGCCGACGGGCGGCAAGGTCTTCCTGAACGACGAAAGCGGCAGGGTCTCCGTCACCGAGCTGGAGGGCGACGACCTCAAGAAGTTCCGTCGCAAGGCGCAGACTATCTTCCAGGACCCCTACTCGTCGCTCAACCCGCGCATGAACGTCCTGCAGACGGTGGGTGAGCCGCTCCTGGTCAACAACCTCGCCAAAGGGAAAGAGCTCGAGGAGCGGGTCACGGAGACCATTCTGCAGGTGGGGTTGCGCGTGGAACATCTGCAGCGCTATCCCCACAGCTTTAGCGGCGGCCAGCGCCAGCGCATCGGCATTGCGCGCGCCCTGGTGCTGCAGCCGAAGGTGATCGTGGCCGACGAGCCGGTCTCCGCCCTCGATGTGTCCATCCAGGCCCAGGTGCTCAACCTACTGATGGACCTGCAACAAAAGTACCAGCTCACCTACCTGTTCATCTCCCACGCGATGAGCGTCGTGCGCTACATCAGCGACCGCATCGCAGTGATGTATGCGGGCAAGCTGGTCGAGCTGGGGCCGAAGACGGAGTTGCTCGAGAACCCGCGCCACCCGTATACCGAGGTGTTGCTGGCCGCCGTCCCTCGCACCGCGCAGCGGCACCGCGGCAAGCGGAATGTCACGCCCGGCGAGCCGCCGGACCTGGCAAACCTGCCCAAAGGCTGTGTGTTCTTGCCGCGCTGTAAGTATGCACAGGATATTTGCAGGGAACAGGCCCCGCAGCTCAAGCAGGTGGGGACCAATCTGGCAAGCTGTCACTTTGCCGAGTCGCTCCAACTGCAAGGCATCAAGCTGGAAGTGGCCTGAGTCGGCATAAAATCGAGGCATGATGCGGCAAGTTCCGAAATATGTTCTGGCCTACCTGTTATGGGTCGTCTCTATCGCTCTGGGTGCTCTGGGTGCACTCTTGATCCGCCAAGCGATCTCGGGCATGTTTGGCATTGCACTCCTGAACGCAGATCCAGAGCACGAATTCAGTCTCAGAATGCAGAGCAATGCGGCTGACCGCTTTGGCGTGATCATCCTGGGGATCGTGCTTCTGATGCTGATCGTCGTTGCGGAACACTTTTATCGTACAGGTGTACAGCAGGGAAGGTTGCTTCGATACTTCTCCCTGTTCACGGCAATCGAGTTGGCTGTTCTGCTCGTGTCTAACACGATCATCCTCGGTCAAAGCTTGCGGGCTGGGTTGCCCGCAGGCGGTAACGTGGCTGTCGAGGTGATAATCCTGACACTACTGGTGCTGTTCATCTGGCTCTATCGACGCGAGAAAGCCAAGCCAATCTCCTACGTCTGAGGCTGCCTGTCAGGGGAGCATGGCGCAGGGCGACCGCCAGTCGCCCTGTATGAGTCCGGCTCCCTGGCTGGCAGCCTCTTGGATGGTGTGCCCGCAATGGCTCCCGATAGCGCCTCGCCACCTTCTGTGAACTCCGTAGCCAAAGGCCGCGCCAGTGAGAGATTGGCTGCCCAACCGACCTGGTTCGTCCTGGCCGCATTGTTCGCGTTTGGCTTCTGGTTCCTGACCCTGCAGCTCAAGTCGGGCGCAAACTTCTACGATGAAGGGCTGATTCTGCTGAACGCGGAGCGGATCACCCTCGGTGAACTGCCCTATCGGGATTTCTGGACCCTTTATTCCCCGGGCTACTTCTATCTTCTCGCGGGTGTGTTTGAGTTGGCCGAGCCGAACATGCTCGTGGCGCGCTATCTCGATATCGCGTTGCGCTGCCTGCTCACGCTGGAGGTATACGCGCTGGCGCGGCGCCTGACCGGGCGCTGGGCCGCGCTGATTCCCTGGGCCTTCGTCACCCTCTGGCTCGGCACCATCCGCTTCTACTCGTACCCGGCCTTCCCTGCGACCGCGGCCATCCTGCTTGTTATGCTCCTGTTGCAGCGGTATCTCGTTGGCAGCTCGCGGCCCCGTTTGTGGCTGGCGCTGGCGGGAGCGGCGGTGGGGGTGACGGCGCTGCTACGGCTGGATTTCGGCGGGTACGTGGGCATCGGCGCAGCATTGGGCGTGGCGGCTTACGAACTGCGCCGGGTGAGCGCAGATGGGGTCACCTGGCGTGGGCGGCTGGCCGCGTTGGTGCGGGCGGAGGCGGTGCTCGTGGCGGCCACAGTGGTCATCGCGCTGCCGTTGTACGCCTACCTGGCCGTCAAGGCGGGATTCGGCACGCTGTGGCAGGACCTGATCGTGTTCCCGGCGACGACCTTCCGCGCGGCGCGCTATCTGCCGGTGCCGGCTCTCATTCCCGATTTCGCGAACCTGTCCGGCCCGCAGTGGGAGGACTGGGTGCGCCTCTATGTGCCCATCCTGACCTATGTTGCGGCGCTGATCGTCGCGGCATATGGGTTACTACGCCGGGGCGAGCGGGCTGGACAGCGCGTGCCGCACGCCGCCCTGTACCTGGCAATGGTCGGCGCAGGACTGGGGTTGGTCGTCAAGGCGACGTCGCGCTATCACGAGCTGCACGCGCTGCCGACCGCAATCGTGGCCGTCGTTCTTGCGACCGCGCTGCTATACAGGCTGCCGGGCCGCTGGTGGCGGTCGGGCGTGCTGCCGGTGGGCCTGGCCGGGCTGGCCTTCCTGCTCCTGCTGAACCCTTACGTCCTGCACTTCACCGAGATGCTCGACCGGTACGCACAGAACACCCCCACTGGCTGCTACTCGCAGGTGCCCCGCGCCGGTTGCATCCTGCTCACCCAGGACCAGGAACAGGCCGTGTTGTACTTGCAGCGCCGCGCCGGGCCGGATGAGTACATCTACGTCGGCACGCACCGGCACGACGAAATCTTCGCCAACGACGTGCTGTTCTATTTCCTGGCCGGACGGCGTCCTGCAACGAAGTACACCGAGCTGCACCCCGGCCTGGCCAATACCCTGCCGGTCCAGCAAGAGATTGTCCGCGAACTCCAGGCGAAGGACGTGCGCTGGGTGGTGACATACCAGATCTGGGACTCGCACGAGCCAAACACCAGCGCCGAAAGCACCGGCGTCAACTTCCTGGACGACTACATCCGCGCGTACTACCGTTCGACTGTGACGCTGGGCAACTACCAGATCTGGGAGCGGCGCAGTTGAAGCTCACGCAAAGCCGCCAAGCACGCAAAGATATCGCCAGAAAGAAACTCTTGGCGCTCTTTGCGTCTTTGCATGAGCCATTCTGCGGCCTGATCGAGCCTAAGCGCCTTCGGGTTGAGATTAGGCTTTCCTTGTCTCGATCAGGTATTTCCACGCGACGAAGCGCAACTCGCCCTCGGCTTCCCACCGTTTTTGAAGCGCAAACAGGTAGTGTTGGTGCGTGGCCACGCTGAATCCGGGGACGGTCCACGGGACGGCCTTCAGGTAGTACACCAGCGCGCCGACATCTGTGAAGCGCAGCCGTCCCTGCCATTCCTGCACGTCGGTAATGGTCAGTCCCGCGGCCTGCAAGCGCGGCACGTACTTGGCCGGCGTCGCGTCGGGCCATTCCGGCCTTGCATCGAACGCGGCAATCAGGTCCCACGCGTATAACCCGTGTACCTGTTGCGTGAGGAACGTACCGCGCGGGGCGAGGCAGCGAGCGACCTCCGTCGGGTTGAACGCCGCGTGGCGGTTGAGGATCAGGTCGAACGCGCCGTCTGCAAACGGCATGGGGTCGTCGTCGGTCAGGTGGACCGGGATGACCTGCACGCCTAAGGGTTCGAGTCGCTGGCGGGCAAGGGCGAGGTTGGGCGGATACTCCTCGGTCGTAAGGAGGCGCGGCGGCCAGTGGGGCCGCAGCCCCAGCAGGCGTTCCCCGCCGCCCGTGTCCAGGTCGATCGCGATTGCTGAACCGTCCATCAATGCCGCCGCGCGCGCCATGTAGTCCCACGGCGTCTCGTCCTCGATCATGCGGCCGTCGAGATAGGCGAAATCCCACCCCTCGAAGGGCTGTTGCTCCTCGCGCATCCAGTAAGCCAGCAATTCCTCTCGATTCATGGGGCCAGTTTCTCCCGCATAATTGCTTACCAGAAAATCTAACTGTTTATTATTGCGAAGCTGACATGCGCTGCTACCACTATTTCATGCTGTGTTTTTGCCTGTACACCAGATGAGGTATGCGGGATAGTCCTCGGCTTTCGTGAAGCCAATCTTAAGCGCGGTGGCCCAGGAGGGGCGATTCGCGGTATAACAGTGCCAGCCGATGCGGGTGATGCCGCGCGCCAGCGCCTGCTGGATGAAGGCGCTGCCCGTCGCCGTCGCCAGACCCTTTCCCTGGTGCGGCGGCAGCGTCGCAATGCCCACCTCGCAGCGGTCGCCGGTGTTGTACTCCGACAGGCACCACCCGACGAGCGCGTCTGTGGTCACGGGACAGACGCCGAAGCTGCGCGCCAGGAACTCCTCCACCGACGCGCGCTCGGAGGTCATCTCTTCCCGCAGCGCATCGAGATCGGCCAAGCCCGCTTGCGCCAGCAGCGTGGCGTCTGCCTCGCGTAGCCCATAGCCGGCTGGCACGGACGCATTGCGCGGCAGCTGTGCCGTATCGAACTCGTAATACTGCCGTTCCGTGCGCTGGAAGGGCCGGCCCCCCAGCAGCACGTCCATGTGCGCCTCCCACCCGCCTGGCGCGACGCAGAGCGAGAACACCGGCACGCCGTCCGCCCTGGCGGATGGATTAATGACCTCCGTGAGCAGGTGCGCGCATGTATCCACCGTCTGATCGGTGGCCTGGCCTGCTACATACAGGCGACAGTGGCGCACGTCGACCAGCGCAACATGCGGGCGGGCGGGGTCGTCCGCATAGACGTCTGCCTCGATGTCCCCGCGCAGCGCGGCGACGACGGGCAGGTGGTTCTGCATGTCGGCAAACAGGGGCTGGAGGGCAGGATAGGCGGCAGGTGTAACCAGCATCATGGGCGTAATGTACTTCAGAAACCCGTTTTTTGCCAGAAAACGGGTTTCTGCTGCGCGTCGCGCTTGGGCCGCGGTCCGCTTCGTGCTACACTACTCCCCATCGGTCCATGCTCCATGAAGGAGATCCCCCATGCTTCAGACACCACATTTCGCGCCCCTGCCCCTGGGCACGATCCGGCCCGCGGGCTGGCTGGCCCGCCAGTTGCGCATCCAGGCCGACGGCATCAGCGGCCATCTCGACGAGTTCTGGCCCGATATCCAGCGCAGCGGCTGGTTCGGCGGCGACACCGAAAGCTGGGAGCGCGCGCCCTACTGGCTGGACGGCCTCGTGCCGCTGGCGTTTCTCCTGGATGACCCGGCGCTCAAGGACAAGGTATACCGTTACGTCGGTCATATCATCGAGCACCAGGCCGCGGATGGCTGGCTGGGGCCGCGACAGATGGTCGCGGGCGCAGGGCAGGCCGTTCAGCCCAGCTACGACCTGTGGGCGCAGTTGCTGGCGCTCAAGGTGCTGGTGCAGTATGCCGATGCAACCGGCGATACGCGGGCGACCGCCGCGCTGGAGCGGGCCTTGCGCTGCATCGACCGGGTGATCGACCGCGCGCCGCTCTTCAACTGGGGCCAGTTCCGCTGGTTCGAGGCGCTGATCGGCATCTACTGGCTCTATGAGCGGACGGGCGAACCGTGGCTGTATGACCTGGCCGTCAAGCTGCACGCGCAGGGGTTCGATTGGCCGGCCTTCTTCGCGCGCTGGCCCGTGACGGAGCCGACGCCGAAGGGCCGCTGGAACTTCGCGGGTCACGTCGTCAACAATGCGATGGCCCCGAAAGGTCCGGCGCTCTGGTGGCGGCTCAGCGGCGAGGAGCGCGACCGCGTCGCGGCCTATGACATCATCGCCAAATTGGACCGCTATCACGGCATGGTGACGGGTGTTTTTTCGGGCGACGAGTGCCTGGCCGGGCTGAGCCCCACCCAGGGCACGGAGCTGTGCGCGGTCGTCGAATACGCCTACTCGTTGGAGCATCTCCTGGCGCTCCTGGGCGATCCGGCCTTCGGTGACCGGCTGGAAAAGATCGTCTTCAACGCGCTGCCTGCGACCTTCTCGCCGGATATGTGGGCACACCAGTATGACCAGCAGGTCAACCAGGTCGAATGCAGCATCCGGCCCGACCGTACGTGGAACACCAACGGTCCGGAGGCGAACATCTTCGGCGTGGAGCCGAACTACGGCTGCTGCACGGCCAACCTCAGCCAGGGCTGGCCGAAGTTCGCCGCGCACCTGTGGATGGCAACGCAGGACCGCGGTCTGGCCGCGGTCGCGTATGCGCCGAGCCGGGTCGAGACGACCGTGCAGGGGCAGGCGGTGAGCGTCGCGCTGGACACAGATTACCCGTTCCGCGAGACGCTGCGCTTCCGCGTGACAGCCGCCGCGGCGGTGCGCTTCCCGCTGCACTTACGCATCCCGGCCTGGGCGCAGGGCGCGGAGGTACGCGTGGCGGGCGAGAAAGCGACCCTCGCGCAGCCGGGCAGCTTCCTTCGCATCGAGCGCGAGTGGACCGGCATGACGGATATTGTGCTGCATCTGCCGATGCGCCCCGCCCTGGTGCCGCGGCCGCGCGGGTCCGTCGCGGTCGAGCGCGGGCCGCTGGTGTATGCGCTGCGCATCGGGGAGGACTGGCGCCGCGTACACGCTGATAAGCCCTATCGCGAATTGCCCCACGCGGACTGGGAGGTGTATTCCACGACGCCGTGGAACTATGCGCTGGCATCCGACCGTGAGATCGCGTTCATCGAGCAGCCGATGGGCCCGCAGCCGTTCTCGCCGGAGGGCGCGCCGGTCGTTGCGACGGCGCATGGCCGCCGTCTGTCCGCTTGGGAGATGGTGAACGGCTCCGCCGGCGAGTTGCCGGCCGGACCTGTCACGTCGGACGAACCCCTTGAACCGCTTACGCTGATCCCGTACGGCTGCACCAATCTGCGTATTGCGGAATTTCCCATCCTGGAGTCAAACGCATGAAGATTAACGTCGCCAAACAGAAGATGCTGGCCGGGGAGCCGGTCGTCGGCTACTCGTTGAAGCTGCCTTCGCTCGTGGTTGCAGAGTTCATGGGGCGCTGCGGCGCGGATTTCCTCTACCTCGACACCCAACACGGCTCCTGGGGCGAGGACTCGGTCATCGACGGCCTGTCTGCAGTCAGCAGCGGGCCATCCACGCCGATGGCGCGCGTCTCATCCAATCGCTTCCATCGCATCGGCCGACTGCTCGACGCGGGCGCGCTGGGCATCATCGTGCCGCTGGTCAACACGCGCGAGGATGCGCAGGCCGCGGCGGATGCCTGTCGCTTCCCGCCGGTCGGCACGCGCTCCTACGGCACGGGCCGCTGCCTGGTCTACGGCGACGACTATCCGGAGTGGATCAACGAGCAGGTCTTCGTCGCGGTGCAGATCGAGACGGTCGAGGCGGTCGACAATGCCGAAGCAATTCTCTCTGTGCCCGGCGTAGACGGGTGCATGGTCGGCCCAGCGGATCTCTCGCTGTCGCTCGGTTTCCCGCCGCGGGAGGCCCCCCATCGCGAAGAGCACGCGCGGGCATTGGAGCGTGTTTTGCAGGCCTGCCGCAACACAGGCAAGGTTCCCGGCATCGACACCGGTAACATCGAGCAGGCAGTGAGGTGGGGCCGCAACGGCTACCAGTTCCTGGTCATCAGCGCAGACCTGCGCCTCCTCTCCGCTGCGGCGGTGGGCGGCGTCCGCGACGCGCGTAATGCGCTCGCTGGTTAAGCTTGACCTGTTCGTAATTCATAATTCTCAATTCACAATTGATATTATCGAGGTCCGCATGAAGAAAGTGCTGCTGCTCTATTATGATATGCCCGACGAGGCAACCACCCTGCTGTACAACGGAGCGGAAGTCATCGGCCCGCTGCGCCCCACCGATCCCTGGCTGGACGCGCTGCCGGAGGCGGATGGCATCGTTACGAACGTGCAGTACAAGTTCACCCCGGACGTGCTGGACCGTGTCACGCGGGCGCGCGTCATCGGGCGGCCGGGCATCGGGGTCGATAACATCGACGTGGCCGCCGCGTCTGCGCGGGATATCCTGGTGGTCAACACGCCCGACGGCCCTACGCTGCCTGTGGTCGAAAACACCATCGGCTGGTTGATTGCGCTGGCCCACAACACTTTCCCCGGTGATCGCATCGCGCGCGAGCCGGGCTGGGCACGGCGACCTGTGCTGCGCGGGATGGATCTTGCAGGCAAGACCATCGGGCTCGTCGGCATCGGGCGCATCGGCAGCCGCGTGGCGACCATCTGCGCGCAGGCCCTCGGCATGCGGGTCATCTCGTATGACCCCTATGTCAACCCGCAGCGCAGCCGGGAGCTGGGCATCGAGTCCGTGGATTCGCTCGACGCACTCCTCCCGCTGGTGGACGTGCTCTCGCTGCACTGCCCGCTCTCTGCGGAGACGCGCGGCCTGATCGGGGAGCGCGAGCTGGGCCGGATGAAGCCGGCCGCGTATCTCATCAACACGGCGCGCGGGCCGGTTGTCGACGAATACGCGCTGGCGGCCGCACTGCGCACGGGGCGATTGGCCGGCGCGGCGGTGGATGTCTTCATCACCGAGCCGCTGCCCGCGGGCCATCCCTTCCTGACATTGGACAACATCATCCTGTCGCCGCATTCCGCCTCGTTCACGAACGAGGGCATCTATCGCATGACGATGGGCTGATGGGCTGCATCGAGCAGGTCCTGATGGTGTTGCGAGATGAGTGCCCGCCGCACCTGGTCAACCCGGAAGTGTGGCCGCGGCGGCGGCCCTGACCCATGTTGTAACAACTTACGTACATAGCTATAGCAAACAGTGTGCTTGCGGCTCACAGGTCTTGCGTCCTGGCCGCCTTTCTCATATAATGGCTGCTATGTGGATCGGGTTCCGTTTCGGGGTGTCAATTGCAGGCGTCCGCTGGCATTGACACCCCAAAGTGAGACCCGACCGTTGGATGCATTCCGGCAAGATAGGAGGGTGCGCTCATGGCAGATTTCGGCTCGGTGATCAAGCAGTTGGACGACCTGAAGAAGCAGGTCGGGCCAGACCTGGCTCCCCAGGTGCAGGAGATCAGGGATGCTCTGGGGCGGCTGTCGGTCGAGGTAGGCGAAATGACGGCGGAACACCGCCCCCAGGTTGAGCCGCCCACGCGGCCTGGCCGGGAGATCGTCGGCGGGGCGGAAACGCAGGACTTCCCCGACTGCTGCGCGCTCGGCGACGACCGCGGCTACTACTGCTCGGGCACGCTCATCGCGCCCAACGTGGTCGTGACGGCGGAACACTGCCAGGGCCTGACGCGCGTCTACCTCCGCGGCACCGATGTGACGAAGCCGGACAACGCTGAGATCATCCCCATCGCAGAGGAATTCGTCCACCCCGAACTCGACCTGCGTGTCCTGGTCCTCAAGCATAACGCAGCTACTCCACCGCGCCCCGTTGCCAGTGCCGCCCAGTTGGACGGCATCAAGGACGTGACGCTTGTCGGCTTCGGGACGATTGACCCGGATGGCCGGTTCGGCTACGGCATCAAGCGCCGGGTGGATGTGCCCGTCAAGACGTTCGACTGCGGGCAGTTGGGCGAGGCAAAGCGCTACGGCTGCCTGCCGGGCCGGGAGATCGTTGCCGGCCATGCGGGGCTGATGCTGGATTCGTGCAAGGGCGACAGCGGCGGGCCGCTCTATATCCAGAATGACGGCGAGTTCTACCTGCTGGGTGCGACGTCCCGCGGCGCGCGGGGCGGGTTCCGCGAGTGCGGCGACGGCGGCATCTACGTGCGGGTGGACCTCTGCCTGGATTGGATTCGCGACGTGACCGGTGCAGAGATCGCGCAGGCTGCGTGAGCGCGGAGGGCAAGGAGGTCACCGATGCCTAGGGAACTCAACCGCCAGGCCCACATGGTCCTGCGCGAGGCCCTGACCGGTCTCTATTGGGACGTGAAGGACATCAGGCTGGTCGCGAGGGACGCGGGGCTCAATGTCGGACGTATTGGTTGGAATGAGGCCGCCCAAATCTCGTGGGAGAACGTCCTGAATGAGGCCAACAATCAGGGCCTGGTCAAGGCGTTGGCGCAGCGCGTGCTGCAGGATTACCCCAACGAAGAGCAGATCAAGCTGGCTGCGGCAGGCGAACTGACCGCCATCCCGACCCCTTCGCTGCCTGCGGATGACCTGGCGCGCTTGAAGACGGGGGGCCGGCTCGAGAAAATTATCGGCGCGGCCAGCACCTTCCGCCCCATCGGGTTCCTGGAGCGCGGCATGAGGGTCTCTCGTTCCGTGTGTCGGGTAGTGCTGCCGCTCAAGCCGGGCGAGGACAAGCCGGGAACGGGCAGCGGCTTCCTCATCGATGGCAACATCCTAATCACCAACCATCATGTCCTGCCCGACGCGGCGACGGCGCGCGCTGCATATGTCGAGTTCAATTACCAGACGGACGAGTTGGGTGCGGAACTGACGCCGACCCGCTATGACCTGGACCCGGACGCGCCCAACGGGTTCGCCACCTCGTCCCTGGATGAACAAGGCGGCGACGACTGGACCGCAGTCAAGGTGAAGGGCGACCCTGCGGCGAAGTGGGGCACGCTGCCCATCTTCAAGCTGGAAGCGGAGGCCATGCCGAAGGAGAAGGATGAGGTCATCGTCATCCAGCATCCCGGCGGCGGACGCAAGCAGATTGCCCTATCGCACAACACGGTCGTCGAGGCGAGTGAGCGGCGCGTCCAATACCTGACCGACACTGCCGAAGGTTCGTCCGGCTCCCCGGTGTTCGATGTGAAGTGGCGCGTGGTCGCATTGCACCATGCCGGTGACTGGCTGACCGGCGTGACGACCGGCAAACCGGTGTATGCCAACCAGGGCATCCACATCAATCGGGTCATCGAAGGGTTGAGAAAAGCTGGAATGTTAACGGACGGCTCTTGAGGAGGTCGCATCATGACGTGGCACGCATCGCTCAGCCGGTTGGTCCAAGTCCTCGCGAATCTGTATGAGACGGATGCAGAAGCGCGTGTGGTGGGGAAGGATGCCGGACTGGACTTGACGCGCATTCCTCTCAGTGGCAGCGCGCAGATCTTCTGGGATGCCATCATCACCGAGGCCCACAAGCAGAACTGCGTGGAAGCGCTGGTGCAGCAGGCGCGCGGTGAGTTTCCCCTGAATGCAGAACTGCAGGCGACCTTGCAGGCAATTCAGCAGGACTATCTCGCCTGGCAGCAAGAGGCGGCTGCAGCGCCTGTCGTGCCAGCCCCCGCCGGCCCGCGCATCTACCAGTTGACGCCGCAGCAAAAGCGGCAGCTTGTCGATGCGCTGCTCGGCTGCCCGACGCTGCAGAGCCGCCAGGGCCGCGATACCGTTGTGGAAGAACTGCGCGCCGATATCAGGAACAACGTCGAGCGGCACAGCGCCCCGCGCCTGGATGTGAACAGCATCGTCAGCACTGCGCTGGTCTACGCGGGCGGGCTGCAGGAACTGATCGAGACCGTGCGCAGCTACGAGGGCGACTCGCTGCCGATGGCCGAAGTGGACCGGGTGATCGCCTCATTCGGATGAAGGGTAGTATAGCCCCTTGTGGGCGTTCTGACGGGCACAAGGCCCTATGCTACGAGTTGTTCGGCTAGGCTTTTATCAAGAGGGGGCGGGGACATGGACGTCGCCAAACAGCGGGAGATCGTGGATGCGCTTACGGCCTGCCCCAGCATGAGCAGCGAGCAGCGCCGCAACGCGGTCGTGGATGAGCTGCGCGAGGGCATCCGCGCTGCCATCGACCGCAGCACGGCTGACCGCGACGACATCACGGCCATTGTCCGTGCCAGTCTCCAGTTCTTCAACGGGCTGGAGGAACTGGTGGCCGCCGTGCGCGCGCGGGACCAGGGTTCGCTTCCGATGCAGAACCTCGACCGGGTCATCCTGCGCGTGTTCGGGTTCGACCTCGCGCAGGAGGAGATGGGCCTGCGCCTGCTGACAGTTCTGGCGGGCATCCAGGCTGCGCCGGACGATCTCCAGCGCACCTACCGGCGCCTCCTGCCGCCCGATATGGCACCCTCCCCGGATGCGCGCGGCTTGTTCAGCGTATTGCCGCACCTGTGGCAGATATCGCGGGAGCTGGCCACCCAAAACCGGACCGGCAACGTGCCGATCCTCGATTTCGTCGAGCAACTGGCGCGCGATGCGCCGGGCAGTGTGGCCGGCCAGTTGCGCGGCTGGGCAACCGAGGTAACGTCCGTCGTGTTATCGACCGGGCCAGCCGGCCGCCCCGCCGATCTGGTCGTCGGCGGCACCGGCACGGGCACGGGCGACGGCGGCGTGAGCGCGTTGGACCCGCGGCTCGCGATCCTCGCCAGCGTGCTCGCAGCCTTCTACCCTACCATCGAGGCGTCGGGCGAGCTGGTGGCCGCGGCGCGGCTGAACCCCGTCGGCATCGAGTTCCGTGAGCTGCCTTCGCTCAACTGGCACAACATCCTGACGGCTGCTGCACGGCGCGGCCGCGTCCGCAACCTGCTCGAAGCTGCGTTGTTGGACCAGCCGGCGAATCCGTGGCTGAAGGTGGCGTTGGCCGAGCAGCAGACGACTCGCGCCGCCCGGACGCGGCCATCCGAGGCGCCCGCGCCAAGGGAAGAGCCCGCGCCGCCCGTGAGAAACCTGCCGCCCACCTGGCCGCAGCATATCAGCTTCCTGCAGGAAGCCCTGAGCCGCGCTCAGGCGGTGTTGCTCATCCAACTGCCCAGCGGCGGCAGCGGCACAGGGTTTCTTGTCCGGGACGATCTTCTGATTACTGGCGGATATATCATCCGCACGGCGGACGAGGCGCGCGCGGCCATCGTCCGCTGTAACTTCCAGCGCACTATGGGCGAACTGGTGACGACTCCCGAGGAACTGCGCCTTGTACCGGAGGAAGGTTTCGCGACCAGTCAGGATCAAATCTGGACGGCGGTGCGGGTGGCCGGCAAGCCGACCGAGCGCATGGGTTATCTGTCGCTCGAGCCGGCTACCCCGCAGGTGAACGACCGGGTCAGCCTGATCCACCATACCGGCGGCGGGCCGAAGCAACTGGAGCTGCTGAACCGGGTGGTCATCGATGTCGATAAGTCCAGGCTGCAATATGACACGGAGAACCCCCTGCACAACATCAAGCAGCCCGGGGCCGGAGGAGCGCCCATCTTCGATGTAAACTGGCGGGTCATCGGGATGCATCAGGCCCATGGCATGTTAAAAGGTCTGTCGAGCGGCGATAGCCGCTTTTGCGGCGAAGGGGTGCATGTCAATGTTATCATCGAGGGGTTGAAGGCCGCGGGCCTGTACGTCGGCAAGGAAGAGGGAGAGACACGATGACGTTCGAGGATATCGTGCGCCGGCTGGCGGACCTGCTGGCCGAGTTGTTCCCCGCGGCGGCCGATGGGCCGCGTATCGCCCAGGCCGCCGGCATCGAGCTGGATGACAGCCTGCTGGCCGGCGGCTCGGATCGTGTGGCCTGGTGGCGCGCCGCGCTCCGCACGGTGACGGAGGAACAGGTGGGCAGCCTGCTGGCGCTGGTCCAGCAGGAACGCGCCGGCTCGTTCCAGTTGTTGATCCTGCAGAGCGAGTTCGAGCGGTGGTGGCGCGAGCGTCACCAAGTCTACCGCGGCGCCAAACCGGGGGCCAGGCCTGAGCCGGTCGCTCCGCCGGCTTCCATTCCGAACGATGCGGAGCTGGAAACTACCGGGCCATCCGCCCCGCAATCTTCTTTCTCCACGGGGGTTGCCGCAGTGACTACCCTGCGGCTGGATGCGGCCGTGCCGGAGCGCGTGGTGGTCGGCCGCCCGTTCACAATTGCCGTTGCCGTCCGCCAGTTGGCCTCTCCGCGGCTGAGCGAGGCCGATATGCCCGTCATGCGCTCCGGCGATGCGCAGGTGTTCTGGCCGACAGGGCAACCGTTCGTGCGGCTGCGCCTCGAAGTCTCCTCAGCGTACTGCACGATGAACGACGAGTCCTCGCGCGCGTTCCGGCTCTACCAGGGCCACGACTCACCGACGTTCTATTTCTCCCTGACGCCTACCGTCACCGGCCAGATCGATGTGCGCATCGAGCTGTATCAGGAAGATGACCTCATCGGCAGCGCCCGCATCAACACGACGTCGGATGAGCAGGTGCAACGCCTGGCCGGCACGGTGCAGATCGTCATGCACAGCCAGACGGTCGAGGCCGCGCGCATGACCGCCGCGGCGAAGATGACCCTGGCAAAGTCGCTGTTGCGTTGCCCGACGGTCCTCGACCGGCAGAATCGGGATGCGATCGTCAATGACCTGCCTGAGGAAATCCGGTTGGGGGTGAGCCGCAGCGATTCAGCGCTGCTCGACGTGCAGAACATCATCGGGCTCGCCCTGAACTACGAGGGCGGGCTGGACGCCTTCATCGAGGGTGTGCGTCTATTCGAGGGCAATTCGCTCCCTATGGCGGAGGTAGACCGCGTCCTGGGCGAGATCGGCTGGGTCAGGCAGGGCGGCTGACGGCCAAGCAGTTAGCCGATGAGCACCTGGGCTTCGGGGTAGGCGACCGGCTGGGGCGGGGCGGTCTGTGCCAGCGCGGCGACGATGGTCAGCGCGCCCAGTCGCCCCCAGAACATCACGAAGATGATGACGAGCTGACCGAAGAGGTTGAGCTGGTGGGTGAAGGCCAGCGACAGGCCGGTGGTGGCAAACGCTGAGACCACCTCGAACAGCGCGGTATCGAGCGTGGCATGGTGCGTCACCAGGATCAGCCAGGTTGCGATGCCGACCACAAACAGGGAGACGGTCAGCACGGCGCCGGCGCGGCGGACGGTCTCCGTCCCGATGGACCGGCCCCCAATCTGTGCGACCGGCTGGCCCTGAGCATACGCCCAGAGCGAGAGCGTCAGAACGGCGAACGTCCCCGTCGTGATGCCGCCACCCATGGATGCCGGTGCGGAACCGATCAGCATGAGCGCCATGATGAGCCATTGACTGGCCGGCGTCAACTGCTCGAAGGTTGCCAGGGCTGCAAATCCTGCGGTGCGTGCGGAAATCGACTGGAACAGCGACATGCTGATGCGCTCGAACCCGGTCATATGCGCCATCGTGCCGCTCAACCTGGACTCAGCCAGCAGGATGCCCAGCCACCCCACTCCGATCAATGCCGCATAGGCTGCGAATGTGATCTTCGTGTGCAGGGTGAGCTTGCCCCGCTGCCAGAACAGGTCCGAGAGCACAGGGATGCCCAGCCCGCCGAAGAT
>JAKPQT010000428.1 GCA_029555885.1 Chloroflexota bacterium | reverse complement strand
CTGTTGAAGGAGAACGTGCGAGGCTCGATCTCCGGCGTACTCGTTCCGCAGTAGGCACAGGCATAGTGCTCGGAGAACAGCAGCTCCTCGCCGCCGACGACATCCACGATCAGGACGCCATCGCCGAGCCTGAGGGCTGTCTCTACCGAGTCGCTCACGCGCCGCCGCAGTTCGTCGGCCTGAGCGGGATCGGCGCTGCGGTGCACCACGATGCGGTCCACGACCGCCTCAATGCTGTGCATCTTGTAGCGATCCAGCTCAAACTGCTCGTCCACCATCCGCACTTCGCCGTCCACGCGGACGCGCACGTAGCCTGCCTTCCGCAGGTCGTCGATGACGCGCTTGTGCTCGCCCTTACGGTCCTTGATGACGGGCCCGAGCACCATCAGGCGCGTGCCGTCCGGAAGATCCAGAATGGCGTCCACCATCTGCTGAACAGTCTGCCGGCTGATCTCGCGCCCGCAGTTTGGGCAGTGAGGGATACCCACGCGTGCGTACAGAAGGCGGAGGTAGTCATAGATCTCGGTGACGGTGCCCACCGTCGATCGCGGGCTCCGCGAGGTGCTCTTCTGATCGATGCTGATAGCCGGCGACAGGCCCTCAATGTGGTCCACGTCCGGCTTGTCCATCTGCCCGAGAAACTGCCGTGCATAGGCGGAGAGTGACTCCACATAGCGGCGCTGGCCTTCTGCAAAGATGGTGTCGAAGGCCAGCGACGACTTGCCCGAGCCGGAGATCCCGCTGATCACGACGAGTCTGTCACGGGGGATATCCAGGTCAATGTTCTTGAGATTGTGGGCCCGTGCGCCACGAATCGAGATGTATTCCTGGGGCATGTTGTCCTTCCCAGAACCGGGGTCGTCCGCCCCGCTCGACAGGGCAACTTGACATTATAGCCGGCCGACGGCAGCGCGGCAAAACCACGCGCGGCGAGGACGAACCTTTCGCACCCGCGGCAGCCCGGCGCTACGCGTCGTCGAACTCCTGGCACCATCCCTCTTGCAGACCCAGTTCGTCCAGTGCGGCGCGCGCAGCATCGTACTCCGCCGACGTCAGGCGGCGCCCCAGGACCGCATCTCCGATGACCTTGTGCGTTGGGAAGTACTGCCCCATCAGGCTGACCCATGAGTCTCGTCCGAGGGCTGTGGCGATCCAGCGGAGGACGTCCGGCGTCTGCGACAGGCCATTCGGCAGCACCAGGTGGCGGACGACCATGCCGCGCACGGCGATCCCCTCGGCATCCAGGAGCAGGCCGCTGCCCACCTGCCGGCGCATCTCGTTCAGCGCCGCGCGGTTCACGGCCACGTAGCCACGAAACCCGGAGAGCCGGGCGGCCACCGCATCATCGGCATACTTGCTATCGGGAAGGTAGATATCGACGATGCCATCCAGGAGCCGCAACGTCTCCACGCGGTCATAGCCGTTCGTGTTGTAGAGGAGCGGAATGCGCAGACCCTGCCGCGCACCGATGAACGCCGCTTCGATGATCTGAGCCACATAGTGTGAGGGCGTCACCAGGTTGATGTTGTGGCAGCCCTGGCGCTGCAGGTCCAGCATCATGCCGGCCAGTTGGTGCGGCGTCACGTCTCGCCCGACGCCGAACTGGCTGATAGGGTAGTTCTGGCAGAACTGGCAGCGAGCGGTGCAGAAGGAGAAGAAGACGGTGCCGGAGCCGCGCGTCCCGCTGATCGGGGGTTCCTCCCAGCGGTGAACGTTGTGGCTGGCTACTCGCACAGCCGCGCCGGCACGGCAGTAGCCCACTTCACCGGCGAGGCGGTTCACTCCGCAGGCGCGCGGGCATAGATCACAGGCTGCGAGGCGCTCGCGGGCCTGCTCTGCCCGCCGGGCGAGTTCGCCTGTGGCGAGTAACCGCAGATAGCCGGGCTCCTGGGAAAGGACCATGTGGCGACGGCTATGCCTGCCGACCGCGGCGCGGCGCCGACTGCCGGTAGCGCTCCCACTCGGGCCGGTCGTCCTGGCTGCGCACCTGCTCGCGCAGCTCCAGGATCTGGTCGCGAAGCAAAGCGGCCTTCTCGAACTCGAGACTGCGCGCCGCGCTGCGCATCTGCTCCTCCAGGTCGCTGATCAGTCTCTCAGCAGCCTCGGGCGGCAGGACGGTCCCGCGCTGCTCGCCCGCAGTCTCCGCGGCGCGCAGACCCTGCGTCAGCGAGCGGATCTCCTTCACGATGCTGCTCGG
>JAKPQT010000395.1 GCA_029555885.1 Chloroflexota bacterium | reverse complement strand
CACTTTGGTTTGGGCTTCATGCGCGAGCGCGCGGAACAACTGGGCGGCGCACTCCGCATCGAGTCGGCCCCGGGGCAGGGGACGTGCGTTGAAGTGGAGGTGCCCGCATGCGAGTCTTGATCGCCGACGACCACCCGTTATTCGTGGACGGGGTGTGCAGTCTGCTGGAGGCGCACGGGATCGAGGTGGCCGGCGCGGTTGGCGACGGGCAGGCGGCCGTGACGGAGGCACTGCGCCTCGAGCCGGACCTCGTGCTGATGGACCTCAGCATGCCGGTCTGCGACGGCCTGGCCGCGACCCGCCTCATCAAGGCCCAGCGACCCGAGATCAAGATCGTGGTTCTGACGACCTCGGCGGAAGACGAAGACTTGTTCGAGGCCATCAAGAGCGGCGCGTGCGGTTACCTGCTCAAGGTCACCGCCGCGCCGGCCTTCATCGAGGCGCTCCACGGGCTGGAGCAGGGCGTCCCCCCGTTCTCGCCCGGCCTGGCCGAGCGGCTGCTGCGCGAGTTCGCGCGGCTCGCCGAGGCAGGGAGAGGGGAAAACAGGGAGACTCGGACACTCGAAGAGGGGAAGACAGTCTCCGCGTCCCCCCCTCTCCCTGTCTCCCCCGCTGGCCGGCTCACCGAGCGCCAGACGGATGTGCTGCGCCTGGTCTCGGCCGGACTGACCTACAAAGAGGTCGGCGCGGCGCTGGCGCTGAGCGAGGTGACCGTGCGCTACCACATGGGCGAGATCATGCGCCTGCTGCACCTGGAGAACCGCAGCCAGGTCATCGCGTACGCAGGCGAGCATGGGCTGACCTAGGCTCGTTCCACGACGAGACTCGCGCTGGCCACGTGCCGGGCACTTGCGAAGTGCCCGGCACGTAATGGTCTTCTCACCCTGGAATGAGTTTGGGTTCCCCTTATCTTCTTACCTATCGCAAACGATAGTCTGCAGCACAACGCGGACTATCGTTTTCTTATCGCTTCCGACGGTGACAGCGCCTCCTGCACCTGCTATCCTCGTGTCATGTTCACAACTACGCGGCAGGTCATTCTTTACGGCGATTCGCTGATCCTGCAGGGCGTGCGCGCTGCGCTGGCAGCCCGCCCGGACGTGGCGCTGCACTGGCTGGACCCGGCGCTGGAGTGGCCGCTCGAAACCATCCAGGCCTGCTGCCCGGCAGTTTTCATCTTCGACATGGCGGCCGTCGGGCCCGACTTTCAGCTCGCGCTGTTGCAGCAGCCGGGGCTGCGGCTGGTGGGCATCGAGCCGGAGACGCACCAGGCCGTGGTGTGGTCCGGGCGGCACGAGGCGGCCGTCGTGGCCGCGGACCTGTTCAACATCGTTCAGGAGTCAGGTGCGCCGGCCTGACCGCGCAGTGAGCCCCAGGCTCATCGCCCGCTTCGAGGCGGCGACAGGACAAAGGAGGTCCCCGTGAGCATCAAGATCAGAACCCTGCTGGCCTTCACCCTATGCACATGTCTGCTCGTACTTCTTGGGTCCGTGCCCACTGCCCACGCGGCGGAGATGAGGATGCCCGCGCCCACAGGCACGCGCGCTCTTCAAGCCGGCGCTGCCGTCATCTACTATGTCGCACCGGGCGGCACAGGGGACTGCACGAGCTGGGCGACCGCCTGCGACCTGCAGACCGCGCTGGTTGCAGCCGTCAGCGGCGACGAGATCTGGGCCGCGGCGGGCGTGTACAAGCCGGCGGCTGATCCCGCCGACCGCACCGCGACCTTCCAGCTCAAAGCGGGGGTGCCAATCTACGGCGGCTTTGCCGGGGGGGAGACCAGCCGCGAGGCGCGCGACCCGGCGGCTAACGTCACCGTTCTGAGCGGCGATCTGAGCGGGGATGACGGGGCGAACTTCGCCAACAACGGCGAGAACAGCTACCATGTCGTGACCGGCGCAATCGATGCGATCCTGGACGGCGTGACCATCACCG
>JAKPQT010000371.1 GCA_029555885.1 Chloroflexota bacterium | reverse complement strand
TCGGTCAGTTGGGCGTGCAGTTGGGTGAGCTGTGCCCTCAGGGCGCTGTGTGCCGGCTGCGGTGCAGGCGCGTTACGCGCCTCCAGCAGATGCCCGCCGATGAGTTGAATCGTAATGGCGAGCAGCGGGGCCACAATGGCGCCGCCCAGCCCCGCCGTGAAGGCCAGCGCGATGACGGTGAGGCCGATCAGAAGGGAGCTATACTCGCGTTGCGGGAAGAAGCGGCGCTTGATGCCCTGTTCGAGCACGAGCAACACCAGCAGCGTGACGATGGCCGCGACGGCACCGAGCGCGGGCGTGTTGAGAGAGCCAATCAGGAAGGGCGGAATCAGGGCGATAGGAATGCCCACCCAGGGCACTAGCCGCGCCAGCGCAGCAAACAGCGCAAGCAGCGCCGGGTAGGGCAACTGCAGCAGCCGGAACGCAGCCCACAAGAGCCCGGTTCCCAGGATGACGAGCAGCACCTCGGCGCGGATGTATGCGCCGACCCGCGTCTCGATATCGTGCCACGCGTCGCGCATCTGGCTGCGGCGCGTCACCGGCACGAGAGAAAGCAGCAGCCGCTCGAACCGCACCTGGTCGGCGCTCCAGTAGACGCTGATAACCAGCGCGAGGCTCAGGTTGCTCAGGACGTTCGCGATGTTGCCGGCGAAGCCCATGAGGCCCTGCAGCATCGCAGTCCCTTGTTCGCCTGCCAGCATCCGGTAGAGCATGGGCGCAGGCGGCAATTGGGCGGCCACCGTCTGCAGGAACTCGCTCGATGACAGGGGCCAGCGTTCCAGAGCTTGCTCATAAACGCGGGCCAGGTAGCCGCTGGCATCGCCCAGGTCCCAGGCCAGTGGCACCGCGATGAGGTAGACCAGCACGCCGACGATGCCCAGGCTCAGTACATAGGTGAGGCCGAGCGCGGCCCCGCGCGGCAGGCCGCGGCGTACCAGCGTATCGATGGGCAGGCGAAATGCAGCCGCCAGCACCAGCGACAGCACAAAGACGAATAACGGCCCGCGCACGCGCCACAGCAGTGCCAGGGCGATGACCGCACCCGCAACGATGGCCGTATACCAGGCGAAGCGTCTGATGGTGCTCATGCCGCCCTCCCCGCTTCGAGATCTGCCAACAAATCGTCGAGCTGGTCGGCTACCGACTCGATGGCATCCCCCGCTTCGTCCACAGATGACATCACATCGCCATCCTGGCTCATCTGCTTGCGCACGTCGCGCATGAGTTCCTGGGCCTGGTAGCGCAACACGCTGATTTCGCCCCGCCGATCGGACGGCATGGCAGGCGCGCCCTGGAGGTTCTGCACGGTTCGCTGGGCAAACCACTGCATTGCGACGGCGACCGGCACGGCAATGAACGCACCGGCAATCCCAAGGAGATAGGAGAAAACCAGGAAGGTCACGAGCGTCAGAATCGGGTTGGCGCCGACGGCCTTGTTCATGACCTTCGGCACGATCAGGTTGTTCTCCAGGACTTGAATGACGGCCGTAGCGATGAGTACGCCGATTACTTTCGATGGGTCCAGCGTGAGGGCAATGAATAGGGCAGGGATGGCTCCCAGCAAGGGGCCGACCAGCGGCACGGCTTCCGCAATGCCTGCCAGCAGCGCGAGCAAGAGGGCGTATGGCAGCCCGATAATCAGGTAAGCAGCCAGCGACGCAACGCCGATAATCAAGCACAGAGTTCCCTGCGCAGCGAGAAAGACCTCCAGCTTGCCCTCGACATCGTCGATGCGGTTGCTGATGGCGCGGCGTTGGCTGGCCGGGAACAAGCCGACCAACCAGCGAATCGTCCGGTCGCGCTCCACGCTCCAGTAGAACGCCAGCAGGAAGACGCCGATGACGCCAAGCAGTGTGCGCAGCCCGATATCCAGGTAGCCGAAGAGCTGCGTGACGCGGGCCAGCATCTGCTCTTCAGTGAGCGGCCCGGCCGGTGCGGCATTCAGCGAGATGGGGGCTTCTGAAGGCAGGAACATAGCGAGGCGGCGCACCGGCCAGCTCGATGACTGGAACAGGAATGAACGTGCCTTACTATAGTATTCCGGGATGACACCCGAGATGGCGGTGGCCTGATTTACGAGGATGGGGGTGATCAGGAAGCCGGCTCCCAACAACAGCGCCACAAACAAGACATAAGTAATGCTCGCGCTGAGGGTCCTGTTGAGTCCCCGGCGCATGAACCAGTTGATGACCGGTTGCAGCGCGGTTGCGAGCACGATCGCAGCCAGCAGGAGCAAGACGATGTTGCGAAACTGGAACAGCAGCCAGAAGGCGAGCAAGGTGCCGGCGACCGCCAAGGTCGCCAGGAGCACCTGGCGACCTTCAGGGGCGCGCACTTCCTGTGACGGCTCTGCCTGTGGGATAATCTCTTGCATACGCTACACTCCCCGCTACATATTTCAGTCAGTACAAGAACCAATTTTTCGCGTGGTCTCTCTTTTCGTGGTTGCCGAGTGTCAGGGTCAGTTCAAATCCTTCTGATAGATGCGGTGCCGCTTGTAGATGCGGCCGCCCATCGTCTCCGTGTCAGCCACCGTCAGGACGTGCTCTTCCATCTGCACCAGGTCGGCATGGTCGAAGCCGCCATCATGTATCGTCTTCTGCATCTCCACATAGAGGATCGCGTTGACGCCCAGCCCGCGATAGGGCGCCAGGATGCCGGCGCCGTTGAGGTTGATCCAGCGGGTGCGCTTGAACTCGCGCAGCAGCCAGAACCAACCGAACGGCCAGAGCCGGCCTTGCGCCCGGCGGATGCCCTCCGAGATGTCCGGGAAGCCGAACAGGAACCCCGCGATGACATCGCCCTTCATCACCAGCTTGATGAGCTTGGGATCGGCAATCTGCAGCAGGCGGTCCCCGATGACCTTGGCCTCCCGCTCGGTGACCGGGTTGAACTCCCAGTTGTCGCGGAAGGTCTCGTTGTAGGTTTCCACGATGGCAGGGATCCACCGCCGGAGTTCCGCCTTCGTGGCGAAGGTTTTGATGGTGAAGCCGCGCCGCTCCTTCATCTTCTCCGCGATGGCTTGCAGCCGTTCGGGCAGGACGGTGTCGCCGGGCAGGTAAGCCGACAGGAAGTCGCGCTGCGCGGTGTAGCCGTTGGCCTCGATGAGCGGCCCGTAATAGGCGTGGTTGTAAGGAATGCCGACCGCTGGATGATGCTCGAAGCCCTCGACCAGCACGCCGATGCCGTCGCCCTGCAGGAAGCCCTTCGCCCCTACCACCTTGTTCAGTCCGCGCGCGCGCGCCCAGGCTTCAGCCTCGGCGAAGAGCGCGTGCGCGACCTCCGGGTCGTTCTCCGCGTCGAACAGGTAGAAGAAGGCGGTTTGGCTGTGCCAGTGCGCGTTGTAGTGGCGGTTGTCCAGGATTGCGATGCGCCCGGCCGCGCGGCCATCACGCTCCGCCAGGAAGAAGTCGGCGGTCGAGTGTTCGTAGAAGGGATACCTGTCCCGGTTGAGCATCAGCCGGGTGTCGTCCACCAGCGGGGGCACCCACTGGGGGCAGTCGCGATACAGCCGGAAGGGCAGGGTCACGAAGCGGTTGACCTCGCGGCGCGAGCGCGTATTCACCTTGATCATGCGCAGGGTCATCGATGCTTCCCCCTGTTCAAGCCGGCGTGAAGAAGCCGATCGCCAGCGTGCCCGGCCCCGCGTGGGTAACGATGGCGGGCGCCAGCTCCAGGATGTCCACCTGATCTGTGCCAGCGGCAGCGCACAGCTCGGCGGCGATCTGGTTGGCTTCCTCCACCTCGCCGGTGTGCATCACGCTGAGATGGGCCGCGGCTCCGCGGGCCGCTTCGGCAGCTACCAGTTCTTTGATGCGGGTCAGCGCCCGGCGCTTGGTCCGTTCCTTTTCGAACTGGTCGATCTTGCCGTTGAGAAACGTCAGGATGGGCTTGATTTGCAGCAGCGTGCCCATGAGCGCGGCCGCGCCGCCGATGCGTCCCCCGCGGCGCAGGAACTCGAGCGTATCCACCATGAAGTAGATGCGCACGCGCGGCATCAGCTCGCGCACCGCGGCCTCGACCTCATCTGCGCTGGCACCCGCCTGGGCGAGCCGGTGGGCCTCCCGTACCATCGTGCCGAGCGGCCCTGCGATAGAGCGCGTGTCGATGATGCGGATATCTGCGTCGGGGAAGGACAGCTTCGCCGTCTCGGCGGAGCGCACGGTGCCGCTGACATCGGCGGAAGGGTGGATGCAGACGATGCTCTCGCCGGTCGGTATCAGCTTCTCGAAAGCGGCGATGAAGTCGCCGGGATACGGCGCGGCGGTCTTGGGCAGCTCCTTGCCCGCCTTGAGCCGTTCCATGAACTGCGCGTGGCTCATGTCCACGCCTTCGCGAAAGGAATCCTCCCCAAAGTTGATAATCTGGGGTATGAGGGGGATGTCGAGGCTGTCTGCTTCCTCTCGTGAGAGGCCGCAGAGTGTGTCCGCCACGATGCGAGTCATAAGTCCTCCTATGATGAACAATCGCCTAAGAGCACGTCCGGGTGCGGCAGATAAGTCCGCGCGTCGAGACCGTGCGTCCAAAAACTGGAGCGAGTGATGATACCGTCCACCTGGACCCAAAAGTGCAGCTTGTTTTCCGGGTCACGCGCGGCACTGACGTCGATGTCGTTGAAGTCCCAATGGGCGATGGCGCCGTTCTCCAGGCGCAACACGCCGCGTGCAATGCGTTCGCCGGGGTCATTGTTGCGCGCACGCACCAGCCAGACCTCCGGCGACCACTGAGGGGATGTGGCTGCGGGCGCCAGGCGCACCAGCGTTCCGGCACGGAACAGGTCGACGGAGATGTTGGCAAGGTCGGCTTCGCTGACGGGCGCGCCGCCGTGCGGCCATAGAATCTGGATGCGCGCATCGAGCTCACGCGGTGCGGTCGCGGCCGTCACGGCCTGGTTGGCCGTGGCCTGTGCCGGCCTGGGCAGATAGGTGCGCGCGTCGACCCCGTGCACCCAGACGTTGCTCTGCGCCGGCAAGCCCGCGACCTCGACGCGGAAGTACAGCTTGTTCTGCGGGTTGCGCGCGGCGCTGACATCCACATCGTTGAAATCCCAGACCGGCACGCGGCGGCCGTTAACTTCCGCCAGGCGGCGCACGCCGGTCCCGCTGGGGACGGCCGGTTCGTTGTTGAGCGCGCGCCAGAGCGTGACCTGCGGCGTCAGGTTGCACGGCAGCGCCACGCGCGTGCCTGCGAAGGTAAGATGGGCCGTGATGTTGGCGCGGTTCGCTGCACTGACTGGCGCATCGCCGTGCGGCCACAGGATGGCAATCTTCGCATCCAGCGCCTTCAGGGCCAGCCGCAGCATGACCTCCTGCCCCGGCTCCGTCCGCAGGACGAAGATAGCGCCCGCGCGTGTGTGCGGCCAGGGCCGGCCGCCGCTCAGCGTATAGCTGCCCGATCGGCTCAGCGTCTCCGCCTGGGCTGCGGAAAGTCCGAGCATGGTTTCCAGGTCCAAAGTGACCTGGCCCGCGGCCGTCGTGCGGATGCGCACTGCGCCCGGCTCGGCCCAATCCACAAAGAGCTGGCCCCATCCGTTGCCCTCCCAGCGGGCCGGGCCATCGCCTGCGCGGCCTGAGCCGCTTGCAAAGAGCGCGTCTTCGGCGCGGTAACGGTACGCGGTGGTGCCCGACGGGGTCGCGGTGATTTCCAGCTCGCCGCGCGGGCCCCGGCTGGGGGCCAGCCGCGCACTCAACGCAGGCAGGGCCAGGGCGCTGGGCTTGGCGACCTGGTTCGCGTCGTACAGTCCGAAGCTGCGCTCGCGCGGGTTCGGGCCGGGCGGCAGGTCCCACAGCATCCATTTTCCCGCGCCGGCCAGCCCGAGGTCGTAGGCGCGCAGCCATGCTGCACTCTCGTAGATAGCTGCCTGGGCCGGTTCATGTTCGCTCGTCGCATAGCCGAACTCGGTCAGCAGCACGGGACGGCCTGCGAAGGTGTCACGCAGGCCCCGCGCAATAATCATCTGGAAGTCGAGCTGCCGCGGGGTGGCGTCGCGCGGGTAGCGGTTGATGGCGTGGATGTCCAGGGCGCGGTTGGCGGGCAACGCGGCCAGCAGCGGATCGCTGTAGCCGACGGTGACCAGCCGGCCGGGGTCGGTCTGGCGGACGGCGCTGACCTGAGGGCCCAACCAGGCCGCCAGGGCCGCATTCAGCACCGTCAGAAATGGCTGCCAGGGTGCAGAATCCGGCGCGGTCAGGTAGTCCACGACGCTGACGCGATAGCCCCGCCCGCTGATCCAGCTCGCCGCTGCCGAGAGGAACGCATCCATAATCTCGCTGATATTGGCGTACTGGATGGCCTCGGCATCGCTCAGTGATGCAGGCGCGACCCCGTCCCCGCGCGCCCAGGCCAGCGCCGCCGCCGGGTCGCGCTGCGGAGGATATCGCTGCTCCAGGCCCGATGTGTAGAGCGGGTTGCCGCCCGGGTAGCGCATCAGCGCGATATGGTAGAAGCGGGGCTCATTCTTGAGGTCATACGCCAGCAGCGCAGGGTGCCCGGCAAAGTGGCTGGCAATCATTCCCGCATGGCTCGCCAGCGTCTGCACATAGCTCAAGCTGTAATCGGCCAGGGTGAGGAGCAGATAGATGCCGGCGTTGCTGGCGGCCTGGACCAGACCGTCGAGCTTGGTCCAGTCGCCCTTCGGAAATTCGTTTTGCAGCGGACCGGCCACAAAGGTGCGCACTGCGTTGGCGCCTGCCGCGCGGGCACGCCGGAAGTCCGCCTCGATCAGGGCCGGGTCGTAGCGACCGGCCTGAAACTGCGCCCAGGCACGATCGCTGTGTCCCACGTAGTTGACGATGACGGCGAAGAACGGACGACCATCGGGGTGCAGGAGCCGCGCACCATGGGGGGCAGCCGAAACCAGCGTGGTTGTCATCGGAACAAGACCTCAACAGGGATAGAAGCAACGATAAGCCATTGTACCACGAAATCCCTGTTGTGGTTTATTGTGTCACGGTCCGCGCAGATACAGATATGCGCCCTCCGCCGGCACCAGCATACACTCGTTGGCCTGGCACACCGCGCGGAACTCTACGGGCTGCGGCGCGCCGACCGGCCAATGCAGGGACGCGGCATCGCCCTGGTCGATCATGCTCTGTGGTACGCCGAGCCGGACCATGGCCTGGTTCCAGCCTGCTACATTCGAGAAGAGCACGGCGAGACTGTCGATCGTCAGCCGGTAACCAGGTTGGTCGCCCGGGTTGATGAGATCAATATCTAGCGGGCCCTCGACGTTGCGCACGATGCCCTGGGCGATAATCTGGTTCGAGGTCAGGTCCGGTGTGCCGGAGGTGAAGTTCAACTGCCGGACGAGCACTTCGCCTTCCGTGGTTGTAACGGACAGAAGGTAGAACTGGCCGTTGCCGGGCGTTATTTCGGCCTGGCCGATACCGTTGACGCCCTGCCCGTCGAGTGTCACCGATTGGACACTCTCGACCTGCCAATGAAGCACGGTGGAAGTGTTGGCGGCCAGCGCGTAGCGGTCGGCCCAGAAGCGAATCAGTGGCCGATCAGTGATGCTGACGTTGATCGTCACCTTGCGTGACGTGAGCGTGCCATCGGTGGCCTGCACCTGGAGCACATAGTCGGTAGTGACCTCCGGGCAGACGTTGAGGCTGGCCTCGCCGGCCACGCCATTGCCGTTCAGCCTGACTGCCGCAACATTGGTGACGCTCCAGCGCAGGTTGGTACACTGCCCTTTGACGATCTGGTACGAATCGGCCACAAACACAAGCGGCGCCTCACCGGCCGTGCCGACCGTGATGGTCAGCATCCGCTCCCGGGTGCCCTCAGCACTGAGGGTGCGCAACCGGTAGATGGTGGTCTGCATGGGGCACACATATTCCGAGCCTGAGCCAACGACAGGGCCATTCTCGAAATAGACCTCGGTCACGTTCTCGACCTGCCAGTAGATCGTCGTACACGCGCCGGGGGTCAGGGCATAGCTGTCTGCCCAAAAAATGCTGGCGTCGCCGAAGCGGGTCGCAGTCGGCGTCACGGTGGACAACAGGGGCACGGTGGGCGTCGACGTCGGCGCGAACTCGCCTGCGCCGGGATTCACACCGCCTGACGGGCCGGGTCGGCGCGTGGGCACGACCGGACGAGGGCCGCCCGTCGAGGGCGTCAGTTGCGGCGTGGGCGAGACCAGTCCAACGAGCGGCGGCTCTGTGCCCGGTTCTGGCGTGCTCGTGGGCCGGAGCGCCAGTTGGATGCCGACCTCATTACTCACGGCCAGCCAGGCGCCGTCCACGTTGGCTTCCAGAGTGATGCGATAGGCTCCCAGACCACCTTGCGCCAGCAGACCGTCGATGTCCAGCGCCGTGCCGGTCGCGGGCGCCTGGGTGAACGTCTGGTCGTTCAGGCGCACATGCCAGCGGAGG
>JAKPQT010000367.1 GCA_029555885.1 Chloroflexota bacterium | reverse complement strand
AGCGCGGCGGCCAGATGCACGGCATCGTACGCCCTTAAAGGATGGCGCAATGTCAGCAGGCTCGCGCGCTGCAGGACATCGTCGGTGATCGCCCAGGTGCGCCAGTATACCTGTGCGTCTGCGCTGAACCGTGCGATGGCTTGCTGCGCTTGTCGCGGTCCGGCCCGTTTGGCACGCACGGCCCGGCCGATAGCAGTCAAGACCTCGACAGATACAATGGCTGCGCTGACGAAGCGGTGTGTCTCAACCTGCTCAACCAGATTCTCGATCCATGCACTGCCTGGCTCGCGCAAGTAGCGCTTGGCAATCGCGCTGGCATCCAGGTAATAGACGCTCATTCCTTTGCTCCTCGGTCTTCGATGATCCAGTCTGCCAGGGGCACGCCGTCGAACCATTCCTGCACCTCTCGCAGGCTCGGCACAGACACGCCTTCGATCAGTTCCGCTATCCAGTTTGTATCAGCCAGCCGTCCCTTCTCGCGCATCAACCGGTCGATTCTCTGTAACTCGGTTTCTTCGCCCTGCTCGTAGTCCAGGCCCTCTGCCAGCGCATCCACGACCGCTTGGTTCAGCGAGACGTTGTACTCCACCGCGCGCTCCTTGAGCGCCTTGTGCAGCCGGGCGGGCAGGCGCACCGTCAGCTTAACGTGATCCTTGCTCATCGACACCTCCTTGCTGCCAACCTATGCCACTATGGTGGCATGGCGGCATGGTGGCACTATACCACGGCAGCCCGAAAAAACAAAAAGACCTTCCGTCCTCAAGGACGGAAGGTCTCCGCGGTGCCACCTTGGTTGCAGGCTGGAAACTGAAAGCTGGAAGCTAACAGCACGCCTGCCACTCTATGCGCTATAACGGCGCGCACCCCGTGACGCAGTACAGCTGAAGGCCAGCGTGCCAGCTTCCAGTTTCCAGCATCCGACTCCCCGGCGACGTTCGGCTGCGCTCACACCCTGAAGGGGCTTCCACCCGGTGACCCCTTCTCTCTGTCGGCGGCTTACGGGCTGCCGCGCAGCCCCAGCCTACTCCTCCGGTTCGACGTCTTTATGTATGTACGTAGATTCTAGGCCATTCGTGCCTGCATGTCAAGTCGGAAAAGTAACCTCAGCTGCCCGGTACCTGCCGGCGCAGGTCCGCGATGACGGCTTCCAGGTCCTTGCGCAGCGAAGATTCGGGCGGCAGGTCCGCCAGAAGTTCCACCGCCTGCCGCAGACGCTCGCGTGCGTCACCGAAGTCGACTGCCCCCTGGCTGACCTGCTGGCGCACCGGCAGGAGCAGGGCGAGCGCCTGGTCGAAGATTTCGCTTGGCGACAGCACTTCCGGCTGGCCCTGTGAGCGGGCGCTGCGCAGGCCGCGCATGCTGGCGGCCGCAGATTCCATGTCCATGGGCTTCACCAGCCACTTCGCGGCCTCGCCGGCCAGGTCACGGTACGCAATATCAGGGGAAGTGCCGGCCAGCTCGAACGTTGCGCTCCGCTCGACGCTGTTGCGGGCCAGGTCGATCCGCTGGACGGCAAGCCGGTAGGCCCCGCGCGCGCCGGGCAGCAGCGCGCCTGTGACCCGATAGCCGCGCGGCGCGGGCAGAATCCAGCGCCAGAACACCTTGAGCCAGGCCATGCCGCCCAGGTCGAGCGCAGGCTCCGGCTCCACCGGCACTTCTTTCGCTTGCACCAACTGGTTCCAGGCGAGGAGCTTATCGGCCAGCGCGAACGGCACCAGCGCGGCAGCATTCTCGCCTGCGCCGCCGAGGGTGTTCGTGAAGTGTCCGATCAGGTAGCCCGGCTCCACTGCCGGTCGCCCCAGCAGGGGCAGAATGCGCCGATACCAGAGCTCGCGCAGCCAGTAAAGCACCCAGCGCAGCAGGTGGGCCGCGAAGTAGAGAGCGACAATCAGCAACAGCGCGGCGATCGCAATGCCCGCATACTCACGCACCCTCTTCGCAACGGTGTCTGTCAGCGTCGGCTCCACAACGGGCGGTGCGGGCACGGGCGTCGGCTCCGGCAGGGGCGCCATCAGCGTCGCCATCTCGGCTGCACTGCCCTCCAGCGCCGCGGCCAGCCCGGCCAGGGCTTCCGCGTTGCCGCGGTCTTCCTCGGCCACTTCGCGGAACAATTGGGCCGCGCGCTCATAGTCGCGGCCCTGCAGATAGGTGTTGGCAAGGATGAGCCGCGATTGGAGCTCGGTCAGCGTCGGTGTTGCGGTCGGCGTCAGCGTGGGCGTGGCAGTTGGGGTCGGCGTGCCGGGCGTCACGGTGATGGCGGTCGTGGCCGTGATGACCGCGGTCGCCGCAGCCGCATCCGCGGCAGGGGCCGTCGCGGTGGCCTGGGCGTATGTCAGTGGTGAGGCAATCCAAAGGGTGATGAGCACCAGGGCGAGCGCCGCAACCAGCGGCCCGGCCAGCACATACGTCCGTCGTCGACTCATGGCGACCTCCGAGGATGTCAGCGAGATTGGCGTTTGCGGATTATAGCACCTATCTCCGCGGCTGGCAATTGCTGCGCCGCGCCCGCCCATGCTATAATCTGCGCCATTCGTGAACATAAAGGGAAGCAATCACATGGTCCACCCATTCCTGGAGCGTTTACGCCGCGGCCCGCTGCTGGCGGACGGTGCAATGGGCACGCTGCTGCACGCGCGCGGGGCTGCGTTCGAGCAGTGCGTCGAAGAGCTGAACCTCACGCAGCCGGACTGGGTGCGCGAAATCCATCTGGCCTACATCAAGGCGGGCGCTGAAGTCATCCAGACGAACACTTTCGCGGCCAGCCGCATCAAGCTGAGCGAGTGCAACCTGGACGACAAGATGCGGGACATCAACTTCCGCGGGGTGAAGCTGGCGCGCGAGGCACGCGAAATCAGCGGCGCGGCCGCGTGGATTGCAGGCTCGGTGGGGCCGCTCGGCAAGCGCGTCCGGCGGAGCGGGGTGTTGCAGCCTACGGCCGCAACGGAGGCCTTCCGCGAGCAGATCGACGTGCTCTGGGAAGCCGGGGCCGACCTGCTCATCTTGGAGACTTTCTCCGACCTCGCGGAGCTGGCGCTGGCGGTGGAGACGGCCCGCGCCGAGACCGACCTGCCGGTGGTGGCCGAAATCACCTTCGGCAACGATGGGCTGACCATCGAGGGCGCCGGCCCGGCGGAGGTCGCCCACCGGCTGGCCCAGGCGGGCGTCGATGTGGCGGGCGTCAACTGCTCGCTCGGCCCCGCGCGCATCCTCGAGTTCGTCGCGCAGATGCGCGCCGCGGAGCCTGACCTCCTCCTGTCGGCCATGCCGAACGCCGGGCTGCCGTTCCACGCGGGCGACCGCATGGCCTATCCCACCGCGCCGCCCTATTTCGCTGAGCGCGTGCCGCAGTTCCTGGCCGCGGGCGCAACCCTCCTGGGCGGCTGCTGCGGCACGACCCCGGCCCACATTGCGGCCATGCGCGCCGCGCTGGACCGCGTCGCGGACAGCGGGTTGCAGCCTGCGGACCAGCGGGCCGTGGCCGAGCTAAGCCCGCTGCCGATGGTGCGCGTCCAGCCGGTGGAGAGCGTGGCCCTGCTCGCGATAGGGACCGAGGACGCGGACGCCGGGCCGCCGGTCACGGGGCTGCTGCGCAAGCTGCGCGAGGGCAAGTTCGTCGTGAGCGTCGAAGTGGATCCGCCGCGCGGGTTCAGCGCAGCGAAGATGCTCGAAGGCGCGGCTATCGCGCAGCGGTACGGCGCGGATGCGGTCAACGTGGCGGATAGCCCCATGGCGCGCGTGCGCATGGGCGCGCTGGCCCTGTGCGTGCTCATTCAGCAGCAGGTGGGCATCGAAACCATTCTCCACTTCACCACCCGCGATCGGTCGCTGACCGGCCTGCAGGCCGACCTGATCGGCGCGCACGCGCTGGGCATCCGCAACATCATCGCGCTCACCGGCGACCCGCCCAGCCTGGGCGACCAGCCGGACAGCACGCCGGTCTACGATGTGGATTCGGTTGGGCTGGTGCGCATCATCGATGGGTTCAACCGCGGCCTGGACCGGGCGGGCAAGCCGTTCGGCAGCCGGAGCGCCTTCACGATAGCGGTGGCGTGTGATCCCACCAAGCCCGACCTGGCGCAAGAGGTCGACCGGTTCCACAAGAAGGTGTCCGCGGGCGCGCATCTCACTATGACGCAGCCCATCTTCGATCCCCTGGTCTGGCAGCGCTTCTATGACCTGTACGAGCAGCGCCACGGCCCATTCCCGGTGCCGGTGCTCATCGGCATCCTCCCCCTCCAGAGCCACCGCCATGCCAGCTTCCTGCACAATGAGGTTCCGGGCATCACGTTGAGCGAAGATGCGCTGGCGCGCATGGAACGGGCAGGCGCAGAGGGCCGCCGCGAGGGCGTGAAGATGGCTCAGGAACTGCTGCTGGAACTGATGGCGCGGCCGAAGGTCCAGGGCGTTTACCTGATGCCCAGCTTTGGCCGCTATGAGGTGGCCTGCGAAGTACTCCAGGTCGTGCAGCGCATCGAAGACAGAGCGCAGGAAGAAGACAGCAAATGACCGGCAACCCCATGACCCTGCTCGTCGTCACAGCGCATCCTGACGATGAAGCGTTTGGCACGTCAGGGACGCTGGCGCGCTACGGCGCGGAAGGCATACGCACCGCGCTGGTCTGCGTCACGCGCGGGGAGGCCGGGCAGACGGGCGGGCTCGCCGACTCTGCCGCGGCTCTGGCCGAGCTGCGGAGCGATGAACTGCGCTGCTCGGCTCAACTCATCGGGCTGAGCGAGCTGTACCTGCTGGACTATCCGGACGGCGGAGCGGCTGCGTGGAACCTGCCGGCGTTGACCGCGCAGCTCGGCGGGTTGATCGATGCGCTGCGACCAGAAGTCATCGTCACCTTCGACGAGCACGGCATCACGTATCACCCGGACCATATCGCGGTGCATCGTGCGGTTGTGGGTGCCATTCGGGCTGCGTCGGATCACCTGGGGGTGCGGCGGCTGTTCTACCAGGTCGTCACCTGCCAGGAGCTGGCGAATCCGGAGGGCGCGAGGTTCGCGTGCGTTTCGCCCGACGCCGTCGAGGTGACCGTGGACATCAGCGCCTTCGAACAAGTCAAACGGGTCGCGCTGGCCTGTCACCGCTCGCAGAGTGCGGATACCGCGCAGATTCTATCTCTACCGGAGGGCAGCATCGTCGCGGAGCATTATCTGCTGGGCTGGGCAGCCGATGGCTGGCAGCCGCCGCCCGGCTGCGGCGATTTATTTGCAGAGCTGTCCTGAGCTGCACTCTTAGGGCCGGGGTGAGGTTGAGCCACCCCATGCGTTAAGCGAGAGGCATAACCATGCGTGCGGTTGTCTTTTATCACCACGGCGGGCCGGAGGTGCTGGAATACCGTAAGGACATTCCCGTCCCGCAGCCCGCGGCGGACGAAGTGCTGGTGCAGGTGCGCTACGCCGCGCTGAACCGGCTGGATGACTTCGTGCGGACCGGCTGGAAGGGGCTGGACTTGGCCTTCCCCCATATCCTCGGCTCCGACTTCAGCGGCATAGTCGCTGCGCTCGGTGCGGATGTGACGGGCTGGCGCGCGGGCCAGCGCGTGGTTGCCAACCCGACCCTCTGGTGCGGGCACTGCGCGCAGTGCACCGCGGGTTGCCATAACCGCTGCGACTCCTTTGCCATCCTGGGCGAGCACAGCGCGGGAGCCTACGCGGAGTTCGTGCGCGTGCCCGCGCGCAACCTGATCGCGATCCCCGACGGCTATGGCGATGACGCCGCGGCCGCCGCGCCCTTAGTCGGGGTGACGGCCTGGCACATGCTGATCGGCGCCGGCAAGCTGCGCGCGGGGGAGACCGTGCTCGTGGTGGGTGCAGGCGGCGGCGTCAACAGCATGGCCATCCAGATTGCCCGGCTGGCCGGTGCGCAGGTCTACGTGGTCGCCGCTAATGCAGAGAAGGCGGCGAAAGCCCGTGACCTCGGTGCAGAGTGGACCGTGGACCGGCAGGCGGAGCCGAACTGGAGCCGTGCGGTCTGGGCCGCGACAGGCAAGCGCGGGGTGGACGTGGTCGTGGACAACGTGGGCCCGGCCACCTGGGGCTCCAGCTTGCGTGCGCTGGCGAAGGGCGGCCGGCTGCTGACCGTCGGCGGCACGACCGGCTATGAGGCCGCGGTTCCGGTCAGCCTGATGTTCGGCAAACACCTCAGCATCATCGGCAGCACGATGGGCACCCAGGCGGACTTCGAGCAGGTTATGGCACAGGTTTGGGCGAGCCGGTTGACGCCCGTCATCGACTCGATCTATCCGCTGGCAGAATACCCTGCCGCGCTGCAGCGTATGCTGGACGGGGCCGGATTCGGCAAAATCCTGGTGCAGGTTGGATAGCTATCGTGCGCAAAGTTGCGTTCCGCCGCGACTGAATGAATGGTCGGCGGTTATGCATATGAGTTATCATGGGGATTAGTCTTTTACTCTCGCGCGGCCTGCTGGTGCAGGCGGTGAGCGGAGCACTGATTGCAGGCGGGGCAGCCTACTATTTCAATCATCCGCAGCGCGTCGTCGCGGATCTGCCGCCCGACCTGGCGGAGCGCGGGCAGGACGTCAACCTGACCGCGCAGGACGGCGCGCTGTTGCATGCGGTCTGGTTCCCTGGCGCAGCCGGCCCGAACGGCCGACCCCATGATCGCACCATCGTTCATCATCATGGGTTCAACGGCAGCGCCGGCGTCATCCTGGCCCGCAAAGCGCTTTACGAGCGCAAGCCCGTCAACCTGCCCGGGATTCATGCCCCCGGCATGACCGCGCCGGATATCCAACTGCCCAATCTCAGGTTGTTCGGCACGGAGGACCGGGAGCCGCTGTTTGCCTGGCCGCTGGTGCGCGCCGGGCTGGCCCAGGGGTTCAACTTCCTGCTCGTCGACGCGCGCGGGCACGGTCGCTCTGGCGGCGCATGGGATGTGACTGGCGTCAAGCCCGTCGCAGACCTGTGGGGCTGGGCCAAGTGGCTGCGCGACACGCACGATCAGCTTTGGGTGGGTCTGTGGGGTCACTCGTTCGGCGCCGCGTTGGGCCTGGCGCTGGCCGCGCGACCGGCCGGCGGCGGCTTTGACGCAATGGTGCTGGACAGCCCGCCCATCCACAGCGAGGGGCTCTACTCCGGCGTGTTGCAGCGTCCCCTGTACCTGGCAGTGCAGCCGGTCATGCGCCAGCTCGGGAACCGGGAACTGCTGCGGCTGCTGGCCGACGCGCATGTGTGGATGCCGGTGCAGCTCATCCACGGCCAGGCCGACCGGACGGTGCCCGTCTGGCAGAGCGAGCAGGCCTACGCGCTCATCCAGGATCCGCAGCAACCGGAGCGCTGCGAGCTATGGGTTGTGCCCGGCGCCGATCACCTGGAGGCACTGGAAGTCATGCCGGAAGAATACATCCGGCGGACGCTGGCCTGGTTCGACCGGTGGCTGTGAGACGAATTAGGAATGAGTAAGGAGTAACAAGTAATAAGTGACGAGTAAGGGATAGAAGATAGTTTGCTATTACTCGTTACTCTTTACTCGTTACTCGTCAGATCCAAGGAGTTCGTCATTTGAAAAACGCGCTCATCACCTTCCTGCGCTGGCTCATCGTCCTGCTGATGCCCGTAGTCATCATCCTGCTCGCTGCGCGGGTGATGGTCAACACCTGGTATCCGCGCTTCGAGTATGCCAAGCCGGACTTCCCGCCGGACCGCTACGGCTTCACCGCCGAGGAGCGGCTGGAACTGGCGCTGGTAAATATCAACTATCTCAACCATCCCGACCCGCCGGATGTCGCCATCACCATGCTGCAGGAGCTGCGCATCCCGGGGACGGACCGGCTGCTGTTCACGACCGACGAAATCCGGCACATGATCGACGTCAAGCGGCTGACCGACATCATGTGGCGCGTGCTGTTGGGTGCAGGATTGGTCCTCGCGGCCAGCCTCATCGTGCTGCTGGCGCGGCGCGAGACGCGGGCCGAGGGCTATGCCGCGCTGTTCGGCGGCGGGCTGCTGACGACCGGCCTGCTGGTGCTGTTGATTCTTTTCGTGCTGCTGGCGTGGAACACTTTTTTCGTCATGTTTCACGACGTCTTCTTCCCGCCCGGCACCTGGACGTTCGATTGGAGCGACTCGCTCATCCGGCTCTTCCCCGACCGGTTCTGGTTCGATGCGGGGGTGCTGCTCGTCGGCGGCGCGTTGGTTGCGGGGATTATCGTTACGCTCGTGGGGTTCGTGCTGGGGCGGTCGCAACGAAGGCGGCCACTGTAGGGGCGGGCCTTGTGCCCGCCTAATGATATTATGATTCGGGAGTTAGCATGTCGCATCAAGACGGGATCGACCGCCTGCGCGAGATGAAATACCGTTCCGGCCTGGGCGGGGGCGAAGAACGCATCAAGCAGCAGCATGCCAAGGGCAAGCTCACCGCGCGCGAGCGCGTCGAGTTGCTGCTGGACAAGGGCAGCTTCACGGAACTGGATCGCTTCGTGACCCACCGGTCCACGGACTTCGGTATGGCCGAGCAACAATATCTCGGTGATGGCGTCGTGACGGGGTACGGCACGATCGACCGCCGCCTCGTCTATGTCTTCTCGCAGGATTTCACTGTGTTGGGCGGCTCCCTGGGCGAGGCGCAGGCCGAGAAAATCTGCAAGGTCATGGAGCTCGCCATGAAGAACGGCGCGCCGATCATCGGGCTGAACGACTCCGGCGGCGCGCGCATCCAGGAAGGCGTGATGAGCCTGGGCGGCTACGCCGATATCTTCCTCCGCAACACGCAGGCGTCCGGCGTCGTGCCGCAGATCA
>JAKPQT010000324.1 GCA_029555885.1 Chloroflexota bacterium | reverse complement strand
CCGCGTGCTGGAGATCCTCGAGCTGTTCTCGCAGGGGTTGAGGAAGGCGACCGTGATGACGGTGGCCAACGCGCTGACCTATCCGCAGTCCAGCACCAGCGTGCTGCTCTCGAGCCTCGCAACCCTGGGCTTTCTGCGCTTCGATCCAACGGACCGGACCTACTCGCCGACGCTGCGCGTGATGCTGCTGGGCTCGTGGCTGCAGGACGAACTCTTCGGCCAGGGCAGCCTGGTGGCGGTGATGGAGCAGCTGCGCAAGCGCACCCGGCAGACGGTCATGATCGGGCTGCGCCAGGGCATTCACGTGCGGTTCATCTTCAGCCTGAAAGGCCTCGAGCCGGAAGGCATCCACTACCCCGTGGGCGTGCTGCGTCCGATCTGCCGCTCCGCGGTCGGCAAGATGCTGCTGTCCCAGCTCTCGGATGCGGAGGTGATGCGCGTGGCGCGGCATGCGAATGCCGAAGAGCCGCCCGAGAATCGGGTCGTGGTGCGCGATCTGCTCGACGAAGTCACGCAGATCCGCGCACGCGGCTGGGCTCAGACCGTCGACTATCCATTGCCCAATCGCGCCACCCTGGCGGTGGCCTTGCCGGAGATGCCCGATCAGCCGCGGATGGCGATGACGATCGGCGCGCGCAAGCCGGTCATGCAGGCCAGGCACAGCCAGTTCCTGGCGGCTTTGCGGCAGGCCTGCGAAGTGCTGGAAGGCGGGGTTCGGAGATAGCGGGCGCAATTGAAGTTGTTGATAGCCAACCCGCCTGCGTGGTGCGCGGCTGCTCCCGAGCCGCTGCGCTCCTCGGCGATGCACGAGGCGCGCCGAGGGGACTCGCCCCTGAGTTGCTTACGATGTGCGGTGGGTCTGCGGCAAGGTGCGATCCGCAATCCCTGTCGTGAGCTTATCGGTGGGCGTAGCCACAGCGGTATGCTGCGCTGTTCGGACAAGGAGCCCGATGATGATCGGAGAGTGCCCATGACGAGTGGTCCGCTGACAGGTGTGCGCATCGTCGACCTGACGGCTGTGGGCATGGGGCCGATGGCCACCCAGCTGCTGGGCGATTTCGGCGCCGACGTGATCAAGGTCGAATCGGCCGAGGGCGATGTGTTCCGGCACGTCACGCCGCAGCGCCACGCGGGCATGAGCCATGCCTACCTGAACCTGAACCGCAACAAGCGCAGCGTGGTGCTCGATCTCGCGAGCGAGGATGGCAAGGCCGCGTTCCTGCGCATGGCGCAGACCGCCGACGTGGTCGTCGAGAACTTCCGGCATGGCGTGATGGAGCGCTTCGGGCTGGG
>JAKPQT010000399.1 GCA_029555885.1 Chloroflexota bacterium | reverse complement strand
CTTGCCGTGGTGCAAGCCGCCATCATCATGTGTTTCGTCGTCCTTCTCGGGCGGTGCGCCTGGATTGCGCTGGTTCACGGCCCTAACTACGCTGTGCGCGCCGTGCAGCAGCGCTCAGTCGATGTTGTGGTCGCACGGGCCCGGGGGCAGATCTTCGACAGGGACATGCGCCTTCTCGCGGGCACGCCTAACGAACTTGCTTCCCCGTGGCCGCACAGAAGTGTTGTCGTGGTATTCCCATCGCTCATCGCGGGGCAGGACGAAGCCCTTCATCGCCTGGATGAACTCATCCCGGGCCCGGGCGTATGCGCCGGAAGTCCGCGCGTAACCAATCTCTCGCCGGCGGCCTACGCCGAAGTCGCGGCGATGGCCTGCGCTGTGCGCGGGATTGTTCCTTTATCGCTTCCATCACGCTACTCGGGGCTGGCGTCGCATGTAGTTGGCGATATCGAGGCCTCATACGACTGGGCGCTTGGAGGCGGCGATGCCCGCGAGGTCGTGCGGCTGATGTGCGATGCACGCGGGAAAGAAATACCGGGCCTCGGCGCGCGCAGGCTGGCCTTGGGGCAAGCTGCGGGCTGGGTAAGGTTGGCGGTGGATTCGGGCCTTCAGGCCCATGTCGAGGAAGTCCTGGACAGTCGAGCGCCCGGCATGGCCGGAGCGGTGGTGGCCATGGATCCATGGACCGGCCAGGTGCTTGCCATGGCGTCGCGGCCTACCTACAACCCGGATGACATGGCTAGCAGCCTTACCCAGCGAGATGCACCCATGATCAACCGGGCCATCCGTCCATACTATCCCGGCTCGATATTCAAAGTCGTCATAGCGGCGGCGGCCCTGTCTACAGGAGCAAAGAGCCCCGACTCCGTCTACACCGACACCGGCAGCATAGAAGCAGGCGGACACACCTTCAGTTGCCACGCGCGGGAACGCGGCGGGCATGGTGACATCACCTTCCAGGACGCGCTCATCCACTCGTGCAACACTTCGTTCATAGACGCGGCCATGCAGCTCGGCGCCCAACCGATACTGGATTTCGGCCGTGCGCTGGGAATCGGCGACCCCGACGTGGCCAGCGCGGCGCGCCTCCCAGGCAGTCTCACTGGCGTACTACCGCACAGTCGGACCCGGCTGGGGCCGGCTGATCTGGCCAATTTGGCACTTGGGCAATCGCTGGTGCAGATGAGCCCACTCGAGGCCGCGGTGATGATGTGTGCCGTGGCCAATGGAGGTATGTCGTGCCGACCTGAGCTGGTGCTCGAAGCGTGCGGGCCTGACGGCCGGCGCGTGACTCGCGTGCCGTCCGCGCCATCACTGCCGCCGCAGGCCTTGGGTGATCGTGTGCTCCGTGTCGATGTGGCCGCGGCGCTCCGGGAGATGCTGTCCGGGGTTGCGTCGCGCGGGACTGCCAGCGCCGCGCTGAGCGGCATGGATGTGGCCGGAAAGACCGGCACTGCGCAGACCGGGCGGGTGGACGCGTCCGGAGCTCCGGTTTTCAACGCCTGGTTTGTGGGGTTTGCTCCAGTTGAGTCCCCCCGGCTGGTGGTGGCCGTTCTCATCGAAGGGCCTGAGTCAGGCGCCGCTGCCGCCGCTCCGATTTTCGGAGACATCTGTGAATACGCCACTCGCGGAGCGCGCGGACGT
>JAKPQT010000302.1 GCA_029555885.1 Chloroflexota bacterium | reverse complement strand
CGTGCAGGACGTCCCCATACACTCCGGACCAACCCGGGTGCTCGCGCAGGGTGCCCGCGGCGGCCCGCACGGAACCAGGAGTCAGGAGGTCATCTGAGTTCAGCCAACCCAGGTACTCGCCCGCCGACCGCTCCCAACCCCGCTGGATGGCGTCGGCCTGGCCGGCATCTGGCCGACTGACCCACTCGGTCAACCACGGTGCGTAACGCTCCAGGATTGCCACCGAGCCGTCCGTCGAACCGCCGTCGAGGACCCGGTATTCGAGGTCCGGGTACCCCTGCAGCAGCACAGACCGGATGGTGGCTTCCAGGAACTTGCCCTGATTGTACGACGGCGTCACGATGCTGACAGGCGGCCAATCGCCGGGCTCGCCTGCCTCCGGGGCGCTGACAGTCCAGGGCCAACCCAGCGCGCCGAGCGGTGGCGCGGGCAGGTTGGCGAGGTCAGGCGAGCGCACGCAGCACCTCCAGCACTCCGCGCGCTGTGGCCTCCCACGTGAAGGCGGCGGCGCGGTCACGGCCAGCAGCCACGCGCCATTCCGCGCGACCTTCGCGGAGCGCAGTACACAGCGCTTGCGTGAGGCTCTCGACGTTGCCAGGCGCAAAGTACATCGGCACCTCACCGGCCACCTCGACGGCCACCGGGATGCGCGAGGCAACCACCGGGCAACCGCAGGCCAGCGCCTCAAGCAAGGGGATGCCGAAGCCTTCCGCGAGGGACGGGTAGACCAGCGCGGCCGCGCCGCGGTAGAGGTCGGCTAGGGTTTCGTCATTGACGCCGCACCTCGTCGACACCACATCCACCAGGCCCAACTGTGCTATCCGCTGACGCTCCGCGCGAGACCAGGGCTTGCCGACAGCGATCAGATGTAACCGTTCGCCGCGGTCAGACGGCCATCCTGCCAGCGCCTGCAGCAGCAGATCGAAGCTCTTGTAGCCGCTCCGCCCGCCAACGTACAGCAGGTACCCGTCCTGAGCAGACGGCACGTTGCCAGCCGCCGGGCCGAACGGCGCTCCCGTGGCGAGATGGACCACCCGCGTACGATCTGCCGGGACGCTGTACGTCTCGAGTAGCGCCTGCCGGGTCGCCTCCGAAATGCACAGGACCACGTCTGCCTGTTCCACAGCGCGACGCTTTTCCGTGCGGAGGCACTCGGCATGGCGGCTGCGGTACTGGTCGCGGAACTGCTCTGGAATGAGGTCATAGACGACGGCGAGGCGGGGCCCACCCCAGTCTCTCGGAGGCGAGGTGTAGTACGTGGATAGCCAGATCGTGTGTTCGCCAGTGTCCAAACCGCGCGCCTGGACGAGCCGGCGACCGCTGGCGATCCACGGAGCCCAGAGGCGCTCCGGCTGCATGAGCGCCCCGATTGGCCACAGTCGTCGGTGCCTAATCCGGGCGTGGCTGGGCAGTGCCTGCAGGAGCCGACCGCAGGTCACCAGAGATACGATGAGATCGTCCTCCAGAGTGCACATCCGTGGCAGCATCTCGTGATAGATGCGCGAAATGCCGCCATGCGACTGCTGCTCGAACACGTACCCGTCGATGGTTACTTGCACGGCGGAGACCCCTCCTTACCCGCCAGGTGATGGCCGGGCACGCCGGCGTCTGGTTCCTTGCCGGTCAGCAGGCAGTAGTC
>JAKPQT010000296.1 GCA_029555885.1 Chloroflexota bacterium | reverse complement strand
ACGAAAAAGGGTGGGTCCATGCCGATTTGCATTTTCGCCCGCCCTGGCTATAATTGCAAGCGTACGGGGAGTAGCGCAGACAGGCTAGCGCGCACGGTTCGGGTCCGTGAGGTCGGAGGTTCAAATCCTCTCTCCCCGACTTAGTCCACACGGAACTGCCATCCAGGCAACCGTGTGGTCTTGTTTTACCCCCTCTGAGCGCCGCGCATGTTTCACAGACCTCACGGCTGGTCATCTTCGCAACACAAAAAACGGCCGCACCGATCTTGTGAATCCAGAACGGGAGTTATGCAGTGAGCGTCCCATGAAGTGGTGGCGATTACCAGGTGCTTCCGAATACAAGTTGGCAGTTCTTCAAGGTTGTGAAGCGTGCTACCGTCTTGAGTCGCCTGTCGATGCTACCATTGCTGCTGTTCGGGCCATCGTCCCATTTTCCTCTAAAACCGTTTTATATGGTAGAATATCGTCTGTTCTCAGGCTGTTCTCGCTGCCACATTGTATCCCGATGACAAGTCCTGGAGGCCTTATGCCCAAATACGTGATCGGCGTTGATTTCGGAACGGAGTCGGGCCGCGCGCTGCTCGTGGATGTCGCCGACGGACGTGAAGTCGCCACCTACGTCCATCCCTATGCCAACGGCGTGCTCGATGAGCGGCTGCCCGCCGATGCAGGAGGCGTCCGGCTGGAGCCGGACTGGGCCCTGCAAGACCCGAACGACTACCTGGAAGTGCTGCGGCACGCGGTTCCTGCCGTGCTGGCCGAGAGCGGCATCGCACCGGAGGATGTGATCGGCCTCGGCATCGACTTCACCGCCTGCACGATGCTGCCCACGAAGGCCGATGGGACGCCCCTCTGCTTCCTCCCCGAATACCGCAGCCGGCCCCATGCATGGGTCAAGCTGTGGAAGCACCACGCGGCGCAGCCGGAGGCCAACAAGCTCAACGAAACGGCGCGGCGGCTCGGCTACGCATTTCTGGACCGGTACGGTGGGAAGATCAGCTCCGAATGGTTCGTGCCGAAGGCCTGGCAGATTCTGGACGAGGATCCGGAGATCTACGAGAGTGCTGACCGTCTCCTGGAGGCTGCGGACTGGGTTATCTGGCAGCTCACCGGCGTCGAGACCCGTAACCTGACCACCGCGGGCTACAAGGGCATCTGGTCGAAGCACGATGGATTTCCGCCAAACGAGTTCTTCCGCGCACTGGACCCGCGGCTGGAGCGGCTGGTCGATGACAAGCTCTCCCGCAAGATTGCGGAACTGGGCCAGCGCGCCGGCGGGCTGACCGAGCAGGCGGCCGCATGGACGGGGCTCCAGCCGGGCACCGCTGTCGCCGTGGCGAACGTCGATGCGCACGTCGCAGTGCCCGCGGCGACCGTCACTGAGGCGGGCCGCATGGTCATCATCATGGGCACGTCCAACTGCCACATGGTGCTGGGCACGGAGGAGCGCATCGTCCCAGGGATGTGCGGCTACGTGGAAGATGGCATCATCCCCGGCTTCTTCGGCTACGAGGCCGGCCAGTCGTGCGTGGGCGATCACTTTGCCTGGTTCACGGAGAACTGCGTGCCCGCCGCCTACGAACGCGAGGCCGCGGCGCGCGGCATCAATATCCACCAGTTGTTGGAGGAGCAGGCCGCGGCGCTGCGGCCGGGCGAGAGCGGGCTGCTGGCGCTGGATTGGTGGAACGGCAACCGCAGCGTGCTGGTGGACGTGGACCTGACTGGCCTGCTGTTGGGGATGACGCTGCTGACGCGGCCCGAGGAAATCTACCGCGCGCTCATCGAGGCGACGGCCTACGGCACGCGCGTGATTATCGAGGCCTTTGAAGACAATGACGTGCCGGTGCACGAGATCGTCGCGACCGGCGGCCTGCCCGACCGGAACCGGCTACTCATGCAGATTTACGCCGATGTCACTGGCCGGCCCATCAAAGTCGCGCGCACCCACCAGGGCGGCGCGTTGGGCGCGGCCATGCACGGCGCAGTCGCTGCAGGCGCGGCAGCCGGCGGCTATGACACCATCGTGGAGGCCGCCCGCCACATGGCCGGGCTGCGCGCGGACCAGTACGAGCCCAACCCCGCGGCGAAGCAGGTCTACGATCAGTTGTATGCAGAATACGTGACCCTCCACGATTACTTTGGCCGCGGCGCCAACGATGTAATGAAGCGGCTCAAGAACCTGAAGGCTGCGGTCAGGAGCTGACCGCCCTCAGCGCGCTGATCGCCAAAAATAAGCGGAAAAGCGCCCGTTGTATGACCGTGCGCATGTCCGGATGGGCGCTTTCGCAATATACTATCAGGCATCTGCCGGGCACAAGGCCCTGGGCTACGAGTTAGCTATCCGACATTCTGTCTGACGTCCGGAGCGACGCCAAATCCTTTGGTGAGTGATCAATGAAGAAAACTGTCCATCCCTTTTCAATCCTCGGTCGTTTCAGCCTGCTCTTGCTCGTCACCATTCTTGCTACCAGTTGCTCCCTGCTGCCTTCGGCGCGGCCGGCTGCGGAGGTCGCCGCGGCAGACGAGGCCGAGCCGACACCGATCCCGACGCCCATCGTCGCGCAGAAACCGATGTACACCGTCGCGCGCGGCGACGTCGTGCGCCGGTTGCAGGTCACTGGCCGTGTGGTGCCTGTGACGGAGCAAGAGTTGTTCTTCCGCTCGAGCGGACGAGTTAAGGCCATCCACGTCAAGCGGAACGACACCGTCACGGAAGGGCAGGTCCTGGCTGAGCTCGAAATGCCGGACCTGGAACGCCAGCTTCAGTCGGCGGAGCTGGAGCTTAACCGGGCCAAATCGGTTGTGGCGAAGGCTGAAGGGAACCTAAGCGCAGAGCTGCAGCGGGCCCAAATCAACCTGGAAACCGCGCAGCTACAACTCCAGTTGGTGCGGATGCAGGACCCGACCCCGCGCCAGAAGCAGGCCGAGATCACCCTGGCTCAGGCGCAACTGGCCCGCGATCGGGCGCAGGGCGCGTATGACGAAATCGCGTGGCGCAACGATGTGGGCGCTTCACCGCAGGCGGCTGCCCTGCAGCAGGCCACCATGGAGTATGACAAGGCCAGGGCTGCCTACGACCTGACAATGCAGGACATCGCCGCGCACAAGTACCAGGTGCAACTGCAGGAGCAGCAGGTCAAACTGGCGCAACTCGCAGTGAGCACGCTGGAGCAGGGCATTGACCCGCTCATCGCCAACGACGTCGCGCGCGCCGAGCTGGAAGTCAAGCGGGTCCAGGCGGCCATCGCTGACTCGCAGATCATTGCCCCGTTCGACGGCATGGTGATGTCCATCGTGCTGACGGAAGGCCGCGCGGCCGAAGCCTTCAAGCCGGTGGCGACAGTGTCCATCCCCGGCGAGCGCGAGATTGCCGCGGAACTCAAGACCGAGGAAATGCAGGAACTAACTGAGGGCATGATCGCGAAGGCCAGCCCGGTCAGCCGCCCCGGCCAGGAGTTCGAGGCTGCCATTCGGCGGCTGCCGTATCCCTACGGCAGCGGCGGGGCGAGCACCCAAGTCCAGGAAGAGGACAAGACGACGCGCTTCACCGTCACTGACCCTGCGATCATCCAGGAATACGATCTCGGCGACCTCATCCGGCTCACCATCATTCTGGAGGAGCGTAAGGAGGCCCTGTGGCTGCCGCCTGCGGCCATCCGCAATTTCGAGGGACGCAACTTCGTGGTCGTCCAGGATGGGGATGCACAGCGCCGCCAGGATGTGAAGCTGGGCGTCAAGAATGAAGACCAGGTCGAAATCCTGGAGGGCCTGGAAGAGGGCCAGACAATCGTAGGGCGGTAAGCATGGGTTTCCTGCTGCGGACCTGGGCGATTGTCGTCGTTGCCCTGAAGCGACTCCTGTCGCAGTTCGGCCTGAGTATCGCGACCCTGTTGGGTCTGATCGTCTCCAGTGCGCTGGTCATGAGCGTGCCGGCCTATGCCGATGCCGTGTACTACCGCATGCTCAAGACCGGGTTGTTTGGCACCGGGGAGCAGATCCAGGAGACGACGGCGGCCTCCCGTGAGCCGTTCGCGTTCATGTTTCGCTATATCGGCTCATGGCATGGCGCGGTCGAGTGGGCCGATGTCGAGCCGCTGGATGCGTTCATGTCTCTTGGCCTGAGTGATGCACTCAACATGCCGCAGAAGGTGGCAGTGCGTCACTTCAAGACCGACAACCTGCGCCTCTTTCCGGCGAACGCGGTCGAATACGATGACGTCAAAAAACCGCTCGCCTGGGTGTCCTTCAGCACCGCGAGCGACTTCGAGAACCATATCAACCTGGTGGAAGGGACTTGGCCCCGCCCCGCCGCAACCGGCAGCACCGAACCGGTCGAGGTGCTGGTGAGCGATGGGCTGGCAGAGAAGCTCGGCTTGCACGCGGGCGAGGAATACGTGGCGCTCGTGCCGCAACAGCGGGGCAGCACCCGCCGGTTTGAGATCCCCGTCCGCATCTCCGGCGTCTGGGACGCCCGGGACCCCAATGAACTGTACTGGTTCTACCGGCCTGTCGGCCTGGAAGAGCAGTTCATCGTCCCCGAAGCGACCTTCCTGCAGTACTTGAGCCCCTATCTGGAGAACGAAATCTACCTGGGGCTGTGGTACTTCGTGCTGGATGGCGACGATGTCACCGTTACTGAAGTCCCCGCCCTGGTCAGCCGTATCATGCAGTTGCAGCAGCGGGTGGGCAGCCTCCTGCCCGGGGCTAGCCTCGACCGCTCCCCCCTCACGCCGCTCCAGTCCTATCGCCGCTCCGCGATGCTGCTGACCGTGCTATTGTACGCGTTCAACGTGCCGACGCTCGGCCTGCTGCTGGCTTTCATCGGGCTGACGGTCGGCCTGGCGGTCAACAGCCGGCGGAATGAAATCGCGGTGCTGCGCAGCCGCGGGGCCACGTCCATGCAGGTGGTAGGCATCGCCTTTGTTGAGGCGGCGGTGCTGGGCCTGCTGGCGCTCCTGGCCGCGGTGCCCATCAGCAGTTGGATTGCCCAGGCCGTCGGCTCCACGACGAGCTTCCTCGACTTCACACAACGGCCCGACCTGCGGGTGAGCTTCAGCCCGACGACCCTCGAACTCGGCCTGGCTGCGTTCGCCATTGCGTTGCTGGCGCAGCTCTGGCCGACGTTCTCGGCGGCCAAGTTCACCATTGTCACCTATAAGCAGGAACGTGCGCGGCTGCTGCGCCCGCCGTGGTGGCAGCGCGCTTACCTGGATGTCCTGCTGCTCATCCCCGCAGGCTACGGCGCCTACCTGCTGCGCCAGCAAGGCACGATTTCCGTGCCGGGCGCGGAGTTGAGCGGTGACCCGTTTGCCAACCCTCTGCTTTTTC
>JAKPQT010000290.1 GCA_029555885.1 Chloroflexota bacterium | reverse complement strand
GCCGTCTGGTGCGGGGGCAACGAGCTCCACTTCTGGCCGGCCAACATCCCGCTCAACGAGAGCGATTCGCCCGTGCTGGCCGCGCTGCAAGAGACCGTGCAGCGGCTTGACCCGGGCCGCTATTGGGTGCCGAGCTCGCCCTCCGGCCCGACCATGGGGAACTCGCTGGAGATCATCGAGCGCGCGCCTGAGGCCCTGCACGACGTCCACGGCCCGTGGGATTACCAGGGGCTCACCGAGCAGTATACGCTGTACAACCGCACGACCTCCCTGCTCCACAGCGAGTTCGGCTCGGAGGGCATGGCTAACCGGCGCACGCTGGATGACCTCGCGCCGCGCGAGGCGCAGGCGCCGGTCTCGCTCGACAACCCGCTCTACAGCCACCTGGCCTCCTGGTGGGTCCGCCGCGACACCTGGGACCGCATGTTCGGCCCGCTCACCAAGGTGGATGAGTTGATCCGTGCCACGCAGTTCACCCAGGCCGAGGGGCTGCGCTATGCCATCGAAGCCAACCGCCGCCGCAAGTGGCGCAACAGCGGGTCGCTGCCCTGGCAGTTCAACGAGCCGTACCCCAACCCGGCCTGCACATCTGCGGTCGATTTCTATGCCCGGCCGAAGCCCGCTTACTACACGATAGCCCGCGCGTACGCCCCGGTGACGGTCACTGCGGCCTATCCTCGCCTGGCCAGGGAGGGCGGCACGGCGTTCGAGGCGGAGGCCTGGGCCAACGTCTCCGGGCCGGAGGACATCGCGGCGCACCTGCAGGCCCGGCTGGTCGGCCTGAGCGGCACGGTGTACGGCGAGGTGACGTCAACGCACACGCTTGCGGGAGACCGAGCCACCCGGCTGGCCGCGCTCACCAGTTGGACCGTGCCCGTCGACGAGCAGGGTTTCTTCCTCGACCTGACCCTGACCGCCGCAGACGGTCGCGTCCTGGCAGCCAATCGTTACCTGTTCGGCGTGGGCACCGACCTGCGACCGCTGCTCGGCGCGCCCCGGACGAACCTGACTATCGAGCAGAATCAGGACAATATGACTATACGCAACACCGGTCAGGCCGCTGCTTTGAACGTCTGGATCGAGGACGCGCGGCCCGTCCGCAGCGCAGGGTATGTGTATTTCGATGACAACTACTTCTCCCTGCTCCCCGGCGAGGGCCGCACTATCGCAGTTGCGTGGGATGGTGTGCCCGAAGATGAGCGCAGGCTGGAGGTCAGCGCCTGGAACACTAATACGATAGGGGTGATGGCATGACCCATCTGGCAACCCTGCTCAGGAAGTATCCTGAGCTCGCAGACATCATGGCGGACATCGAGGCCGCGCGCGATCTGCTTATTGCGGCCTACCGCCAGGGCGGCCAGGTGCTCATCTGTGGGAACGGCGGCAGCGCCTCCGACAGCGAGCACATCGTCGGGGAGCTGATGAAGGGGTTCTTGCGGCGGCGACCCGTGCCCGAGGCAGTCCGGGCGCAGCTCGAGGCCGTTACCGCCGATGAGGGCGCGTACCTGGCCGGCCACCTGCAGGGCGCGCTGCCCGCCATTTCGCTGGTCAGCCACACCTCGCTCATCACGGCCTATGCCAACGACGTGGCCGCGGACATGATCTTCGCGCAGCAGGTTTACGGCTATGGCCGGCCCGGCGATGTGCTGATCGGTATCAGCACATCTGGCAACGCGGCCAACGTGCGACACGCGCTGCAGGTGGCGCGGGCGCTCCGCGTAGGAACGGTCGGGCTGACCGGCGCGACAGGCGGCAAGATGCTGCCCTTCTGCGACGTCGCGATCAGGGTGCCGGTCGCGGAGACCGCCGACGTCCAGGAACGCCACCTCGCCATCTACCACGCCCTCTGCGCGCTGGTGGAGGCGCACTTCTTCGCCGAGTGAGTAATAGGACACTGATTGAACTGATGAAACTGATTGAGCTGATCTTTCTCGTATCTTGAGGATCAGTTCAATCAGTTCGATCAGTGTCCTATTCTTTCGCTCCCCACAACCTCATCCTCTAGATTTCCCAGAATCCGTATCTTTAGTTATAGTGCCACGTTAGTACGTATACATTGCAGTTCCATCGAACGACGCCTCGTACGTCAACACTCACCCTGAGACATGGAGGAACCAGAAGCATGCGTTTACGCTATCTGCTCTCCTTCGTCGCGCTCGCGTTCGCCGCGTTTTTGCTGGCCCAGCCAGCCAACGCGACGGCGCCCGCAGCGGCAGGGAACCAGGACCAGGTCCTTGCGCTCAGCAGGGCCTCGACGACAGCCTGGGTTGTCAATGCGCCACTAATTGTCAACCAGGCCGCGCCAGTACGCACTCGCACCCGGGTGCCACCCCGAAGCACTGCAACTCCGACGGCGACCACCACGCCCACGGCGGTGCCACCCACCAGCACAGCGACGTCGACACCGACGAATCTGCCCCCGACGCAGACACCTACTGCGACCGCCACGGCTATCCCGCCGACGAACACGCCGGTCACCAATCCGACGGCGACCAACACGCCCGATCCGACCAACCCGCACGGCAGCATCGCCCAATACGACGGGCCGCAGACCTGCATCGCCTGCCACGCTAAGCAGGCGGACGATGCGCTGCACTCGGAGCACATGCAGTGGGAGGGCAAATGGTCCGAGGTCAACACCTACTGCACGTCGCCCGAACCGGCGGACTATGCCTGCCTGTCATGCCATGCATCCACAGGCAAAGTATCCAATCTCACGCCCAACGATGTCGACTGCCTGATCTGCCACAGCGACACCTACCGGCGCTCGCTGCAACCCCTTGACATTCCGGTGACGGTGACCGATTGGCAGGGCAACACGAAAACCTACTGGACCCCGCAAAAGAATGCCGAGGGCAACTACACGATGCAGCCGCGCTTTGACCTGATGCCCGAGGGCACGACGATGGTCCAATTGGCCCAGAACGTCCACCTCCCCACGCGCGCCACCTGTCTGCGCTGCCATGCGACCGCGGGCGGCGGCGACGGCGTGAAGCGCGGGGACATGAGTTCTGCGCTGGTGAACCCGGCCTATTCGAGCGACATCCATATGTCGCCGCAGGGCGCCAATCTCGTCTGCCAGGATTGCCATACCGTCACCGACCACAAGATTGCCGGCAAGGGCATCGACCTCCGCATCTCCGAGGGCGGGCCGGTCAAGGCCTGCCAGGACTGCCATAGCGCGCAGCCGCACGGCAACAAAGATCTGGACAAGCACACGGCGCACGTGGCCTGCCAGACCTGCCACATCCCGCAGTTCGCCAAAGACATGCCCACTGAGATGTCGCGCGACTGGACGCACCCGGTCTGGAACCCCGCCGCGTGCAGCGGGCAGGGCGGCTGGGTCGGCGAAGAGGTCAAACAGTCCAATGTGAAGCCGGCCTACGACTGGTGGAACGGCACAAGTTACGTCTATAACCTGCCGGAGCCCATCGCCGCAGACCCGGACGGCACGTACACGATGGCCGGCGCTAACGGCAGTGTCCAGGAAGCCAATGCCAAGATCTACCCGCTCAAGATTCACACCTCGGTCCAGCCGCGGCATGATGCGACCGGCAGCATGGTGCAGTACGATGTGCTGTGGAACTTCATGACGGGCAAATACGAGGAGGCCGCCGCGCGCGGCGTCGCCTTCATGGGCCTGAGCGGACCGTACTCCTGGGTCAACACCCGCGCCGAGCAACTCATCACGCACGGGGTTTCACCGAAGGATGATGCGTTACGCTGCGAGGCCTGCCACAACAACGGCGCGCAGATGAACCTGGATGCGCTGGGGTACACCCTGAAGGGACCCGCCGATCAGGTCTGTACGCAGTGTCATGGCTACAAGGACCCCAACAAGCTCTCATACAAGGACATGCACAGCAAGCACGTCGAGAGCAAGCGGTATGACTGCACTTGGTGCCACACCTTCAGCCGGCCCGAGTGCGGCCTGAAGCTCCCGTAGGCAAACGACAATAGAACGCAGATAAACGCTGATGTTCATGATCTCTATCGATTATCAAATCATGAAGATCATGACCATCAGCGTAATCAGCGTTCTATTCTGCTCTTACTCGTGCGCCATCAGCTTGCGCAGGAGGGTCCACGAGACGATCATCAGGAACGCCCCGATGGCCAGCAGCGCGCTAATCATCCCGAAGTCCACGCCCTGGCCGCGCAGCATGATGTTCTGCAGGAGCTGGATGCCGTAGGTCGCGGGCAGTAACCACGAGATGACCCGCACGCCCGTGATCAGGTTGTCCAGCCGCAGGAAGAAGCCGGTGAAGAACACGCTCGTCAGCAGCAGCAGCATGGCATACTGGACGGCCTGCGTCGTCGTCGTCGACATCAGCGAGATGACGAACCCCGCGCCCAGCGAGGCGAAGATGAGCGCGGCGACCGCAATCGCATAATTCTGCCACCAATCGATCATCGGCACCTTCAGCAGGTACACCAGGATCGCAGTCAGCACGGCTGCCAGCACGCTGGCGAACAGGAAGTAGCTCACGTATTTACCGATGAGCATCTCTGCCGCGGCCAGCGGCGACACCCGGAACAGCTCCATCGCGCCGGAGCGGCGGTCGCGCACCACGGACAAACCCGCGAACGTGATGCAGAGGTGTTGGAGCAGCAGCACGATCACCGCGGGCGCATAGAAGTCGGTCACATCGATTGCCACCCGCGAGAGGTTCTGCACCTCGCTGCGGAAGGGGCTGACCAGGATCGCCGCGTCGATGTCCTGGAACTCGCTCAGGCGTTCCTCCAGCGTCCCCAGGTTGCGCTCCAGCCGGGCCAGGGTCTCGACGTCGGGGTTTCCCTCGTTGACAGCCTGCGCGTCCTGGCGCATCTCGCCCAGCAGCGCGCTGGTCTCCGTCGCATCCGCGGCGGCATCCTCGCCCGCAATCCCGCTCACCCCGGCCAGCAGGCCGATGCTCGCACCCACCGCAATCTCCAGTGCGCTCAGGTTGCCGTCCAGGGCACGCGCCTGCTGTCGCGTTCCGGCGCGGTCGCCGGCCTCCGCGGCGAGGCGCAGCGCGGCCATGCTCTGCCGGGTCGCCTCCAGGTCGCGCTCGACGCCGGAGAACTCCGTCTGCCCCTCCTCTGTGATGGCCCGCAGCACGCGGCGGTTCATCTCATCCACGTAGATGCGGCCAAAGACGTTCACGTACTCCGCCTCGATCGGGTCCAGCTCGTTGTGGTAGAGCCGGAACACGGCCTGCTCGTTGTTGCGCACGGTGTTGTAGGCGTCGGTCGGCGGAATGACGATGGCATCCACCTCCTCGTTGCCCAGCGCGCGGCGCGCGACGTTCTCGTCCGCCGTGATGCCGGAGAAGACGAGCTGCGGGCCGATGGATTTGGCGTACTCCTCTACCTGGCGGCGCAGTTCCTCGTTCTCAGGCACGACGAACATCGTGCGCAGCGGCCGCGCCTCGTTGCGATAGCCGATGCCGAACAGCAGCAGGATCAGGAAGGGGCCGAGCACCAGCGTCAGCACGAGCCGCGGCTGGCGCAGGATCTCCACGATCTCCATGATCAGGAACGAGGAGGTGCGGATGAAAATCCGCGCGATGTGTTCGAGGAGATTACGCCGCTTGCTGCTCATGGCTTCGCTCCTGCCTCATCAGCTCCACAAACACATCGTCGAACGGCGGGACGTACTGCTGCACCGATGTCACCTCGATCTGATGTTCGCGGCACCAGTCCACGATCTCCGGGATGGCAGTCGCGGCGTCCTCCACCTGGATGCGCAGCGACGTATTTGCCACCCGGCTGATGCTCTTCACGCCTTCGACGGTCAGCAACTGGCCGAGCGTCGCCGCATCCAACCGTGTCTCCGTGGTCATGTCCACCGCATCGGCCCCGCCCTGCGCGCGGCGGCGCAGGCCGTCTGGCGTGTCCAGCACGCGCAGGTAGCCGTCGGCCATCACGCCCACGAGGTCGCAGTAGACCGCCTCGCCCACGTACTGCGTGGTCACGAACAGCGTGCGGCCCTCGCTCTGCAACTGCTTGAAATGGTCCCAGAACTTACGCCGCAGCACCGGGTCGATGCCCGCGGTCGGCTCGTCCAGGAACAGCAGGTCGGGGCTGTGGACCAGGGTCGCGGCGAGGCCCACGCGACGCTGCATGCCGCCCGAGATCTGGCGCACCAGCTTATCGCGGTGCTCGACCAACTCCACGAACTCCAGCAGCTCCATCAGCCGGTCCTTGCGGCGAAAGTTCATGCCGTAGACCGACGTGAAGAAGTTGAGGTTCTCCCACACGGTCAGGTCGGGACTGAGCACCGAATGCTGCGGCATGTAGCCGATGCGGGTGCGCTGCGCCTGCGTAAAGCGCAGCGGGTGGCTGCCCATCACGGAGACGCCGCCCGCTGACGGCTCGTAGATGCCGGTCAGCAGGCGCACGGTGGTGGTCTTGCCGCAGCCGCTCGGCCCGATGAAGCCGAACAGCCCGCCGCGCGGGACGGTCAGGTCGATATCGAAGACGCCGCTGCCGCCGATGAACTGCTTGGTCAGGCCCCGGGCGACGATCATCGGCGAAGCGCCGACGATCGGCGCCGTGAGTTCGCCGGGCTGGGGCGGTGCGGGCCGGTCGGATGCTATGGGTGTAGGAAGCAAGGCTTGCTCTCCTCTATCAATGACGCCGCGTGCAGATTACCGTATGCGCGTGCGCCTGACTTTAGCGCAACCTATGTCCGACGTTAAGGCCATCTTAAAAGGCTTGCGCTGGCGGGCAGCCCCCAATACAATGGCGTCGGGTATCCGAAGGTCGAATAGAACGCTGATGGACGCTGAGAGTCATGATCTTTCGGATAATTGGATCAACTGTGCCGGCGAGACTGAGTGTACTGATGAAGCCAGCATAAATGAATATCATGGCAATCATGATCATCAGCGTGTATCAGCGTTCTATTAATCCGTGCCCACGTCGCCAGCTGGGGCGCGAGAGAGACGTGAGGTGAAGGGGAGGGCCTGGGTAAGATTTGGACGAGTGGCTGCTGTACGTCTCGATCCAATGCCCCGAGTGAGGGGCCGTCGAATGGCCCGTCGGGCCATAGAAAATGGAACGCTGATAGATCAGCGTCCCATTCCGCCGCACGAACAGAGTACGCCTACTTGGCAGGCTGTTGGCCGGTCCGGTACTTGCGCAGCGCCTCCCAACCGACCAACTGCCGCGTGGCGTCGTCGATGAGATGCAGGCGGACGCCCTTCAGGCTGTGAAGGATGCCCAATGGCCGGATCTGGAACGCGGGCGTCGCGCGGAAGCACTGCTCCAGCCGGTAGTTCGGAATCTTCGGGCTCAGGTGGTGGATGTGGTGGAAGCCGATGTTGCCCGTGAACCACTGGAGCACGCGCGGCAGCTTGTAGAACGAGCTGCCCTGCATCCCCGCGCGCACGAAGCTCCACCGGTCCTTCGTCTCCCAATAGACGCCCTCGAACTGGTGCTGGACATAGAACAGCCACACGCCGGCTGCCGAGGCCAGAATCGCGACCGGCAGCAGTACAGACAGTACCGCCTTCCAACCGAAGAGCAGCATCAGGCCGCCGAAGAGGACCAACAGTCCCAGGTTCGTCAGGTGTACGCTGAGCCGCTCGCGACGTTCCGAGTGCTTGGGTGGGAAGCGGTGCACGACCAGGAACATGATCGCGGAGCCGACCGTGAAGAGGATCAGCGGCTGGCGCATGATGCGATAGCCCACGCGGGTGTACCACGGCGCGGCGAGATACTCCTGCACCGTCATGGTCGGCACGTCGCCGACGTTGCGCTTGTCGATGTTGCCGGCGGTCGCGTGGTGAATGGCGTGGGCGTGGCGCCACTCGTAGAATGGCGTGAATGTCAGCACGCCAAGCGCCGAGCCGACAACCTCGTTGGCCCGCTTCGACTTAAAGAACGAGCCGTGACAGCAGTCGTGGAAAATGATGAACGTGCGCACCATGAACCCGGCGGTGGGGATGGCGAGCAGAAGCGTCGCCCAGTAGGGGATGCGGGGACTCATCGAGGTCACGGTCCACAGCATCACGCCCCACAGCGCGACGAAGGGGATGACGGTATTGACGAGCTGCCAGATGGCCTGCCGCAGGTCAGCTTTGGCATACGGCGCAACCAGTTTCTGCCAGTTTAGCTTGTCAAGGTCAATGTTCATAGGCAACCCTCCTCTTTCCTGCATTATACCACAAGTGCTATACTGCCCGAAATGGCGCGAGGCGGGAGATTGAAGATTGCAGATTGAAGATTGAAGATTAGTTGACGTTTGAGGTTCGAAGGTTGCAGGTTGCAAGTTGAGGGAGAGCCATGAAGGGACCGACCCGAGCCGACCTGCAAAGCGCAGCCGGCCGCCACGTCCCGGACGTGATCGCGCCGGGGCTGCGCGTGTTGTTCTGTGGCATCAACCCGGGCCTCTACTCCGGCTACACGGGCCATCACTTTGCGCGGCCGGGCAACCGGTTCTGGCCCACGCTGCACGCGGCCGGGTTCACCCCGCGCGTGCTGCGGCCAGATGAAGAGCGCGAGCTGCTCCTGCACGGATACGGCATCACGAACCTGGTCGAGCGGGCGACCGCGACCGCCGCGGAGCTCCGCGCGGAGGAACTCCTGGCGGGCGGCGAGCGGCTGGTCGCGAAGGTCGCAGAATACGCCCCGCGCACCGTGGCCGTGTTAGGGATCAGCGCGTACCGGGCCGCATTCCGGCGTCCGCAGGCCACGCTGGGACGGCAGCGGGAGGGGCTGACCGGGGCGGCGCTATGGGTGCTGCCGAATCCGAGCGGGCTGAACGCGCACTATACGCCCGCTGACTTGGCGCGCGTGTACCGGGAGTTTCGGGAGGCGGCGGCACAAACCACTTGACACCGACATAACCGTGCAGTATAGTGTGCTCGCAGGCTTGGGCAGACGGAGCCCGTACCCGGCAAAGCAAGAAGTGCGAGCGCGGCCACCTGCGAGCGCGGCGAAAATGGCCCCACCCCCCCTTCGCACTCGCAGAGGACAATCTTGCACGGGGGTTGTGCAGACCTTGCGCCTGACGGCGGTGGCGCCGCGATGACCGCTAACGCCGCCAATCTTAACAACTCGAGCGCGCGTACAGCCCCGGACAGACCGGCCGTCAGGCTCCGGTCTGCGCAATATCAGCCCTGGCGCACACTTGACCGCGTTATCGAGCGCGATAGCGTGGAGAGCGGATGAACGCCGCGCTCGATAACGCGACTGTCAAGTCGTTTGGGGGCCAGGAAGCCCCAAACGCGTGCTTTCGCGCACGCAATTGTCAGCGCCGGGCGCCTGAACGTCAGGAATGTCAGCGGAGAGAAGAGTAACAATCCCATGAATCCCCGTCAGGGGACTGAAACCCACGCCCATTGAGGGGACCAGCGTCATCGCGCCGAGGATGAACAAGTAACAATCCCATGAAGAGGGTTCGACCGCGTTTCTGGGGTTACGACGCGATTACGGCGCGATTACGGTTCGTGTAAACGCGGTTACGATTGGGGGAGGTTGAGCAACGCCCCCGGTTGGTTGGGGTAATCAGGTCCGGTCAGGCATTTTTGGGCGACGTACCGCCGCCATTGGCCTTGCGTTGGCGGATGCGTTGGAGTGCGCGCAGGTTGATCAGGATGTAGATCAGCGTGTTCAGGTGGGCGATGGCCTGGCCATTGCGCAGGTGGGGCCGTTCGATGCCCAGTTCGACGGCCTGGCTGTTGATGCGTTCGGTGGCCGTGCGCTGCTTGTAGACATCCTTGTAGGCGTCGCTCTCACGGTCGAGCTGATAGCGGAGGCGGGCGCCGCGACTGGCCGGAATTGTGGTTGTGCAACCGCCTTTGGCCCACTGTTTGTGGTTGACGGGGCAGGCTTCGGCTGTGGGTTCAGGCCAGCGCAGCGGACAGGCGTAGCGAATCCGGTCGTGTGCGACGCGGGTGGTCTTGTTGTGGAACGTGTAGCGCGGCGGCATGGCCAGCTCCGCCTGGCAGAGGGGCTGACCCTCGGCGTTGAAGCGCAATTTATGGCCGCCCCGGCCGGAAAAGGGCACGGCGGCGAAGCCGTGGGGCGCATCCGGGGCGTCGGTGAGCGGCTGATCGAAGTATTCATAGATGTAGAAGGCGTCAAAGGCGGCATCGAAGGCCGCATAGGGCGGCCGGAAGCCCAGACGCTGTTCGGTGGCCGTCAGCAGCGGTTCGAAGTACGAGACGTCCGGTTGGTTGAACGGCTGGGTCAGCTCGGCGAGCACGAACTCGCCCCACGCGGGCACTTTGGTGGCGACGACGCCGGAGGCATACCCCCAATAGAACTCGCCGACGGCGACGGTCTTGGCGGCGCGCGGGTTCTGGGCCGGCGTCGGCGGGGCAGCCTGTTCGTCGGTGCCCGGCGCTCGCCGGTTATGGCGGCGTTTGCAGCCCAGTTTGCAGTCGGGATCACCGGCCGGCGGCTGGGTCTTGTCGTAGCGGTTGCTGACGTAGGCCTTGGGGTTGTTCTCCTTGACCCACGCGATGATGTGCTTGGTGTCGACGGCGATGCATTCGCCGAGGTGCACGCCGCAGGGGGCCAGTTCAGCCTGCAGCACAGCCACACTGCTGGTGAGTAAAAACTGCAGGGCGTCCGCCGGTAGTTCGCGCAGCATGCGCGTCAGATGCCGCGCGGTGGGCAAACTGGCGTCCGGGTCAAAACCACAGGGGGCGCCGGCAGCGGGCTGGAGGGGGAAGCCGCAGAGCCAGATCAGCGCCGGATTGTCAACCAGGTATTGCCGCAGGCGGCCCATTGAAACAAGCTGCTGGTCGAGCTTGATCAGGCACGCGGCGGCCAGCGCCGCATAGGGGACGGGCGCCGGCCGCCAGGCCAGGTTGCGCTCGGGGAAGCGATCCCAGGCCAGGGGGCTGAGGAGGTCAAGGTAGCGCTGGGCCACCACCGATGCCTGCACGAACGGTGGTAAACGATCCGGGTGGGCGCCCAGGGTGTGCAGATCTGGGCGAACCCACGGCCGACCGGGCCGCACAAGCTGTGTCAGGCGGCCAAACCAGGGTAGAATAGAGGTGCTCGTCATGTTCAGACTCCTTTTCGGGTGTGCAGGGGCGTTGCTCAACCCCCATTCTAGCCCAAAAGCTGAGCATGGCGAGCACTGAGAAAAGTGTCATCGCGTTTACGGCTGGCTTCGGACCACCGTAATCGCGCCGTAACCAGGCCCGGCGCACCGGGCCAAAATCGTAACCGCGTTTTGACCCGATTACGGTTGGCGCTCCAACCGCCGAAACGCGATTACGACGCGATTACGAGAGGGCGTAATCGCGCTAAAACGCTGTCGAACCCTCCTTAAGGGAATGTAGGATGGTAGGCAAGGCGTGAAATTCGCCATCAGCTTTCTGCAGTGGCGCCAGGACAAGGTGGACGTGATTAGGCATGATAGAGAACGCTTCAAGCCTGCAAACTCTTCCGTCACGAAAGCGTAGGCTCTCAGCAACCATGTCCCCGACTGCATCCTCGCTGAGCCAGAAGGGACCGA